>JAFGKR010000263.1 GCA_016928515.1 Bacteroidota bacterium | reverse complement strand
GACTCGAATGGCTGCACCGCCTCCTGCACGAACCGCGCCGCCTCTGGCGCCGCTACATCCTCGGCATCCCGGCGTTCGTGTTTCTCGTGCTGCGGGAGAGATTCGGACGGAGACAGTGATGCAGTTTCTGCATCAACACCGTGCTGGATATGCAGATTCTGCATATTTCCCATCATATATGCATAATCAACACACGAAATATGCAGTTTCCGCATCACTTCGGTGAATGCTACATCCGCCGATCCAGGTCGCGGTACTGGATGGCCTCGGAAATGTGCTCGGGACGGATGGTTGTGCTGTCGCCCAGATCCGCGATGGTGCGGGCGACCTTGAGAATGCGATCGTAGGCGCGTGCGCTGAGTCCGAGATTCTGTGAGGCACGCCGCAGCAGCTCCTTGCAGCCGTCATCGACAGCACAGTAGCGCGTGATGTCACGGCTGTTCATCGAGGCGTTGCAGTGCAGGTCCTTCCGCGCACGAAAACGCTGCTGTTGTCGCTCCCGGGCGGCAACCACCCGCGCCCGGATGACTTCGGACGTCTCGCCCCGACGTTCGCTGGCGAGTTCCTGGTACTTGACCTGGGGACATTCGATGTGGATGTCGATGCGGTCGAGCAGCGGACCCGAGATGCGGCTCATGTACTTCTGCACCTGGATTTCCGAGCAGGTGCAGGGCTGCCGCGGATTGCCTGCATTGCCGCAGGGACAGGGATTCATGGCAGCGACGAGCATGAAGTCCGCCGGATACTCCACCGAACTCTTCGAACGGGAAATCGTCACCGCTCCCTCCTCCAGCGGCTGTCGCAACACCTCCAGCACGTTGCGTGCATACTCCGGAAGTTCGTCGAGAAACAATACCCCGTTGTGCGAGAGACTGATCTCTCCCGGACGCGCATAGCCGATCCCTCCTCCCACCAGGGCGGCGTCGCTGATGGTGTGATGCGGGGCGCGAAAGGGACGCGTCGCGACGATCGCCGCACCGGGCGGAAGCAATCCCGATACCGAATGAATTTTCGTCGTCTCGAGTGCCTCGTCGAAGCTCAGCGGTGGCAGGATGGTCGGGATGCGTTTGGCAAGCATGGTCTTCCCCGATCCCGGCGGACCGATCAGGATGATGTTGTGTCCACCGGCCGCCGCGACTTCGAGAGCACGCTTGACATGCTCCTGTCCCTTCACATCCGAGAAATCCATCGTCGAAACCGACTGCTGTTCGCGGAACACCTGTGCGACATCGACACGGAACGGCGCGGCATTGGGATGACTGCCGTTGGCACGGCTCACCGCTTCGCGCAGGGACGCGCAGGGAAGGACATCGATCTCCTGCACCATCGCCGCTTCCCGCGCATTGGCCGCGGGAAGAATGATGCGGCGGAATCCCCTCCGTCGTGCTTCGAGCGCAATCGAGAGCGCTCCGTGAATGGGACGCAGACTGCCGTCGAGCGCCAGTTCACCGAGGAAAATCGTTTCGGTCGACTTCGGATCGCCGATCGCACTCGTCGCATGGAGAATCCCCATCGCCAGCGGGAGATCGAAGGAGGATCCCTCCTTGCGGATATCCGCGGGTGCGAGGTTGATGACGATGCGGCGCAGCGGAAACGGGAAATTCGAGTTCTTGATTGCCGCCGAGACCCGCTCCCGGCTTTCCTTGACGGTATTGTCCGGCAATCCCACGACAACAATGGCGGGAATCTGGCTCTCGATATGCGTTTCGACCGTGATGATGCTGGCACTGATTCCGTGTGTGGATGCACTGAAGACCGTGGAAATCATGACACTCCCCCAAACTGACTGATGCGCGTTTTGGTCCTGCGCTCCCTGGCAGGACTATCGAAGGTACATTGCACGAAACTGAAAAAACAGGAAAAAAAGAGGCGCCACGCGGGCGCCTCTTTCATTTCTGTTGTGCGATACTCAGAGGGATGCGTCTTTTGCCGCCTTGGCGACGCGGAATTTCAGCACCTTCTTCGCGGGAATCTTGATCTCTTCACCCGTGGCCGGATTGCGGCCCTTGCGTGCCTTGGACTTTCCGACGACCCATTTCCCGAGACCCGGCATGGTGAATTCCTTCATCTTCTTGGTCTGCTTGTAAACCAGGTCGTTGTACTCGTTGAGAAACGTCTCAGCCGTCTTTTTCGGCTGACCGAGTTTCTCGGAGAGATGGTCGATGATCTCTTTCTTGGTCATCGGCTTCGGCTCGACTTTTGCCATGAATGCCTCCTGAAAATAGTGGATGTGGTGTGATAAGTCGATCAAACATAATCAAAATTTTCCTTGAGTCAAATACTTTTTTGTCACCGACGTGTTTTTTTCGCCAATAAGAACAGGGGTGAAACGCTGGTCGAGGTGTTTTCCCCCCCTGATCATGGACCTGAACGTCGCTCCGTATGATCTGTTTTTCCGAAATCCGCTGCCGCGTCCCGGTTGTATCCCCCGTGGGCAAGGCGTATTTTGTTTCGACCGGTAGCGCCTTCCATACCGCTTTCACGGCATTCCCGGAGCCGCTCCCGCTCTCTCGTTCCTTCCTCTGCGTGCATGCGCCCTCCGCATGCACGCGCAGGATATCGATCACACAACACACAGGATTCAGGGTATGACGGACATCACGTTTCACGGCGCGGCACGAAACGTCACCGGCTCCAGCCATCTGCTTCGCATCGACGGTACAAGTATTCTCATCGACTGCGGCCTTTTTCAGGGACGCCGGGCAGAGTCGTATGAGCTGAACAGCAGCTTTCCCTTCGATCCCGCCTCGATCAACGTCATGGTGCTATCACATGCGCATATCGATCACAGCGGGAAGATCCCCATGCTTTACAAACACGGCTTCCGGGGATCAATCATCTGTACGGCGGCGACACGCGACCTGGCGAACATCATGCTGCTCGACAGCGCCTTCCTGCAACAGAAAGACGCGGAGTTCGTCAACAAATTGCACGCGAAGAAGGGGCTGCCGCCGGTGGAACCGATTTACGGAATGGATGACGTCGTCGACGCGATCGGATCCTTTCAGACCGTGGGATACGGACGTAAAACCGCCGTTACAAGCGACGTGGATGTCACCTTTTACGACGCCGGCCATATCCTCGGCTCCGCGGTGAGTCTTTTCGAGATCCGTGACGGCGACCGCACCATACGACTCTGCTATACCGGCGACCTCGGCAGGCCGGACCGCCCCATCCTCCGCGATCCCGAGCATCCGGGCGACGTGGACTATCTCATCAGTGAAAGTACCTACGGCGGACGCTTCCATCTCGGCAGCGAGGTGATTCTCGATCGTCTCGAGGACGTGATCAAGCGCACCGTCGCACGGAGCGGAAAAATCATCGTTCCCGCATTCTCCGTCGGTCGCACGCAGGAACTGGTCTACCACCTGCACGAACTGCGCGAAGCTGGACGCATGCCCGACATCCCGGTGTTTGTTGACAGTCCCTTGAGTGTCAACGCCACGCAGATATTCCGCATCCATCCCGAATGCATGGACACCGATGCACGGCAGGCCATCCTCACGCATCAGAATCCCTTCAGCTTCGAGAATCTCCGCTACATCACGCACGTCAACGAGTCGAAATCTCTCAACGCGCGCACTGACCCGATGATCATCATCTCGAGCTCGGGCATGTGCGAAGGCGGACGCATCCTGCATCACCTGATAAACAATATCGAAGATGAGCGCAACACCATTCTCATCACAGGTTACAACGCAGAGTACACGCTCGGTCGGCGCATCGTGGAGCGCGATCCCATCGTGAAGATCTTCGGGGAGGAATACCATCTGAACGCGGAAGTCGTCGTGCTAAACAGCCTGTCCGCCCACGCCGACAGCGACGAACTCATCCGGTATCACGGGCAGTTCGACCGCGAGCGGCTGCGCGCTTCCTTTCTCGTGCACGGTGATCTCGACCAGGCACAGAAGATGCAGCATCGCATGGAAGAGGAACTGGGGTTGCGGAATATCAGCATCCCGTCGCCGGGAGATCGGTTCGAGCTATAAAAAATGGCAGGCGATCTCGCGTACCTGCCACTTACTGATTGACGGAGGGTGTGTTGAGGAGGGTTTTGTTTCTCCCTATGTCTTTAGCCCAATCAGCCTACGGTGCTGATGGGTGAAGGTTGCATTTCGGAGATGGGGATAAATTTCCCCCCATCGCGAATGGAGCCGGGCGAGAGCGAGAGCTTTTGCGTGCGCGAGGTATGAGAATTGCGTCGGGTGGATGGAACGATTCGCGCCTTTTCGTATTTTATAATGATATGGCAAAGCGCTATGATATATCTGTGGTCGGTGGCGGACACGCCGGCATCGAAGCTGCGGTCGCCGCCGCACGCATGGGAAGTACCGTCGCACTGATTACCATGGATCCGGTGGCCATCGGGCGCATGTCCTGCAATCCCGCCATCGGTGGCACGGCCAAGGGGCACCTGGTCCGTGAAATCGACGCGCTCGGGGGTGTGATGGCACACATGGCCGACGCCTCCGCCATTCAGTTCAAGATGCTGAACCGTTCGAAGGGTCCCGCCGTCTGGTCACCACGCAGCCAGAACGACCGCGAGGGATATTCGCACGTGGCTCGTCGTGTGGTCGAGGAAACACCCGGCGTGGATATCATCACCGGTATGGTGACGCTGCTGCATGTGCAGAACAATCGTGTGGCGGGCCTCACGACGTCCGGGGGCGAGGAGATCACCTGCCGAGCGCTTATCGTCTGCGCAGGGACTTTCCTTAACGGTACGATGTATACCGGACTCGACAAGACCATCGGCGGGCGCCATGGCGAACAGCACGCCACGGGCATCACCGAGACGCTGCTTCGTTACGGATTCGAGACGGGCCGGCTCAAGACCGGTACACCACCGCGCGTATCCCTGCAGACGATCGATCTCGATGAAACGCAGATCGCACCGGGTGACGAACCGCCGCAACCGTTCTCCTTCCAGTCCCAGACACCGGAGATTGAGCAGGTCCCCTGTTACATCACACGCACGCACGAGGGTACGCACGACGTTATGCGCGAGGGATTCGACCGCTCACCTATGTTTACGGGACGGATCACGGGCGTCGGACCGCGCTACTGCCCAAGCATCGAAGATAAAATCGTGCGTTTCGCCGACAAGACCGGGCATCATCTCTTCCTCGAGCCTGAGGGACGCAGCACCGACGTGGTATACGTCAACGGCTTCGCTTCAAGTCTCCCGGCGGAGATCCAGCTGCGTGCGCTGCGCACGGTACCGGGATTGCGGGATGTGGAGATGCTGCGTCCGGGCTATGCGGTGGAGTATGATTTCTTCCCACCGCATCAGCTCAAGCTGACATTGGAGACCAAAGTCATCGGCGGACTCTTTCTCGCCGGACAGGTGAACGGTACTTCCGGGTACGAGGAGGCGGCTGCGCAGGGACTGATGGCCGGCATCAATGCTGTGCTATCCCTCCGCGGTGAGGAGCCCTTCATCCTCCCGCGCAGCGAGGCCTACATCGGCGTGCTCATCGACGACCTCGTCAACAAGAGCACGCTTGAGCCGTACCGCATGTTCACCTCGCGTGCCGAATACCGCCTGCTTCTGCGTCAGGATAATGCCGACCGCCGGCTCATGCCCTACGGGCATCGCTACGGTCTCATTCCCGACGAGGTTTACCGTGCAATGAAAGAACGCGACGGACATATCACCTTGCTTCGCGATGTCGTGGAGTCGCGTACACTGTCTCCCCGTGTTCTCAATCCCTTCCTCGCGTCGATCTCCTCTCCACCGGTGACACAAAACGAATTTCTCGGCAAGATCATCCGGCGCGAGGGTGTGCGTGCGGAGGATGTTCTGCGTCTTGACGGCCTGGCCTCGGACACCGGCATCGCACGGGCGATCGCGGATGCCCGCGTCCTCGAACAGGTGGAGATCGAGACCAAATACCTGGGGTATATCGAACGACAGCAGCGGGAGGTAGAGAAATTTCGACGCACGGAGGAAGCACAGATTCCGGAGCACTTCGATTACCTGCGCGTACATTCACTCTCGACCGAAGGACGCGAAAAACTGATGCGCATTCGTCCACGCAGTATCGGGCAGGCATCGCGTATCTCGGGTGTGAGCAGTTCCGACATCTCCATCCTCATGGTGTTTCTGGGCAGGTAACGTTATTGGTCACCGGCCTCTGCCTTGACATTCAGAAAATTTCATTTCATAATGTGGGGAGGAATCTCCCGGATTTTTTTATCCCCCGGTGAGTTGCCATCTGATACACTTGGGAATTCAATCAGGAGGTGGCGTGTCGTTCGATACGCAGACGTTGGAAATACGAGAAATCATCCTCGACAGGATTGCGAACATCCTGCAGGATGTGTATCAGGAGCCGGTTCTGGAACTCACGGAGGAGTCCATCATCGCGAAACTTGCATTCAAAGGAGATCCGCAGCTCAATGAACTCCGTCTGGCGCTGGACCGCATCCGGCGCGGGGAATACGGCCGCTGCATTTTCTGTAAGTGCAGCATCGACGGCGAGCTGCTGAGACGTTCCCCTACAACCCATTTCTGTAGCCGTTGCGCGAATATACTCCGCTATCGTACCAGCGGGGTGCAGTCATAACCCACGGCGCGAAATGCGTGCCCGCACTTCGCTGAGAAATGCATCTTCCCCCCCGAAAAAAGAGAACCGGAGAGTGAGGTATGTGATCGCGATCGGCGGTGGTCGGATTGCATCCACACTCGCAGGTCTCACGGGCAGGTGCACCGTTTTTCCTTCCACTCGTTGCTCTTCCTTCCCGCCGAAAATATCCGGCAGCCGCATGGCATCTTTCTCCGTGGTGACCAGTGCGTCCGCACCGAGGTGTGCTGCCTGCGTGCGCAGAGCGACACCTTCCTCCTGCGTATACCAGTGATGATCGGGAAACACCCGGAACGCAAGGATATCAGCTCCCAGGTGCTCGAGCATTGTCCGGAATGATACCGGCGCACCGATGCCGCAGAAGGCACAAACGCGTTTTCCTTTCAAGACTCCTGCCGGCAGGATGTCTCCTTCCTCTACAAGCCATGGTTCGCCGTGCGAGGGATGCTCAACTGCAGGGGCTGATGTGCAGAGTGCGAAGACGCGCAATCGATGCGCATCAAAGCGTGTCGGGAATACAGCTGCGGAAGAAAGGCGACGAACCGCGACAGCGACCCTGCCGCAGGTATCCGCATCCGGGCAGCGACTGAGCAGAACGATGTCGGCGCGACGCAGATGTTCAAGGGCCTCCCGGAGACGTCCGGCAGGAATAACCCGTTGCGCCTCGAGATCTTCCGCACCGTCGATGACGACGATGTCGCAATCACGGCCGATGGCCCGGTGCTGGAATGCATCGTCGAGAAGGATGATATCGGCAGCTTGCTCGGAAACGGCGTACCGTGCCCCGCGCACGCGATTCGCATCCGCGATCACGACAGCAGCAGGATACTTTCGGGCGATCTGAGCTGCTTCGTCACCGCTCTCGTAGACCGGGACGATATTCCCCGCCCCGTCCGAAACCACCACCATCCCGCGCGAGCGACGTTTATATCCGCGCGTGACAACCGCAGGGCGCCATCCCTCCCGCAACAGGAAACTCAGCAGGTACTCCACGATGGGGGTTTTTCCCGTCCCGCCTGCCGTGATATTTCCGACAGAGATGACCGGGACATCCAGCTGGTGTGTGGTGAAGAAGCCCCTGTCGTAGGCCGCATTCCTGAGGCGCATGACACACGCATAGATTCGGGCGAGGAAAAAACGCATGGGGGAGACGCCTCAGGTGACGTCCAGGACGGCGGAACGGTACTGCGCGTGCAGAGCTTTTTCAAGCAGGAGCCGCTCCTCCTCCAGCTCCATGCCTGTCAGTTCGGGATTGATAGTGAGCGGATCGCTGTAGATAACGCGTGCATGGGTGAACGGAAAGGGGATTTCGAATAGATCCCAGCTTTTCAGGCGGCGGTAGCGGCGATAGCCCACGGTGACCATTACCAGAGGGACCTTCATTGTTTGAGCGACACGCACTGCACCCATCTTCATCTCATGATACGGACCGCGCGGTCCGTCAGGCGTCACACAGAGAACATGGCCGTTGCGCACCGCACCTCGCATGGCGCCCATCGCTTCCTTGCTCCCCCGGCTGCTGGAACCGCGCAGAACGGTATAGCCCCAGCTTCGAAGCAGATCAGCGAGAATCTGTCCGTCCTTGCTGTGACTGACCAGTGCTGCGGAGTTGGTGCGCCGCATCCGCCACCACGGGAACGTCATGGATCCGTGCCAGAACACGAGAACGAACGGGAGACGATCAGCGATGAGCCGGTTGATCGGTCCTTCGTTTTCCACGCTGAACGAGATGGTTCGCATGACACATTCAATCAGGGTACGCAACAGCAGGTTTCGCATGGGGGATCAGAGTTCGTATTGATCGGGACGGCGGTCCGTCATGATGTCATTCCAGGGAGAAAATGCTTTTTCGTCCGCACGTACGGGATCGATGTCTGCGGAGATCCAGCCGTCGAAATCTTCGTCCACCTCCTCGAGTGTCGTCCCGTTCGGTGCGATAATCTGGCTGCAACCGTGGAAGTGCAGACGTTCCTGCCCACGGAATTCCTCCCCGTTTCGATTGGCGGTGACGGTGAACACTTTGTTCTCGAATGAGCGGGCCCGCATCACCGGCTTCCAGTGCCGTGGAGCGGCAACCAGGTTCGACGGATGCGCAATCAGCTGCGCGCCCTTCAGCGCCAGGGTGCGTGCGGCTTCCGGGAAACGCCAGTCGTAACAGATCATCACGCCAAGACGCAGACGGTCACCCCATCGGATCACCGGGAAACCCGTATCGCCCGGAGTGAAATGTCGCTTTTCCTCTGCGAACAGATGCACCTTGCGGTAGACGTGCATACCGCCGTCCGGGAAAACAGTGACGGCCGAGTTGAAGACCGCATCCCCACTGCGTTCCGCAAACCCCGCAACAATTGCGCGGTTCTGCTCACGCGCCGCTTCTCGGAAAAACGTGCAGGATGGGCCGTCCAGCGCCTCGGCGACGGAGTGCAGTTGCTCTGTGTCATGGAAAAAATAGCCGGTGGTGCAGAGTTCCGGAAGGACTGCGAGGTCGGCTGGACAGGTTTCCAGGTACTCCGCGAGTATCCGCAGATTCGCGGAGACGTCAAGAAAAGAGGGACTGAACTGCAGGGCAGAAATGATCATGATGTGGCGTTGGCGTGAAGATCACCCGTCGCGATTCGCGGAGTGATACTTGTCGAGCTTGGGCTCGTAGAAGATGATGTTCCGATCGCGGTCACGAATCGTGCCGCCGGACGGGTAGTAATAGAAGAGGTCTGTACGCCCGGTTGCCTCGCGTGCGGGTCGTCCGTCGTCCGTGACATACAGACGTATGACGAAAATACCGTGGTCATCCTGTGCGTCTTTCACCTGCTGCCGAATGTTCTCGACCGAATATGTCAGGAGATCCTGCATGAAGTGTCTCGAGGTTCATGCCGCCTTGCGGCGCTGCTTCCGTGCATCCTCGATGAGAGTGCGTGCGTAGGTTTCCGCCTGTTCCTTGGTGGCAAACCAGAGGGAAAGCTCGCAACGCTTCCCGAACAGCCGCTTCTTCCATTTCCGGACTATCCAGGAGGAAGGATCCTCGGGATCATGGGAGAGCGTGATGTCGCAATCGGTGGAATCGGAGAGACGGGTTTCGAAGAATCGCATTTCTGTTGCCTCGATTGACGCGGTCAGTTCTGGAGAATCGTATATTCGACGCGCCGGTTAAGTTGGCGGCCTTCGTCGGTTTCGTTGGTGGCGACGGGGCGGGTTTTCCCGAAACCGCGCGGGATGAGGCGAATTTCCGAAACTCCCTCGGAAACAAGATAGTTCACGACCGCGCGGGCGCGGCGCAGGGACAGGTTCATGTTGTATTCGTATCCGCCATAGTCGTCGGTGTGACCGTCGATCTGTATCATCATGCTCGGATACTTCTTCAGGAGGCGCACGAGACGATCGAGTTCGGGCTTGGATTCATCTCGAAGGATATCCATGTCGAAATCGAAGAAAATATTGTTCAGCCGGATCGACGCTCCGTGCTGTAACGGAGCGAGGACGAGATCCCGCACGATCTCATCGAACCCACCGAGTTCCGTGAGGTCAATATGTTCGCTGACGGGATAGTAACCGTCCGCTTCGGCATGGAAACCATAGTCATAACCGAGAGGCAGTGCAATTTTATATTCTCCCGTCTCGGGGTCCGCTGTTGCCGTTCCGATTTCCTTACCGTCGGAAAGACGTTCATACGAGATGGTTGCAGGAACGACATTCCCATCGACGTCACGCACTTTCCCGCTGACCAGCATGACCGGAATCGGCCGGGCGTCTTCCGGAAGCACAATGCGGAAAATGTCGCTCTTTCCGTATCCGCTGCTCGTGGAGACGAAATAGGCGTACTCCCCATTTGCAGGGACCGTGTAATACGCATCCCAACCCGGCGTGTTGATCGGATACCCGAGATTCTGCGGGCGAGACCATTTCTTCCAACTGTAATCCAGACGTCTTGTCATGTAGACGTCGTTATTGCCGTAGCCGCCCGGACGGTCGCTGCTGAAATACAGCGTCACGCCATCGGCGGCAAGGAAAGGTGTGATATCACTGAATGTGCTGTTGATCTCCGGGCCGAGATTCTCCGGTTCCGTCCAGCTGTCGTCTTCACGTCGAAAACTGACATACAGATCGCGCCCGCCGATGCTGTCGGGACGAAGAATGGACAGGATCAGCACGCGCCCGTCAGGCGACATCGTGTACTCCGACCACTCGGAGAGATTGTTGAGCTTCAGGATGCGGAGATTCACCGGGGTTGACCATCCCTCTGCAGTGCGTGTGGTGAGCGATACGCCTTCATCTTGCGAGCCGTCGGGAAAATACTGATTCCCGAGCAGCAGCGTATTGTTATCCGGCATGACCGAACAAACGAAATTGAAACCGGGCGTATTCAGGGGTAACCCGATGTTGCGGGCGGGTCCCCAGGTCCCATCCGGCTGCAATCTGCTGAGCCAGATATCGTCCTTCTTGTCCGGACCGACATTTTCCGGATGTCCCTTGCGCACGAAAAAGAGCGTTTTCGCATCCGGGGCGATGACCGGCAACACCTCGTCGTATTCGGAATTGATCATCGGACCAAGATTTTCGCGCTCCGGATACTTCTGTTGTGCAGTTGCGGTCGACACGAGAAGCATGCAGAAGCACAGCGATACGATGATATGTCGGAAGCGATCCAGCATATTCTCCCGGGCGACCCGTCTCCGCTTGTTCGGATGCGTGTTCATGGAAATGATATCAATCTCTCCTCACGATTGGAATGAATGTTACGGATTTTTTCGAAAAAAACGTAATGACCGGAACCCTGAAGGCCAGCCGGAAAGCCGGTCGTTGGATTTCGGGAGGGCAGGTACTAGTTTGCGTCACGTATGGAGAAACGGTCCAGACATGTCGTGTTCATCGGGCTGGTCGGTTCGCTGCTGATCATCACAGCGGTCGCAGCCGGCACATTGTACCGCCTGATAACCAAATCTCTTCCCGACATCGAGGGAAACGCCGCACTCGCAGACCTGTCGGCGGAGGTGGAGGTATTCCGTGATCCCGCCGGTTTCCCGCACATTCTGGCCAGCTCGGAGTATGATGCGTACGTCGCGGCCGGGTACGTGCACGCGCAGGACCGCCTCTGGCAGATGGATGTTCTTCGTCGCTACGGACAGGGCCGGCTCGCCGAAATCCTCGGCCCGGAGGCCCTCCCGATCGACCGACTGATGCGGACCATCGGCCTTCATCATATCGCGGACAGCCTGATGAAGTCGGTTTCTCCGCAAACCCGACGCGTTCTCGACGCCTATTGCGCGGGGGTGAACGCCTTCCTTCGCGATCATGAAGGCAGCTACCCGATCGAATTCGACATCCTTCAATACGATCCCGAGCCCTGGCTCCCCGTTCATTCACTGATCGTCACCCGTCTCATGGGCTGGGAACTCGCCCTTTCGTGGTGGACGGATCTGGTGATGGGTGACCTCGTTGCACGTTTCGGGGAGGAGAAGGCTCGCACGTTCTTCCCCACATCCGACGGCGAGGCCGTCATCCTTCCTCCCCACATCGCGACAGTCACAAATGGCGTGCTGCTTCGCGACGGACTACTTGCCTCCCAGCGCTTGCTGGGCAGGCCGGGTTCGGCAATCGGCAGCAACAGCTGGACGGTGGACTCCGCACACGCCATGCGCGGGAAACCTCTCCTGGCGAATGACCCACATCTTCTCTATATGCAGCCGGCGCGTTGGTACGTGATGCATCTCCAGGCACCCGGGCTGAACGTGGCGGGTGTCACCGTGCCCGGCGCTCCGGCAGTGGTCATCGGACACAACGAGTATATCGCCTGGGGTATGACGAATGTCATGGCGGATGACGTGGATTTCTTCATCGAGGAGGTACGGGAAAGGGATTCCACCTATCGCATCGGGGAGCGCATCCTGCCACTGGCCGTACGCACCGACTCCATCTTTGTCAGGGACAGCCTTCCGGTGGTCATGCAGGTGCAGGAAACAGTGCATGGACCGATTATCAGCACGGTGCACCCCCAGGAGGGACGAATCCGCAAGCCGTCGCGTTTCGCCGCTCAACCGTCCGTAAGTATGCGGTGGGCAGGCCAGGATGCGAGCGATGAAATCCTCGCACTGTATCAGCTGAATCATGCGACGGACTGGACGGGATTTCTCGACGCATTGCAGCATTTCGGTGTCCCGAGTCAGAATTTCGTATATGCCGATATTCACGGAAACATCGGGTACACGGCTGCCGGTCATATTCCGCTGCGACGCACGGGGATTTCTCCACAGCTGCCGAATCCGGGGAACAGCGTGCTGCAGCCATGGCTCGGCTATATCCCTTTTGATGAGCTTCCGCGGACGTTCAATCCTTCGTCCGGAAAAATCGCGACAGCCAACAACCGGATCGTCGAAGAGTCGCCCTGGCACATTTCGAGCCTGTGGGAGAGTGACTCACGATACATGCGCATCCGCCAGATGCTCGAGCAGCAGCCCTCCTTCACGGCAAACGATTTCTCACTGATGCAAATGGATGTGCAATCCGTCTATGCCGGGACAATACGCGATATCATGGTCGAAGCGCTTCGGCGCTGGCCGACACGTCCCGTCCTGCTGACCCGTGTGATGAATCTGCTTGCGCGCTGGGACTGCCGCATGAGCATTTCATCGGTTGAGGCATCCATCTACAACGTGGCCTACGTCCATCTGCTGCGTGGAACCTTCGCCGATGAACTGGACAGCGCGCTATTCGATCACTTCGTCTTCCTGTCCAACGTCCCCACACGCGTTCTGCCGCGTTTGCTGCAGGACACGGGCACGACCATCTTCGACAATATCCGCACGCCCGGCGTGGAAACCCGACAGCATATCCTGATCCGGAGCGTCACCGAAGCGGTAAACGAGCTGCGCGCCCGCTTTGGTCCTGACATGGCCCGCTGGCAGTGGGGAGAGATGCACACAGTTGAATTCCGGCACCCTCTCGGCGCGATCTCGCCGCTCGATCGCATCTTCAATGTCGGACCGTTCTCCGTCGGTGGGAACAACACGACGGTCAACAACGGTGAATTCAGCCTCGCCGATCCATTCGACGCATCGGTCGGTCCGTCGATGCGTTTTGTCGCCGATTTGGCATCTCCGGATTCGAGCTATATTATTCTGACGACCGGTCAATCCGGGCAGCCGTTCAGTCCCCATTACGCTGATCATTCCGCGCTCTGGCAAAGCGGTGCGACACACCGCCTGGTGCTCAATACAAACGCCATCCGCCGCTCCGGCTGGAAGCGATTGCTGCTACAGCCGGCGGGCTCGTGACGGCGGGTTCGTCTTCAACATGGAGGAGATTCCTGGCATGAAAGCACGTTCACCGGCAGATTCGGCCGGCATCATTTCCCCGTCGCTCGAGCGCGTCCTGGCTTCAGCGCGTCACGTTGCCGTGTTGACGGGAGCGGGGATCTCCGCCGAGAGTGGTGTCCCGACCTTCCGGACTGGTGGCGGCCTGTGGGAGCGATACGATCCACATCAACTGGCAACATTCGAAGCCTTTTCCCATGATCCGGATCTGGTCTGGAGCTGGTATTCCTGGCGGCGAAACACCATACGCGCCGTACAGCCGAATCCGGGGCATCATGCGCTGGTTGAAGCGGAGACGCTGTTTCCGCAATTTTCCCTGATCACCCAGAACGTCGACAATCTTCACCGCCGGGCCGGCAGCAGGGAAGTGCATGAACTGCACGGGAATATCGAGCGCTGCACCTGCCTGAACTGTGGACGTTTCTTCCACGAGGACGAGGCGCCGCCGACAGAAACGGCGCTGCGCTGTGACTGCGGAGGACTGATCCGACCGGATGTCGTCTGGTTCGGTGAAGCGCTTCCCCTGACGGAGTTGCAGTTCGCACAGCAAGCGGCCGCCGAATGCGACCTGTTTCTCAGCGTCGGTACGGCAGCGATGGTCTATCCCGCTGCAGCGCTTCCGCTGATCGCCCGGCAACACGGCGCCTACACCGTCGAAATCAACCCCGAACCTTCCGCAATCGCACGAGAAATGGACGAATGCATCGCCGCGGCATCCGGCACTGTCCTTCCTGTTCTCATTGATGCCGCACGACGTCACCGAACGACAGCTTGAACGAGGAACGAGATGCAGCGACGCGCAAAAATCATCGGAACCATCGGTCCCGCCTCACGGGAAGATCACATGCTGCGCAGTCTGATCGAGGCCGGCATGGATATTGCACGGCTGAATTTCTCCCACGGGACACATGAAGAGCATGCGGAGACGATTGGTCGCATCCGCCGCGTAGCGGACGAGTTGCATCGCCCGATCGCCATTCTGCAGGATTTGCAGGGACCGAAGATCCGCACCGGTGCAGTGCCTGACGGAGGCGTGGAATTGCGTGACGGCGCAACCTTCATCATCACCACGGAAGATATCGATATTGGTTCGGCGGAGCGGGTTTCCACGGCGTACGACGCACTTCCCGGTGATGTGCATGAGGGACAGACCATCCTGCTCGACGACGGATATCTTTCCCTCGAGGTCGAGGAACTCACCGCAACGGAGATCCGCACCCGGGTGACAAAGGGCGGCACATTGACGAGCAACAAGGGAATCATCGTGCCGGGTGCGACCATTTCGGCACCGCCTCTCAGTGGAAAAGATGTCGACGACCTGCGTTTCGGATTGAGCGCCGGGGTGGATGCGGTCGCCCTGTCGTTTGTCCGTTCCGAACGCGACATCATCGAGCTGCGTACGACAATGAAACTGCTGGGACGCATCGTCCCCATCATCGCCAAGATCGAACGCTACGAAGGAATTTCCGACATCGAAGATATCGTCAACGAGGCTGACGGCATCATGGTGGCGCGGGGTGATCTCGGGGTGGAGATGCCGGCCGAGCAGGTACCGGTCCTGCAGAAGCGCATCATCGCGCGATGCAATTTCTACGGAAAGCCGGTCATCACCGCGACACAGATGCTGGAGTCGATGATCGACCATCCACGACCGACGCGTGCGGAGGCGAGCGATGTCGCGAACGCCGTGCTCGACGGCACGGATTGCGTCATGCTGAGCGCAGAGACCAGCATCGGATCCTACCCGCGCGAGGCGGTCGCGTATATGGACCGCATCATCCGTGCGATCGAAGACGGCCAGCGCCGCTCCCATGCAACACAGCATGCCGTGCCCGAGGACATCCACCTCAATGTCGCTGATGCAATCGGACGCGCCTGCGTTGTCATTGCAGAACAGATTGATGCGGCGGCGATCGTGACATTGACAACCTCCGGCGGAACTGCCCGTGTCATCGCGAAGTACCGTCCGGCCATGCCGATTCTGGCCCTTACCGACAACGAGGAAACGCTCCGGCAGCTCGCCTTCACCTGGGGCGTGCATCCGCACCGGATCCGTCCGCTGCAGGAGGTTGATTTTCAGCTTTCGGCTCTGCGCCAGGACGTGCTCGCTTCCACCCTGGTCGATCGCGGTCAGTATGTCGTGTTTTCCGCCGGAAGTCCCTTGCAGAAGAGACCCTCAACGAATATGTTGGAAGTACAGCGCCTGTAACACAGAAAGATCCTGCCATGCGGAATACATGCTTCACCCGTACGATCCTGACGGCGACGTTGCTTTTTCTGTTCCCCCTACCGTCTCCTGCTCAGCTGTTCCTCGAAGAGATCGTCATCTTCGCTGTGGATACCGTGCCGAAGCAATCGCAGGTGCTGGCGGCGGGAAAATCCTACGACATCATGTGTTCGGGGACGTTCACGTTCTGGATCAATGCCGAGGGTGACAGTGTCGGTCTTATCGATGCCGCGTTCTACCGCGTCATTCCCCCGGGCGAATTCGGCGTTCCGAATGTCGCCACGACGTTGACGAACGGTTTTCTGCTCAACGGACAACCGATCGCCTCGCGCATCAGTCCGAGTGGTCCGAGCCCGACATACGAATACCGCGTGCCCTTTATCGGGCAAGGGGCTCCGGCCGAAGTATTCATCGAAGACCATCCGCCCTTTTCCATCGACCGGCACGCCGACAACAGCGGGGCGATACGCGTACGGATCTTCAATGTCTCGCCGGAGATACTCATTGACTCCACCATGATTGATTTCGGCGAAGTGGAACTCGGTGCGCGGCGGGACAGCGTCATTCGCTTCGAGAACGTCGGTCACGGTCCGCTGCGGATCAACGATCTTTCCATCGTGGGTCCTGACGCGGGGGATTTCTCGCTGCAGGCGCAGAGCATGTACACCCTGCAACCAGGCGAATCGGCCTCCGTCACGGTCAGTTTCCTGCCCAACAGCATTTTCCGGAAAAACGCCGCCGTTGAGATGAGCTGCAACGACAGTGATTCTCCCGTCATCACCATCCCTCTCACCGGTGTGGGCGTGACGACGCTGGAGGCCGGGTGCAGGAACGACTTGCACGTGCCTTCGCAACAGGTGGAACGGATTCCCGTCACCCTGTTCAGCAACCGCGAGGGATCCCTGACCACGAGTTACCGCTTCGAGCTTGCCTATGATCGACGACTGCTCCTGCCGGTCGGCATTGACATACGTGGGACGTTGAGCGAATCCTTCACGGTGGACTGGAATCTCGTGCAGCCCGGCGTGATTTCCATCACCGCAAGCGGCAGCACTCCATTGTCCGGTACGGGAACGTTGCTGTATCTGCGATGCTTCGCTGCGTGGAGCGAACCTCCCGTGAGTCCGCTCACCATGCAGACTCTCGAATTCAACAGCGGCAACCCACGGGCCGTCATGGTGAATGGCGCCGTCGAGGTTGACAGCCTCTGCAATCAGCACCTGAAAAGTGTCCACGCGACAGCAACGCCACAGCTGCGGACCAACCATCCCAATCCCTTTAATCCGCAGACACGGATTCGTGTTGACGTCCCATCCGCGCAGAACCTGCGCCTGATGATCTCCGATGCCGCGGGACGGCATGTCCGCACACTCGCAGACGGTCTGGTGGCCCAGGGCGAGCAGGTATTCCTCTTCGACGCATCCGGACTGCCCAGTGGCGTGTACCACATCCGGCTGCTGACGGCGGCTGGATCACAGTCCCGGCCGATGCTACTGCTGCGCTGAGTCTCCTTCCGGACAATCCGCATCCCGGCCGGGATGGGCATCACTGCTGCGCACGATACCTTGGTGCTGACATCCCAGGCCTCCCCCCCCTCCTCTATTCGTGCATTTTCTCGCTATTTGTCGGCGAATATTCGTATTTTATTGTTTACCTCAGGATTGGTACGCGAGCATACGTGCGTCCTCCGGGGTATCATCTTTCCACAGTACGGAGATCCTCCATTCATGTCCCTTGCCACGCAGATGCTGGAATTCTTCCGGCGGAAATCGAAAGCCATCCTCGGAGGCGGGGAGAAGGCGATTCAGAAGCAGGTCTCGCTGGGCAAGCTCACGGCACGAGACCGCATCATGTCGCTGCTCGACGACGACTCATTTCATGAGTACGACCTGTTCGTGGAGCACAAGTGCAGTGATTTCGACATGGACAAGAAGCAGCTGGCCGCGGATGGGGTGATCACCGGCACCGGCAAGATCTCGGGCTTCCCTGTGTGCATTTATGCGCAGGACTTCACCGTTGCCGGCGGATCACTCGGCCTGATGCATGCACGGAAAATCACCAAGATCATGGATCACGCCATGAAACTGGGTCTCCCCCTGATCGGGATCAACGACTCCGGCGGTGCCCGCATCCAGGAAGGTGTGAATTCCCTCGCGGGTTACGGTGAAATTTTCTACCGAAACACACTCGCTTCGGGCGTCATCCCACAGATTTCCGTCATACTTGGTCCCTGCGCGGGCGGGGCGGTGTATTCCCCCGCGTTGACGGATTTCGTCTTCGTGGTGGAGAACATATCGAAAATGTTCATCACCGGTCCCGAAGTGATCAAGACCGTTCTCGGGGAAGAGATCTCGATGGAAGATCTCGGCGGTGCGCGTGTGCAGACGGAGATATCGGGGAACGCTCATTTCTTCGCTCACAGCGAGCAGGAGTGCTTTGAACAGATCAAACAGCTGGTGACGTTCATTCCCTGGAACAACCGGAAGAAGCCGGATGCTTTTCCGGCAACACCGCCCAGACCGGAGTTTGACCCGGAGAAAATCATCCCCGTCAATCCGCGGCAACCGTACGATGTGCGGAATATCATCCGCGCCATCTGTGACGACTCAGGATTCTTCGAGATCCAGGAGCACTGGGCGGCAAATATCGTGATCGGTTTCTCCCGTCTCAATGGCGAGACCGTCGGCGTGGTGGGGAATCAGCCGCTGGTGCTCGCCGGCGTTCTCGATGTCGATTCATCCGACAAGGCGGCGCGTTTCATCCGTTTCTGTGATGCGTTCAACATCCCGTTGATCACTTTCGTTGACCTTCCTGGGTATCTCCCCGGCGCGGATCAGGAACATGCGGGAGTCATTCGTCACGGTGCCAAGATCCTCTATGCTTACAGTGAAGCAACGGTCCCGAAAGTCACCGTCATCCTGCGCAAGGCCTACGGCGGCGGATATATCGCCATGTGTTCCCGACATCTCGGCGCGGATTTCGTGTTCGCCTGGCCCAGCGCGGAAATTGCGGTCATGGGGCCCGAGGGTGCCGCTAACATCATCTTCCGGCAGGAGATCGCCACGGCGGACGATCCCGACGCGGTTCGGCAGCAGAAAGTGCTGGAATACACGGAAAAATTTGCAAATCCGTATATCGCCGCTGCGAACGGTCATGTCGATGCCGTCATCGGTCCGCATGAAACCCGGGAGTTCCTGATCCACGCCATTGAGATTTCCCGGGACAAGCATGAACTTCGTCCACACAAGAAACACGGCATCCCGCCGTTTTAATCCATGAGCGAAAAATCCACCCTGCAACGGCTCGTCATCGACGACACCCCCTATGAGACCCGTTTCACGACGAAATTCGAGAAACGGAAGCCCTACGCTGCGCCCAATCCGAAACATGTTTTGGCGTTCATCCCCGGTGTGATCCAGGAAATCTACGTCAGTGAGGGCCAGAAGGTCCGCTGGGGAGACAGCCTGCTCGTCCTGGAAGCCATGAAAATGAAAAATGACGTCACTGCGGACATCGAAGGGGTGATAAGATCGGTGAAAGTGAAAAAAAATGAAAAAGTTATAAAAAATCAGTTGCTAATCGAGTTCGAATGATGTATATTTGATCTCCCTCCCTCCCCCCATGGGCTGTCCGCATTTTTCGCGGGCGGCCCATTTTATTCCCCCCCCCGTAGTGATACCCCAGGTAGATTCATGAATCCGCCCGACGATTCCTCGCTTCCCTGCTTTCACACCTCCAAGCCCCGTCTTGACAACGACATCCCTGCGTTGTAAGTTGGAGATACACTTCACCGAATTACCATAATCTCGCCATAGTGCCCGGGCTGGAGCCAGAAATGCGGATATTCGACGATAACGGATTGATGATTTTCCCGTCGCAGATCCTGCGCGAACTGCGTGAGAGCACAAAGGTTGTTGTCGTGCAGGCATGCTACTGCCCTCGTGGCCATAACCTGATCAACGACAAGGCCCAGTTCTCAGAACACGGCGGCATTCTGCTTCGCGTGCGGGATGCGGAGCTGCGGGAAGGACTCGTGGCCCTGAGTCCCATTTACGGAGACAAGTCACGGATCTCCCTCGGTCTGCGGCTCGAAAAAGGGGATGTAATCAAACTGCTCTGCCCGGAGTGCGGTGTGCCTCTGCCGGTGTATGACGAATGCAGCTGCGGAGCTGATCTTATTGCGCTGTTCACGCGTCCCGTGCCGGACTACGGAAACTGCATCGGTATCTGCAACCGTGTGGGCTGCTACAACGCCGAGTTGAAAAACGGGAATGAGCTGCTCACTCTCGCCAACCTCGAAGAGTATACCGGCTGATTCCGCTCAATGGATATAAAAGAAAGCACCCCGTCCACGCTGAAGGCGGAGGGGTGCTGTACTGCTCGCTGCGTCCTCAATGCATGATCAGCAGCCGCTGAATCACGGCGCCGGACTTTGGAAGCAAGCGCATCAGGTACTGACCGGGGGCAAGGGAAGGCGGGGGATTCCATCTCAGCGTCTGAACTCCGTGGGAGAGATCCGTAGTCTTGGAGTGCCGAAGCCTCCCCAGAATATCGAAAAGCTCGATACGAAGGCCTCCGACCGCCTCAGGTGGGACGGAAAGTGTCAGAAATGCGCCTTCGGTTCCGACAGGATGTGGGGCAAAGCTGAGCAGGCGGAAGGTGGAAACCGAGGGTGTTTCATCGACATCCACCAGTGGAGACATGCGAAGATAGAAGCGCATGCGAACATGTACCGGATTGTTCGCATTCGTGTGGTTCACGAAGAGGTAATACGGATTTTTTGTGAAATCCACCCCCTCGACACTGCCGACCACCGGCTGCCCGAGGAGCTGATCGGGCACACCCCATTTCATAGCGAAGGGATTCTGCAGGCGCACAGCCTGGAAATTCTCTTCATCGACATAGCCACGGCCGATCGTTCCCCCTGTCTCTTCCGAGAAGAACACGCAGGTGGCGATCGCGTTGATATCGTCGAAACGCTGCTGCCAACGCACGGCCTGCGCTCCGTCTTCGATCACATGTTCGATGACGAAGTCGTCGATGTCGTCCTCGAGTCCGTCGATGGTCCCTTCCTGTCGAATCACCGGCTTGTTGGCAGTGCTGCGGAGCTCGAAGGAGTAGTTCCGACCCGCGACCGCGCCGGTCATCAGTGCGGAGACCTGATTCGCCTGCGACGGGCTGGAGCCGCCACGAGGTGAATCGAAACGCGCAAAATAGTCGTTGTCCTTTCCGAGAATGAAATGTGCGACACCGTTCTGGTCGGTGCACCCGTAGGTATCGATGTAAATGCTCTGATCCACACGCATCGCGATGAGGACTACCGCACCGTCGACAGGCTTGCCACCCGCATCCTTCGCATGGATTTCCAGTGTGCAGGTTTCCTTCGCGTAGCGGTCGGTGACGGGAATGAATTTCCCGTCGCTGCGGCGCGCAATGACGGTGCCGAATTTCTTCCCCCAGCCTTCCGAATACACAAGCGGATTCTTGTGGGAATTGTTGACCGGCTCCCACTGGCACCATTCCACGTCCCAGAATTCGTTCCAGACGTGATCCGTGGAGTAGGAACTGATACCGCGGGCGGGGATGAGACAAGCGCGTGCCGCTGCTGCGGCGAGGTCCTCATGTTCGCCGCAGCGTCCCATATGCAGCTTGTAGATGCGCGCCGGCTGATGCGGACGCTCGCTGCCGGAGGTGAAATCCAGCACTTCGCGGATCCACTTCGTGATCTGCCGTACTGCCTGCGGTTCGCTCCCGCGGTCGGCCCAGAGCACGTCGCACTGCGATACCATGTCGCGGAGCACGGGGAAATCCACTCCCGTCGTATCGGGAACGGGCTCGGTCACCGTGAAGAGGTACTCCCTCCAGAATACGCCATCCGGCGGCGGCTTGATGCTTGGACCGCTTTCGCTGACGGCCGGATCGACATAGGTGGATACCTCATCCGACAGTTTGGGATGTACGATGTACCAGTAATAGATATCCCGCGGAATCTCGACCTGCACGCGGTTCGAGTCCGCATCCACGCGCCAGTAACGTGCGGTGGAATACCAGTCTCCGTCTGCGGAGCTGCCGACGTCAACGATTTCAACATACGGAAGCAGCTCATCATGCTCGTAAATCTGCTGGGCGTTGTCGACGAACAGCTGCGGGAAGCACACCGTTGACTGCAGAAAGACGGGATTGGAATGCGCGATGGCGAAGCAGATCTCGTCGATGTAAGGGTCCGACGCGGCATTGATGACGGCCGCGAGTCCCTCCTGGGCCTGCCCGGAGATTTCGCTGAGCGTATGTTCGAGCTTGGCCCGGATCCATTGCGGACTGCGGGCGACGGCCTGCTGTGCGGCGGCGCGCAGCTGCGGCAGACTGCGGACGACCTCGAGACGGCGGGAACCGCTGTTGAAGCGCACGCCTGCATAACCGAGCGGCGGTATCCACGTATCAAGGGAGACACTGTCGATCAAACGCCACTCGTCGAAACGCGATCCGGCCTGCCTCATCATCGAGGAAGGGGATTGTTTCGACACCGGATCGCAGGACACAGCCTGCCCGGCGCTGATCAGTGGCTGCAGGGAAAACGGTGCCGCGGTCATGCCGCGGTCATGCCGCTCCGTCGACAGCTGCGCCTGTGAGGAAAATCCACCGAAGATTGCGATCAGCAGAGCGAGAGGAAAAATGCGGTGTGTCATGGCGGGACTGGAGGCTGAATGAACAACATTTCAGACAACATAGGGCTTTTCCCTTCCATGAACAACGCACATGCTTGTTTCTTTACACGGGAACTGCAATCTTTGGTATGATGTGCTGTCAATCCTGAGTGCGAAATTCCATGGGCAATCGCAATCGCCGTTTCCTCCGCAACCGACTCGCTCTCCTTCTCCTGCTCCCGGTATTCTTTTTCGTTTCCTGTTCGGATGACGACGGCGTCGGTCCGGTCGACAATCCAGGCATCCCCGAAATCGAGCAACGCGTGCACACGCTGATTAATCAACATCGTGTGGACCTGGGACTTGCTCCTCTTACACTGCGCGATGTGATCACTATACAGGCAAGAAATCACAGTCGCAACATGGCGGACGGCACGGTTCCCTTCAGTCATGACGGTTTCACAGACCGCGTCGACGCCATCAGTTCGCAGATCCCCATTTCCGGGGCTGCGGAAAATGTTGCGACGATTTCCGGCTATTCCGATCCCGCACGTATCGCAGTGGACCGTTGGATCAAGAGCGCAGGGCACAAGGCGAACCTCGAAGGAGATTACGATCTGACTGGAATAGGTGTGGCACAGTCAGCTACGGGGGGGTATTATCTGACGCAGATGTTTGCGAAGAGCAGGTGAAGCGTCGGTAAGCGAGCGTCTTTGGTGCACATCGCGGATGAGCCGTCAACCGCGTGCCGTTGGCAAGAACAAAGAGAGCCTGCCGTACACTCTCCATTCGAGTGATCGGGCAGGCTTCCTGCTTTCTCCATACTTCTTTCGGCCACCGCCTAACGGTTTCCTGCCCGTTTTTGACCCTGCAGTTCCAGTCCGAGAGCCTTGGCTACGGTCACGCCGATAAGAGCGGGACTTTCCACGACGTGGATCCCGGCCTTTTTCATGGCCTTCATCTTGTCGGCGGCGGTTCCCTTCCCACCGGCGATGATGGCCCCTGCGTGTCCCATGCGGCGTCCCGGAGGTGCTGTACGTCCGGCGATAAAACCGACGACGGGCTTGGTCATATTCTTTTTCACCCAGGCCGCGGCTTCCTCTTCGGCCGTTCCGCCGATTTCACCGATCATGACCACCGCGTCGGTGTCAGGATCTTCGTTGAAGAGCTGGAGTGCATCAACGAACTGCGTGCCGATGACCGGATCACCACCGATGCCGATGCAGGTGGATTGTCCGATACCGAGCGTGGTCAGCTGATGGACGGCTTCGTAGGTGAGGGTGCCACTGCGGGAAATAACGCCGACATGCCCCTTCTTGTGGATGAAACCCGGCATGATCCCCACCTTCGCCTTCCCGGGCGAGATGATGCCAGGGCAGTTGGGACCGATCAACCGCACGCCGCGCTGATTGACAAATTCATACGCCCGAACCATATCGCTGGTCGGAATCCCCTCCGTGATACAGACGATGACAGCGATACCCGCGTCTGCGGCTTCCATGATGGCATCGGCCCCCGCGAAGGGAGGGACGAAGATCACGGATACGTTTGCCTTCGTTTTCGTCACGGCATCCTTGACCGTATTGAACACGGGAACGCCGAGATGTTCCGTACCGCCTTTGCCGGGTGTGACTCCTCCGACAACCTTTGTCCCGTACTCGATCATCTGCTGGGCGTGAAAGGTCCCCTCGGAACCAGTCAATCCTTGCACAATGACGCGGCTTTTCTTGTCAATCAAAACACTCATGCTGCTTCTCCACGCACTCAGATATGTATGACGGTTTTCTGTGAATCCACACTATTTTCAAAGCTAGCACATTCGGTCGGAGGAAACAACCCTGCTGAAATATCTGCAGATTCGCTATCTTTCCATCACCACGACCGTGTGGACGAAATCCGTAGTATTGAGGATATGTCATGGACGACATGCGCAAGGAACTGCTCGCCGCACTCGGGTATTCCCCGAAGGCAATCGCCCTCCTCGAGGAGGAATCGCATCTTGGCGACATGGAACACCCGACCATTCACGTCAAGCATGAGGCCGGTTGCGGCGACGTGTTGTTTCTCTCGCTCAAAATCACAGATGATGTCATTGAAGATGCCGCCTACCAGTTCGTCGGCTGTTCGGGATTGCAGGCCTGCGCTTCGGCGATGACGGAAATGATCATCGGGAAACGGATCGATGCGGTGGAACACCTGCAGATGCAGGACATCATAGACTGGCTGGAAGGAATTCCGGAAAATAAATACGAATGCGCCGAATCCACCGACATGACACTGCACAAGGCCATTCAAGAGTACCGGAAATTACAGGCGGCTTAGAGCTGTATGACAGAAGGTCCATCGGAGTTCGCTGCAGGCAAGCGGCGGCGTTGTTCGCACATGTCTGCCCTCATCAGGTTCCATGAGACGACATCGGTGGTCAGAACGTCAGCGCCGTCAGAACGTCAGCGCCGTCAGAATGTCAGGGTGATCGTCAGTGCCAGTGCTGCACCAACCAGGCTTTGCGCAATGAGCGTATCCCCCGCGATTTTCTTGTCCGGATCCATCCCCCGCGCGATGCCGACCGGCGTCCATGATGCCCAGGTGCAGTTGTTGTCCAGGATTTCAGCCCTGAAGGTGCCGCGACCGTTCCATGAGCCACCCACGTTGAACAGCTCGGTATATCCGTAGTACACGGCGTCCATCCCCCAGGTCCACCAGAGGACATTGAAGGCGATGGTGGTCGGGAGTCCCAGTTTCCTATAGAGGAACCAGCTGACACCGGCCTGCACCAGTCCCTGCAGCACTCGGTACACGGGCAGCATGACATTGTTTCCCCGCACGAGGTTGAATCCCACGTAATCGAACAGTGCGAATCCCAGCGTCGC
Organism: Bacteroidota bacterium; assembly: GCA_016928515.1. Classification (GTDB taxonomy): domain Bacteria; phylum Bacteroidota; class Ignavibacteria; order SZUA-365; family SZUA-365; genus BM516. The sequence goes on along the minus strand of JAFGKR010000263.1, from coordinate 3,689 downwards.
CCCGGTCAGATAGAGGATCTTTTCGCCTGCCCCGGGGGTCAGATCGGCAGTGATCGTATCAGCGATACCGGCCATTGCCCCGGTGATACCGCTTGTTACCCCGATACCTTTCGGAGGTCCACCCTCCCGGAACTGTGCAAAGGCGCTGCTTCCGAACGAAAGCAAAACAACAATCAGGAGAACAAATCCACGCACGCTCCTACACTTTGCTCTCGCGTGAAACGGGGTACGATGTCGAATCGAGCGGATCGTCCCCGACGTATACCCGTAGCAACGCATTGGAAGCACGCCTGCCCTCAGGTTTTGAGCTGCTTCTTTTTGGCCGCCGGAAAGAGGATGTTGTTGAGAATCAAACGGTAGCCCGGACTGTTCTTGTGCAGTGACAGATCCGTCGGTGGATCCCCGACGCGATGCTGATAATCCTCGGGATCGTGTCCGCCGTACCAGGTGAAGGTGCCGCGGCCGAAATTCCCGTGGATGTACTTTACCTCGTTGCTTCCCTCCTTCTCGGCGAGGATGGTGACGTATTTTTTGATCAACTCCTTGCGGAATGCCGTCGTCTGTCCGAGAAAACCGGCGATGACATTGACGTGATTCTGCGTGAGCATGCTCGGAACCGGATCGTACTTGGCCGAAAAGTCAAATAGCGCGAAATAGTCGTTGTCCGGCCGGCCACCGAACGCCGGTGTTATATCGATGTCGCTGTATTCGTACTCGTACGGATTCATGACGAGTTTGAAGTTTTCGAAAGCAAAGGTCTGCTCGTAGTCGAGACGCTCCTGACAATCGGAATCGGGCGGATCTCCGTCGAACATCACGTCACAGATGTCGGTATGTTCCGCCGCCAGTGCAATGTCGAAGGTGTCGGTGGCGGAACACATGGCGAACATGAATCCCCCTCCGCCGACATATTCCCTGATCTGACGGGCAACCGCTTTCTTGAGTTCACTGACCTTTTTGAATCCCAACCGCTTGGCCATGGATTCGTTGATGGCCACCTGCTGGATGTACCACGGGTAGGTACTGAACTGCCCGTAGAATTTTCCGTACTGCCCGGTAAAATCCTCGTGATGCAGATGCAGCCAGTCGTACTCCTGCAGCTTGCCCTGGACCACCTCTTCATCCCAGAGCTTGTCGTAGGGCACTTCTGCGTACTCCAATGCCAGTGTCACCGCATCATCCCAGGGCTGGAAATTCGGGGGAACGTAGACGGCTATTTTCGGTGCCTTCTCGAGGCGCACCACTTCCATGTTCTGATCCGGACTCTCGACATCCGCGATAATCTGCGCGGCGGTGGAGCCGTCGATGGTGCGGAAAGACACGCCGCGGATACGCAGTTCGTTTTCGATGAACGGATAGTAGGCAGTCAGGAAACTGCCGCCCTTGAAGTTCAACAACCAGTCGACATCCACCCCGCGGGTCAGTATCCAGTACACGACGCCGTAGGCCTTGAGGTGATCGGTCTGCTGAAGATCCATCTCGATGAGGATGTTCTGTTGCGCACGCAGCGGTTGTGCGAAGGCGAGCAGAAGAAGGACGGCGGCAAGAAGACGCGTCATCAGGAATTCCCCTTGCGTAATTCGACAATACGTTCGCGGGCCTGGGGCGCCAGCGGTGAATGCGGATGCTCGGTCAGCAGCTGCTGATAGAGACCGGTTGCCGCTTCCCGGTTGTTCAAGGACTCCTCCTGCAGGCGGGCGAGGCGAAAGAGTCCGCGGTCGCGCAGGAAACTCTCGTTACGCTGTTCAAGGAACGCCGTCAGCGTGGACGCCGCTTGTCCCGGCTTCCCCATGCGCAGCTGCAGCTCCGCCTGCTTCAGATACGCGAGATCGACCAGATCGGTCGACGCAAATTCCGAAATAATGTCGCCGGTCACCGCAGCGGCCTCGGAGTTCTTTTTCTGGCGTTCGAGGAAAAGGGCCTGCGCATATTTCTGCAGTGGCAGTTCACCCGGCGCACGGTACTGCTGGATCAGTGCGGAAAGATCGAGCGCGTCGTTGGCGATGTCCGTCCCCACATCCTCCATCAACGGTGCGAGCTGGACGAGCACCGTATCGAAATCGCCCCGGAAGAAAAAGGCCTCCGCAATCTTGAAACGCAGTGCGCGGCGCTGATCCTCCTCAAGCTGCTGCGAAGGAAGCACGGCGTCGTATTGCCGGATCGCACCCGCGATATCCCCGCGGGCGAGGAGGATGTCACCGATGAGAATATCCGCATCGGCCTTGCCGAAAACGGTGCGCCGGGACTCGGAGATGCGGTTCAGAATGTCAAGCGCTCCGTCCGTATCAGCGAAACGGTGGAATTTGATGTAGCCGATGCGGTACATGCTCTCACTGGCAACCGGCTGCCCGGCGAACTTCTCCGCAACCTCTTCATACAACCGAATAGCGCCCTGGTAGGAAGAAACGGACTCCGTGCTGGGGAAGCGGGTGCCGCCACCGGAAAGCTCCTCCGGCATCCCTTCACGCGCATACAGCTCTTCGAGGCTACGCGCGTGGAAGAACTCCGCCTGGGGCAGATATCCGGCATCGGGATGCTCGTCTGCCACTTCACGGTAGGCGCGCGCTGCGACACGGTATTCTTTGTCGTTGAAGGCGCGCGAGGCAAATTTGATGATTTCCATCCCGCCGGCATTCTTCATCCGGTCGAGAGCGCGGTACACTCCGTATGCGGCATCGTAGTCCTTGCGCTCCATGTACAACCACGCGAGCAAATAGCGTAACGGTTCACTGTCGGGATGGTTGTCGATCTGCACCTGCGCACGGTTGACGGCGGCATCCATGGCGGCAGGGATTTCGGAGAAAAGCGACAGTTGCTGCTGGATCTGGTAGAGCGCCTGCGGAACCGCGCGGAGGTACCCGAGATACTCATCCATCGCCGTATCGAAATCCATGTTCATCGCGCTCGCGCGGGCAATCTCGAAAGCGAACATCTGCGGTGACTGCAGGGCTTCACGTCCGCGACGCAGGTAAGCGATGCCCCGATCGTATTCGCGGGCGTTGATGCACTGATCGGCGATCTGTGAATACACTTGGCCGTTCCGGGGATTCATGGTGATCGCGTCATCCCAATCCGCCTCAGCGCTGTCATGCTTTTCCTGCTGGAGATAGATACCGCCGCGGTACACCCAGAGCAGAACTTCCCCCGTCTGCCGCCGCATACGGTCGCTCAAAAGCGCGATCGCCGCATCGTAGCGTTTCAGTGCGGTCAGAGAGCGTCGGACACCGTCGAAGTAGGCCGAGTTCAGGGGATTCTGCCGGTAGAGATCTTGGTAAAAACGCAGGGCGTCTTCGTATTTCCCCGCCTGTTCGTAGCTCTGTGCCAGGCGCAGCGTGTTCCGCTCATCCGCGGTCTGCGCAGGCAGGGCAACCGTCGACGCGATGAACAGTAGGGTCAGGATGGAGATGTATTTCATTGTTCCCGTTCTCATGGTCAAGTCGGTGACGGAATCATCTGTTAATAATAGGAAGAATTGACGAGTCAACACAATGAGTACCGGATTATCGACCGGGAGGAGGCGGAGAACACAGGGAGTGTTCTTTACCGCGCAAGACGCGGAGAACACGGAGAGTACGAAGAATCGTATTGTCATGAGAACGAGTGGGGGCGAAGAGGTGTTTCCGGAAGAGGTGCATTCCTTTGCTGTTGCGCAGCGGATGAACGATGGTTAACTTGTTTGATTGCGAATG
>JAFGKR010000045.1 GCA_016928515.1 Bacteroidota bacterium | reverse complement strand
GCTTTCATGTTCCATACCTCCAGTATTATTGAAAGCCTTCGTTATTGATCACCCGTATCGGAAAAGGCACCCTCCGCCACCGTTCGTGCGTGATCCCGGATATCCGCGGGCCACTCTTCCGTGAGTACGTGGAAACGGTCGCGGTCCCACGCGAACAGCGCGCGCGTAGCCTCTTCGAAACCCGGCAGGTTGCCGGCCACCGCGTTCATGAACTTGTATGCGGCATCCTGCGCGGCACGTTTTTCGTCGCCTGCGCGGTTTTCCCTGCGCGCGGTCTCCACCAGGCGACGCATCGTCGCGGATGCACCACCGGGCTGGCTCCCCAACCACTCCCAGTGCCGGGGAAGCAGCGTCACCTCACGAGCGATCACACCGAGTTTCGGACGGCCGGGACCGCGGGGAAGTTCCTCTCCTGCCTCCGGAGCGATATCCGTATCGGGATCAATGTCTTCCGCCGTGGAAGCGCTTCCGGCTTGGGCCTCCCCCTCACCAGACTGGATCGAGGCCACCGTGTCCCCGGCCGGATTCTGCGTGCGAACTCTTTCAAGTACATCTTGAAGTGAACCGCGGAAATCTATTTCTACAGGGTCACTTGTGACAGCATCGAAAATCAATACCATGGATTGCATTCCCTGCTCGATCGCCTCCTTGACCCTCCGTGCGACCTCCAGAATCTCCCCCGCCGCGATGCAGCGGTGTCCCTCGAATGCGACGCAGCGCTGTGTTTGTGTTGTTGCCATGACTTCAAATCCTTCCTGAATGAATACCTGAAATTCTCCTAAATATACCCGGGTAAAATATCATAGTCAATATTACCCGGGTGAATTTAATAATTTTTACCCGGGTAGAATTACTTCGGATCGATTCAGTATTTGTAACGAAGCTGCGCGATCTGCACGGAATCGTCCCGGATGCGGTACACGATTCGATGCTCTTCGGTGATGCGGCGGGACCACCATCCCGTGAGCGCATGCCGCAGCGGTTCGGGCTTCCCCGTTCCCCCATACGGTGTTCGCTGAATCTCCCTGATCAGTGCGTTGATGCGCCTGAGAAGCTTCCTGTCGTGCTCGAGCCAGTACAGATAATCCTCCCAGGCGCGTTCCGAGAACATGATCTTCAATCCTCAAGCTCCCTCTCGCTTCCTTTCCCTTCTTCAAGCTGCAGCATCGACTCGAGCAGCCGGCGGGCGTTCGTCGGCGATCGCAGCAGATGTGCCGTCTCCTCCAGCGCCTCGAACTCCTCGAGCGACAGGATCACGACGCTCTCGTTTCTCGCACGGGTGACGATGACCGGCTCCCTGTCGCGGCAGGTCCCTTCCATGACCCTGGCCAGGTTCTGACGCGCGTGGGAATACGTGATGGATTTCATTGCGGGCTCTCCTGTTGTACAGGATAATGTACAATGAGAATGCATCCCGTACAACATGATTCTCAGAATTGCTGAGCAGGGGCGAGCCGTTGGCTCGCCCCTACAGTTGAGGCGCTCTCACTCCACCTTCACCACCTTGCCGGAATAGGTCTTCCGCGCGCCGCGCTGGTCGATGCCCTCGAAAGTGTACATGTACGTTCCGGTGGCGAGCTCCGGCGCGCGCCAGTCGATGAAATGACGTCCAATGGCGGTGGGGGCGTTTTCGATGCGGAGCAGCTCCCGGCCGTCGAGATTGAAGACGATGAGCGTCAACTGCTTCACCGGTTCGGGAAGCACGTAGGTGATGAGCGCGTAATCCTGCACGGGATTCGGGTAATTCGTGACGTCGAGGATCCAGTCGAGTCCGCGCAGCGGAAGCTGCATGGAGGAGACATTGTTGTACTCACAAAACTCCCCGTAACAATTCCGCGGATCGGTAATGGTCATGAACTCGATGAGCCGCGCACTGTCCGGAACCGTGAAATCCTGCGTCACGACTTCCGAAATGTTCACACCCGGATCCCTCAGGTACTGCTCTCCGATGAGCATGGTGTCACGTTCGTTGACGATCGCGTAAAATGCCACACAGAGTTCATCGGGTGACACCACGCCACTGAGAATGTGGGCGTACAGACGAATCGTTTCACCCGGCTGCGCGGCATCCTGCGATGCAATCACCCGCTCGGCCAGGAAGTCATACGCAGGCAGATCCAGCGGCGAAGGATCGGGAACGGTGAAACGGGACTTGTACTGTTTCCCCGACAACGCGTAACTCCCGCCGTACGCGGCGTCCATCCCCTTGAGCAGGGCGCAGGAATCGTACACGCCTTCGCAAACATCCTCATAGGGACGCAGCAGCAGCGACACCCGCCGCCGCTCGCCCGGAAGAAGCGAGGCGAGCTGCGCGGTGATACCCTCCTCTCCGACCGTGCAGACGTCAGGCAACGCGGACTCAACAGGATGATAATATGGTCCCGGATCGACGCACAGCACGACATTCTCGGCCAGTGTGGATCCCTGGTTCGAGACGTCGACACTCACCAGGACGTTCTTTTCCTCCCCTGCGGTGAAGGTGGAAATGCTGTCCGCACAGTACGGCCGCCCGTTCACCTCCTCGACCGATTTCGCGAGCATGAGTTTGGGCCCGACAGTGGATACGGTCAACGCCTTGTATGCCATCTCCCCTTCACCGAACGGTTCACTGCTGTAACGGAGTCGCTCACCGGATGTGATTTTCAGTGCCTCGTCCGATCCGCCGCTGCTGACCTCCGCCTTCTCCAGCATGTACAGGCGCGTTCGCTCGGGCGTCGGGAAGAGACCGAAGGATGACAGGTCAATGGTCTCGATGCCGGATTCCGCATCGTACACAACATCCAGGGATGCGCGGAGTGTATCGAAATGCGTCCCGTTGATATCCCGATCGGACCACCGCACGTCCTCCAATCCCCTGAACTGCGGGGCGATCATATCGGTCCGGATGTCTTCCAGCCTTCCCTGTCCGAGCACCAGCTTCTGATACGTGGCGACATTGCCCCTCGAGTCCCGTCGGGTGATGCTGAATTTGCAGGACGGCACGTCGTAATCTGCCCTGCCCGCGACACTGCCGTCATAGCTGCGCAGCTCGCCGTCCATGGTGAAATCGATGTCGTAAATGCCGGGTGAGAGCGTATCATCCACACGGAAAAGGAAAACGAAATACGCGCGTCGTGACGGCTGCATGAGGGGAAGGGTGCTGCCCATTTTCACGAGCACCTCGCCCTCGGGCTGATTGAAGCGCCAGCCCGCACGGAAGGAACCGGGATCGTCGCCGCCGCGGATGACACGCCCCGTGGCTGGATCCACCTTGGCGGGCACCAGCGGACGCGGGTAGGAGACGTAGTTCATCACCAGCATGGTTTGGCCGAGTTCCTCACCGAGCACCGGCGTGATCGTGGTGTTCAGCCAGTTGGCGTCGGTACCGTTCGACACCTCGATGCGCACTTCCACAAAGCATCCTTCCCCGGACTTCGGATAGTCGGACAGAGCCGGATTCGAGGGATCGGCGTTCGCCATGAGCGTGATCAATTTCCGATCGCGTTCGAGATCGATGATGGTGGGAAAGGTCACTGCGGGCGTGATGAAGCCGCAGGGATCCTGTCCGCCGGCGTACGTGGAGATGGTGGTCTCGCCATACCCGCGCGAAACGTAGTAGGGATCGAAGTTCGCGTTGAAGTCGTGCGGCTCACCGCGGTCCTGCACCACATGCTTCACATAGACGGTGTCCAGTCCGAAGCGGGCGGCGGAGGGTGTGACGCTCGATGTCAATTGATAGTTCACTCCTTCCGCGTGGGCCGCAAGGGCATGCGAGAACAGCACCCATGGTGATCCTCCGAAAATCTCCTCCACAACAAGCCAGCCGCCCTTGCTGATGTCGATCGAACCCTCGCGTCCCTGTCCCTCGTACTCCGCCCTGATGGTCACATGCGTCTTTCCAAGGGTCTCGAAGAAATCGTCGCCGTATGTGCCGTCCTCCCCGCCGTACCAGCCGCTGGTGACCATGCCGTAGATGTCGTCCTGGAACGGCTCGCGCGGGTAATCGAGGTACTGCTCCCCGTTGCCGAGCATGAAGCCGTCGTGCAGGAAGCCGGTTTTCGACTGGAAGCGGTCGCCCCGGTCGTCGATCCAGTCGTCGATGCCGTCGAAGTTGTCGTCGTCCAGCGCAGGCGGGATCAGGATCTGGGGAATGGAAACATGATAGGCGAAGGGGTCCTCGAGAATGCGAATCTCATTGGAGGTGTTGGGATTGTCGAGCCAGGGCCGGAACGGTGCGCCATCCACCTGCACGATGCGATCCACATCATAACTGCCGTCCGCCTTCTTCGGCAGCGTGATGCTGTACCCGCCCATCCCCTTCGGGATGTCGTAGAGCATGTAGCCGAAGACGCCGTCGCCGAGCTCCTCCACCCCCTCCTGCGCGAGCGAGGGATCGTTGTAATCCACGTCATGCCCGGCATTGCGGATCCAGTAATACGTGTATTCGGTGGATGCGTCGATATCGAATGTGAGATTCGCCTTCCCGTAGGCGGGAAGATGAGGCAGTACCCTCCCGTCCTCGGGATCGGTGATGGTGAAGTTGTTCGTCACGTACTCGAACTGCAGCGGATTCGGCAGCGGCGCGTAGTACGTGTAGGTGGTGCGAATCGGACAGTGCCGCGTCTCCCCGAATATTGTCGTGTACTCCAGGTTGGAATATTCTGATTTCTCCGGCATGGGATCCTCCATGTCAATCTCCTCCCCGCCGAGGGAGAGCACGGCGATGAACTCGCGATGCGGCTGCGGGACAGTGCCGGCGCAGAGATCCGTGGGACGCAGCGCGTACCCCGACCGCAGCGTGTCGATGAAGGTGAAACCCTCGTAGTTGCCGATGCTCTGCCGGATGAGCTGTTTCCAGATCACGTTCCCCGCCGCGTCGCGCTCCATCCAGTGCGTCCATGACGTGTCGGCGAGATCGGGCAGGGAGATATCGGGTGAATAGGGATAAAACATGCCCGCAACATCCTGATCGAGGCGGTCGTACACTTCCGCGACGCCGGCGGACATCGGAACGAGATCCGGCGGATCCACCCACAGCTCGAAATAACAGTAGGGATCGTGGAATTCGTATCCCGCCACCTTTCCCATGTCCCAGGTGATTTTCCACACGCGGATTTTGTCGCCCGGCTCCTCGACGTCCACGACGCCGTCACCGTCGGTGTCCTGCGCGCGCTTCCCGTCATGGTCGATATCCTCGTAGTAGCGTGTATCCCCGCTGCGCAGATGCTCCCAGGGATTCAGCCAGTACACCTCGGTTTCCTCGATGGTGTAGTTCTTCGGGTAGATGGAGGACTGATCCAGCCAGGCGTCGGGATGCCCGTCATTGTCCATATCGTATTCCGGATGCGCCTCGTCGGTGCTGCCGCGAAGGATGTCGACATACTTCCCGCCCGGTGTTTTGAGAATCGGAATGTCGATGGACTTGTCCGTCCAGTAGAACGGCACGTCCTTCGGAACGTACTGCACGTATCGCGTCCCTGTCGCCCCGGTACGTTCCTTGTTTTCCATCATCATGAACACCTTAAACGGCTGGTAATACAGCCCGAGGAAGTTCTTCCAGTTCAGGTCCGTGTCCGCCACGAGACGGGCGGAGAACATGATGTCCACGTAGTTCCGGTATTTCCGGTACGACACCGCTCCTTCATGATCGGTGTAGGACGTCGTGTTGTAGGATGCGTAGATATACGATGCCCACGAAATGTAGTTGTTCACGATCGCGTGCCGCTCGTCGTCGGGTTCCGGCGTGGCGATGCGGTAGACGATCACCTTCTCGGAATGCGGCGGAAGCGCGATCCCTGTGAAGGTCAGGTTTGTGCCGGAATACGTGTACTCCACACCCTCGGTACGGACGTCGATGAAATCGAAAAAGCCCCGGATGGATTCCTGGATCCGTATCCCTTCCACCGCGACGGAAGAGAGATTCCGCACGATGACGCGGATTTCCAACGTGTCGCGGCGGTCGTAGGATGCGGCATTTCGTCCTGCAGTCAGCGTGTCGGGAAGCTCGTTGTACACCGAGCGCGTGACGTCGACGTTCGTGCCGAATGCATACACCATGGTGTTGAGAATCCACTGGAACTGCCGCCCCGCGTTCGTGGAATCGTCTGGCAGCATCCCGCCGGATCCGCCCACCGCCGGCAGAGCCGTGTTGCAGACGATTTTCCCGCCGAACGCCTTCTCGCCTGCGAAACTGAATACAACAGGGACATTGCTTCCTCGCGCACGGGCGATGACCTCCGCTCCGTCGGCCTGGACGACGGGAATGGTGCTCGCGTGGACGGTCATCCCCGCTCCCTCAGCCGCCATGGACAGGGGGTTGACGGAAGGAAGGATGTCCACTTCCACCGTGCCGGACTCGGGATCGGGGAGGATGCCCTCGCGGTAATCGATCGCGTTCTCGGGCAGAATGCCGAGTTTTTCAATCACGTACACGGCGTTGCCCTCGGTATAAATCGTGCCGCCGCGGGCGAGGAAGGACAACAGTCGCTCCTCAAGCCGGGGCGAGGCGGCGAACATGCTGTCGACGTAAAAGCGGGCATCCATTCCGAACATGGAGAAGGACGGGATGATGAGAAGTTGTGTCGTCCAGCTGAGTCCGCTGGAATCGATCTCCCGTTCATCGACGTGGTACGAGATGCCCGGATAGAAGAAGGAATCGAAGAGATTGCGGAAATACACCGCCTCCCACGACGCGCTGACCCCGCCGCTGCGTATGCGGCTGCGGAATATCGCCACAGTCTGCGAGTAGGCCTTGAAGGAGAGGGCGAGATGATCCTCCGCGCGCCAGTTGTATTTCGAATAGGGTTCGGTTGTGACGGAGGAATATCCGGACGGCATCTCGTCAGGATAGACGAAGGTCCCGCGACGGGGACCCGATTTCACCCAGTAGACGGAATACTCTCCCCACTTCGGAAACAGTGTCGCATCCATCGTGCTGCTGGTGAAGCGATAATCCGTGGATGCCCGGCTGAACGCGAACTGGTACGCGCGCAGAAAATCACCCTGTGTCGTATCTGTGGGAATGACGACGCCCTGGGAGAAAGCGGACGGCGCGAACGCGCACTGCAGGGAGATGATGAGCATGCACAGGAACGTTGCATGGCGGAAGCAGGAGAAACAGGTCATGTCGACTCCACATGAACTGGTGAGGAAAAATCGTGATCAACGGTTCCATGACGCGCGGACCGCGTCGTTCATGCGCAGGCGGGAGACGCGTGTCACCGGCGGCAGGCATGCGCACGCATCGAAGTACTCCGTCAACAGGCGCCCTCTCTCCCGCGGAGCGCCGACGCACAGTGGTCAGGTCGCGGGTCGACAGAGCGTTTCACAAATAATAGAATTTATTATCGAGTTATTTTCCGTCAATGTCAAGTGACGGAATGGACGAACTGATGGACGAATCCGTGGTCAATGTCTGTAATACGGAGTATCTATGATTCCGGTGTGCAATTGCCTATTTTGTCCGCATTCCGAGAGAAGCTCCGCCCACGGCTTCTCATCTCATCCACGATCCATCCGGAGGATCCCATGCCGCTTCGCCTGAAACTGTTTGCGTTTTCCGTTCTGTTGCTTCCGTTGTTCATGAGCTCCTGCAGCGACGACGAAGACAATCCCGTCCCGCCGTCGAACACAGTGGATTACTTCCCCTTCGCGAAAGGGTACGTCTGGACATATGAGACCAATGTCTTCAAGGACTGGATCGGGCCCTCAGTCATGATGGACCTGAAGATTGATACGGCGACCAATAGCAGAGGGCACTTCACGTGGATGCTGCTGCGGATACCGGACAAGTCTCCGGATTGGACTGCCACCATCGGAGTGTTCGATAGTGCAGGGACGATCTATTCCATCGGTGATCACCCGATTGAGGGATACTATCCCCTTTTCAAACACGAATACGAGGAAAACGAGATCGAGCGGGAAACCATCACGGTCAAGGGAAGGACGTACGAGACCGTGAAAATCGCCGTGCAGGTGGAAAGCATCGGGAGTGTCACCTGGTGGTTTGCCGATGGCGTCGGACTGGTGCGAGAGCATTCCATGCAGGGACTGAGCCTTTTCAGCGACGACAACGACGACGAAGTGCTCACCGAACTGGTGTCCTACACGCGGTAGTGTAACCCTTTTCCCTTTTACCCTTTTAACGTATCCATAAAAAAACCGGGCCCTTTCGGACCCGGCTGCTTTGACATACGTCAGCGATTTCCTCAGAGATCGTCGAAGTTGAGATCTTCCGGCTTGACGTCGGTGCTCTCTGCGTCGGCTGCGTTGAGCAGTCCGTGCGAGGCAAGGTAGGCCTCGAGGTCTTCGGTGTCCTTGTTCTTGAAGTACTCGACGACGGAGAGCACGATTTTCTTGTTCTCCTTGTCGAACTCGATCACGCGGAGCGGAAGCGTGTCGCCTTCCTTGAAGTTCTCGGGGATGTTTTTCACCTGTTTGGTGGCCAGCTGCGAGCTGGGCACAAAGCCGTCCACGCCGGCCGGAAGCTCGACGATGACACCCTTTTCAATGAGACGCACGATCTTCCCTTCCGTGTCGCTGCCGACGGAGAAGAGCGATTCGAAGTTGTCCCAGGGATTGTCCTGCACCTGCTTGTGTCCGAGCGAGATGCGGCGCTGGTCGGTGTCGATACCGAGAATGACGACATCGATCCGGTCGCCTTTCTTGACGAGTTCTCCCGGATGGCGGATTTTCTTCGTCCACGACAGGTCGCTGATATGCACGAGTCCGTCCACACCCGGCTCCAGTTCCACGAACACGCCGAAATTGGTGAGGTTGCGCACGGTACCGGTGTGCTGCGAACCGACGGGATACTTGGCGATGAGGTTGGACCAGGGATCCGGCTCGAGCTGCTTCATGCCGAGGGAGATCTTCTTGTTCTCGACATCGAGATTGAGGATGACGGCGTCAACCATCTGTCCCATGGAGACGACCTGGGATGGATGCTTGATATGCTGGGTCCAGCTCATCTCTGAGATGTGGATGAGGCCCTCGATGCCCTTCTCGATTTCGATGAAAGCACCGTAATCGGCGAGGGAGACGACCTTCCCGCGCACCTGCGTTCCGGAGGGATACTTCTGGTCGATGTTCTCCCACGGATGCGGCTGCAGTTGCTTCATACCGAGAGAGATACGCCTCTTCTCCTCGTCGAAATCGAGCACAACGACGTTGACGGTCTGGTCGAGCTTCACGATTTCGGTGGGATGGTTCACGCGGCCCCAGGAGAGGTCGGTGATGTGCACGAGGCCATCCACTCCGCCGAGATCGATGAACACGCCGAAGTCGGCGATGGCCTTGACGATGCCCTCGAGGATCTGTCCCTTCTCGAGACTGTCGAGAATGGCCTTGCGCTGACCGGCGATCTGTTCTTCGATGATTGCCTTGCGGCTGACCACGATGTTCTCCGCCGGCTGGTTGATCTTCACGACGCGCACGTCGAGCGTCTTGCCGAGGTAGGCGTCGAAATCGCGCACAGGACGAATATCGATCTGCGATCCCGGAAGGAAGGCGTCGACACCCATGAGATCCATGACAATACCGCCCTTGATCCGGCGGATGCAGCGGCCCTGGAGAATTTCATCGTGATCGTATGCTTTCTGAATGCGCTCCCAGATGCGCACGAAGTCGGCGCGCTTGCGGGAGAGAATCACGTTGCCGTCCTTGTTCTCGACCGATTCGAGAAACACTTCGACGGTGTCGCCGACGCTGAGTTCGGACGCATTGGAGAACTCGTTGGTGTCGACGAGGCCCTCGGACTTGAACCCGATATCGATCGTCACATAATCCTTGTTCAGATGAACGATTTTCCCCTCGATGATTTCGCCCTGCTTGAGCGAGGTGAGAGTGCCTTCGTACATCGAACGCATCTGGTCGAATTCCTGTACACCATATTCCTGGTCTTCAACAACGGTTCCGACGGTCCTGACGATGGTCTCGTCCTGGGCGTGCTGCTGATCGTTCTCCGGAGAGACATCCACGGCAGCGTTTGTGGTTTCTTCTGACATTAAGACTCCTTGGTGTGAGAATCACTTCGCCGAACGTCAGCACGCATGTGCCACCGGCATGCGGGACGAAACGGGAAGCGTGGATTATCAAATGAGTGAGACATGTGTTGATTGTTGGTGGCTGTTCCGCGTCATGCTGAGCTTGTCAAAGCATGACGCTGATTTTCTTTTCCGTCACCCTTCGTGCGCCTGAGGCGCATCCGGGTGATGGAGACGTTCAATATGCTCCTTGATGTTCTGCATAAGCCAGTGCGGCGTGCTGGTTGCGCCGCTGATGCCGACGCTTTCCGCGGCATCGAACCATTGCGGATCGATTTCGTGGACGTCTTCGATAAAATGCGTTCGCGGATTCGCATCGCGACAGATGTCATACAGCACTTTGCCGTTCGAACTTTTGCGTCCGGCGGCGAAGACCATGACGTCATTCCGCGCCGCGAATTCCCGCAGTTTTTTGTCGCGTCCCGACACCTGTCCGCAGATGGTATCCTTGGCGTGGAAGTCGGTGGCGATTTCCTCCATGCTGCCTTCCTGGAATTCCGCCACGCGTTCACGCAGGTATTCGCGGATGGCATGGAAGGCGGCCTTGTCCATCGTCGTCTGGGAGAACAGTACGGTGCGGCGTTCCAGCGTCACCTGCGCCCGGGCCTCATCCAACGTTTTGATGACGATGCATTCGTCGTTGCAGACGCCACGCAGTCCGATCACTTCGGCGTGATCTTTCTTGCCGAAGATGACGATCTGCCAACCGTCGTCGTAGTACTTGCGGATGCGCTCCTGCAGTTTCGTGACGATCGGGCAGGTGGCGTCCACGAGTTCGATGCCCTTCTCCTGCGCGAGGCGGTAGGTCGATGCGGGTTCGCCGTGCGCGCGGATGAGGACTTTCGTCCCGTCAGGCAGCTGCTCCATCTGCGCATGGTCGATGGTGTTCATCCCGAGCGACTCCATGCGCTCGATTTCCTTCGGATTGTGGATGATGTCGCCCAGTGAGACGAGTCGGCTGCCGCTGCGGAGTTCTTCCTCAGCGATATCTATGGTGCGGACCACACCCCAGCAGAAGCCGGCGGTGGGATCGATATGCACATTCATTCGGTATGTCCTTTCCGGAACTGGTCGATACGTCTCTGTACCAAACTCAAAATCATCGAAACTTGTTCATCGATGCTGGTATTGGTCGTTTCGACTTCAATCGCATCCGTCGCCTTGCGGAGCGGTGAATGCTCCCGGCCGGCGTCATTGCGATCCCGTTCCTCGATTTCCCGCAGGATGGTGTCGTAATCCGCGGAAATGCCCTTCTCCTCCAATTGCAACTTTCGCCGCCGCGCGCGCGTCGGTGCATCCGCGACGAGGAAGATCTTGCACGGCGAATCCGGAAACACCACGGTACCGATATCCCTTCCCTCGAGCACCGCGCCGTGCGCTTCCCGCGCGGCACGCCGCTGCAGGTCCACCATGGCTTCGCGCACACACGGAATGGCGGAAATATCACTCGCCGCCCTGCTCATCTCCTGTGTGCGGATATGCGTTTCGACGTCCTTACCGTTGAGCAGCGTGTGTTGTTCGCCGTCTTTCCGTTCGAGACGGATATCCACATCGGGCAACAGAGCGCAGATTGCATCATGATCGGTGAACAACACCTTTCTGCGCTGCGCGAACAACGCAACAGCCCGGTACATCGCGCCGGTGTCCACATAGATGAAGCCCAGTTCCTTCGCCAGTGCCTTCGCGGTCGTGGTTTTGCCCGATCCCGCGGGACCGTCAATGGCGATAATGAAGGGCTGATGTTCTGGCGCAATCTCCATAAGATAATAAAGATACGAGGATCAGCGTTGTATTGCAATTGGATTTCCATGGATAAACCAGGTACGGAGATGATGTGAAACCCGTACGCGGATGACGCGGATACTGCGGATCTCTGTCATCCGCGTGCCCGTTTTCAGCCCATCGGTGTGCCGGATTTGACATGATTGCATTTTGTAAGTAACTTCAAGCAATTGGTGTAATCCGCTGTTTTTGAAGCGATTTCGCCACCCTCCCGTTTCACGGATCCGGAGCCTGATGATGTCGCAGCCGCTGCCTCCTCCCATGGGACGTCCGCTCCCCGCATTCGCTCTCTCCACCCTCCTTCTCGGCATGTTCCTCATCCAGCCGCTGCAGGCGCAGCTCACTGCAGCGTTCACCGTCGACGTGGATTCTGCTGCGGTTCCATTTTCGGTACAGTTTTTCGATCAGTCCACACCCCAGGATTCCATTATTCTGCGTGAATGGGATCTGGATGGCGATGGCGATGCAGACTCTCAGGAAAGGAATCCACGATGGATATACGAGATCCCGGGACGGTACACGATCACGCTGATCGTGGCGGACAGCAGTGGACGCGACACCGCCCGCTACACGGATTTCATCGAAGTTGCGCCGGTGGAGGAAAGCGAGGTCGCGTGCAGGATACAGGTGGTGGAGTACAATGTGCCGATCGCGAAATACGTGGAATTGTGGGGATATCAGGGTTCCGGCATCCCCGCTCCCGTGGCGCCGGTGTCACTGCGCATGCCGCTGGACAGCAATGGCTGCGCCTGCTTCTACAAGGGGAAATTCCTGAATGTACTGTCACAGAACATCACCGATCTGCTGGTGCTGGACGAAAATTTCCGCGTGATCGGCAAGGTGGGTTTCTCCTATGCCCTGAAGGATTTTGCGGCACAACGACGCAAGGATGCCATCGTGATCGTCCACCGCGACCTCGTTTCCTACCAAAACCATCCCCTCGAACAGGCGCAGATCGCGCAATGGCTGTATCCCCGAAAGGTACGCTTCCCTTACCTCGAAGGACAATCTCTCGCTCCGCTCGCCGCTTCAGGGGATGATGTCACCGGGGATTTGTATCAGACCACACTGCTCATCCCCCCGCAGGCCGTCGACTCGGGCGCGGCGGGATACACGCAGTACCGGCTGGACAATCTCCGAACCGACCGCATTCCTTTCGTCCTGCTTCATGACATCGGTGTGACCGATCCCGCCTGGGGCGCCAACGAAGACATCATCACCGCGTTCGATACGCTCGCGGCGGATTTCAACGGCAAACGGGATTATCCGTACACCTCGTATACGGGACGCCTTCAGAGATATGACCGCGTGCATGCCGACCGTTTCGACGTGTGGGAGTACTATTATCCACCGGATCAGAACTGGATGGAATCGGGATATCTGTTCGCACGGGACCTGAACATGCTGCTGCAGATGTATGACACCAGTACGGCCGCGATCGCCGCACACGGGATGGGGGGCCTTGTGCTCCGTTCCTATCTCGAAGGCAGGGCACAGAACTGGACATCCATGGTCGTCGGTACCGCGCCGATTCCGTACCGCGGTGATATTTACAAGACGGTATTTCTCGGGACACCGCATGCGGGCAGGCTTCGCGCCGGACTCGCATACGCCGCTCCCGACGATCTGCCGCTTCCCGGCGTGATGGACCGCCGCGCACCAGCGCTTCGGGCGCTGATGCCCGGCAACTCCGTCCTCCTGCAACTGAATCCTGACCTCCTGCCTGCCGGCGTCGACGTGTTGAACATCGCGGGGAGTGCGCCTGCAGTATCTCCGCCGCTTCCGGTGGAATCCGAGCAGCATGACGACGGTCGTACCGCTCTCAGCTCCGCGCTGCTCGCCGCCCCGCGTACGGCCAACGCGGTTCTCGCCGCATATTCCGCACGCGCGCTTGCAAATCCCGACGATCCCGACGGCAATCTGGCTGCCCCGGATCCGGATCTCATCCCGGAACTGCTGTATGCATTCGCGCTCAGCGACACCACGCTTGCGCCGTATATCCCCCGTTTTCTCAGTTACAATCCTCCCGACTCCCTGTACTTCGGACAGGACGTGTACCAACCGCCGTTCGCACTTCCCCTTCACACGGACGTGGGCATACCGCTCGCTCAATTCCGGGTGCCACCCGGTGTGCCGTGGCCGAACGACGGCCGCTTCCGCATGCGCTTCGATCTGCAATCCACCCCGCGGTTGCTGCTCGAACCGCTGACGACATACGAACAGCTCGCGGATGCCGGACTGTACTGGTATCCTGCCACCGTGCTGTTCACGCAGGATCCGGTCTCACAACAGGTAGGATACGGTGCGACGGGATTCTTTCCGTTCTCCCGCGCAGGTACGGATCATCCCTTTCGAAGTGGAATGCTGCAGCTCAGCGGACTCGGATGGCAGCTTCCCGTGCAGCAGCAGACCGTGCTTCCCGATCCGGTGCTCGCACGCAGAGACGACCGGGGGCGCGTGTTCGACCTTGCCCGTGGTGCAGGGGATCTCCGGCTCGGGTGGTCACGGGAGAAGCGGAATGTCTTCCACCTCACTGCACATGAAATTCTTCTCCTCGATACGCATCACCCGTTGCGTGCGACACCGGCTGATCCACAGGCGCTGATCAGCGTCACCACCGACTGTCTGACCCAGGCATTGAGCGTCGTGCTCGATTACAGCGGCGGCAGTGAAGCCGCGCTGTCGCTGATGACTCCGTCCGCCGGACTGATCGATGCTTCCATGGCGAACGATACGACGATGTTCTACACACACAGCACGACCCTTCGGATGAAGGCACTGACAGTCATGAACCCGGCGCCGGGGGAATGGCTGGTACTGCTCGACGGAGTCAGTTCGCTGTCGCCGGGTCTGCGTGTCGCCACCATTGCTGATGCCCCTCATGATCTACACATCGCGGTAACGCCGCTGCATCCGCTGAGCGGCGACACGGTGACTGCGATGCTGCGGCTGGACGACGGTCCACCCCTCACCCAGCAAACGGCGACGCTGCAACTCGTCGACAGCGCGGACACGCGCAGCGCGATCCCTCTGAACGACGACGGCATTCCACCGGACAGCGTTTCGGGGGACGGGATGTTCTCCGGCACATTCATCGCTCCGCGCGCCGGGTCGTATCGTCTCGAAGCTACATACGCGGCACTGAGCGATTCCTGTCCCGTGCTGCGAACAGCTTCCCTGCTGCTCGATCTCCCTCCTTCGCTCGAGCTTCTCTCACCACAGGGAGGCGAGGTATGGCGATCGGGGACAGTGCACAATGTTCGATGGCAGGGAAAACGCCCGGCGCAAATAGCCATTGATTTCAGCACCGACGGTGGCGCCGGTTGGACGCAGATCGCCGGTCCGCTCCCGGCGAGCGACGGCGAATGGGGCTGGACTGTCCCTGCGGTGACCTCCGAGCATTGCCGCCTGCGGGTGCGTGATGCCGACAATGCTGCGCCGGCAGATGCCACACGCACCGATTTCACCGTCTACGAGGATCCGGTCATCACCCTGCTCGCCCCCAACGGCGGAGAGACGTGGCAGGTCGACACAGAACAGGAAATCCGCTGGCACGTCATCGCTGTGAATTCCATCGACCTCGCGTATTCCACGAACAACGGCAGGCATTGGCTGCCCATCACGAACAATATTCCCCCCGCCATGGGATCATGGCTGTGGCGCATTCCACCCACGCCCTCGGACAGTTGTCTTGTCCGCGCCGTCAGCCGCAGCAATCCTGCGGTCAACGACCTGAGCGATGCGGTCTTTCGTCTGACACCCATTCCCGCGGTTGCGCTAACCGCGCCAAACGGCGGGGAGCGATGGCAGGTGGGCACAGTACAGAGCATCAGATGGCAGAGCGCAGCCGTCGACAGCGTGCGTATCGCATTCAGTGACGACGGCGGAGGCACCTGGGACGCGCTCGCGGTCGTGGCGGCGAAGGAGGGGGACTGGACCTGGACCGTTCCCGATCGCGTTTCGGACCGCTGTTTCATCCGCGTCACGGCAGTCGGTGCTCCGCAGCTGTCCGACATCAGTAACGCCGTATTCAGCATCACGCCCGAGCCGTATCTCACCCTGTTGTCTCCCGCAGGCGGAGAACGCTGGGAGATCGGCACATCTCAGACCATCCGTTGGGCGAGTGCGGGCATCACGGCGGTGGATATCGAGTACTCGACGAACAACGGGCAGTTCTGGATCACCGCCGCGGTGAACATCGATGCCGCACCCGGCCGGTATTACTGGATGGTGCCGGATGCACCGTCCGAGCAATGCCTCATGCGCATCAGCGACACCTACGATAGCACGCGCATGGCCATCACACCGCGTCCTTTTATAATCAGCGAATCACTGACACGTCCCACGTTGTACGCCCCGGTGAACCGTTCCGAAGGTGTTTCGACACGAACGCGTTTCCGCTGGCTGCCGTTCGCCGGTGCCGAGCGTTATCACCTGCAGGTGAGCGACGATACACTGCTCTCGAACCTTGTGATCGACGAACACAGCGTTACGACATCGAGTTATCAATCGCCCGAGCTTTCGCGTGAAACGCGCTACTGGTGGCGTGTAAAGGCTATCCGCGGAGATGCGAGCGAGAGCCAGTGGTCGGTGGTGTGGGAATTCCGCACCAGCGGTACGGATCTTGCCGCACCCATGCACTTGTTGCCGCACGATGGCGCCATCGGCCTCTCCCGCGGTGTGCAGTTCACATGGGAGGAAGCGGACAACGCTGACGCATATCATCTTCAGATCGCATCCGACGAGCAGTTTTCGCAACTGCTGGTGAATGACATGGGACTGACTGGGCTGACCTACAGCATTTCCGGTCTGGACTACGAAGCAGATTACTGGTGGCGTGTGCGCTCCGGAAACACCGGCGCCACGGCATTCAGCGACTGGTCGCGGCCCTGGAAATTCAGCACCGCACCCGCACCACCCCGACAGCTGACACCTTTCGACGGATTGCCTGACGTACCGCTGCATCCGCTGCTCGCGTGGTATCCGGTTCCGGGCGCGCGCGCGTACCGCCTGCAAGTCGCCCTCGACGATCAGTTCGACGCACAGGATATCGTCTTCGACTCCAGCGGCATCTCCGGAACAACAGTACAGCTTCGTGGATTATGGAGTTTCTGGCATTACTGGTGGCGCTTGAACGTCACAAGCTCTCGAGGTACAAGCGACTGGAATGAACCCTGGCGCTTCCGCACCGTTGACATCGGTACGGCGGTGGAAGATGCGCAGGTACATCCATCCTCACTTACCCTGCACACGCTCTGGCCGCAACCCGTCCGGGATGCGCTGACCGTCGCATTCAGCGTTTCGTCCGCAATGGACATCGAAGCGGTGCTGTATGATCTGCTTGGCAGGTGTGTACGCGTGTTCGCACGAGAACGAGCAGCAGGCGGCACCGTACTGCGTGTGCTTGACGTCTCGGACCTCGATCCCGGCACATACGTACTGCGGCTGCATTCCGTAAAGGCCCGTGTGGAACGGCTGGTTGTAATTCGGTAGATGTGAACCGTGATAATTCCAGGTGTGGAAGTACGTCAGAGACGGGGTTGTATTCTCCCGAGATGGATCATGCGCATACCGTCACCTATGGCCGGATGACGGCAAGCTTTGCCGTGGCAGCCTGGGAGCCGTTCGATGCGGCGGCGACCACGAAGTACACACCCGAGGGAGCGTAATCCCCCTCCAGCGTGCGACCGTCCCAGAAACCGACGCGGCCACCGGGTGATGACAGTTCGGCGACGAGATTCCCCGAGACGGAAAGCACCTTGATGACGGACCCTTCCACGAGACCGTCGATCATAACGCGGTCGTCTATACCCGGCCGGAACGGGTTCGGCGCGACCGTCAGTTCCTCGAATGTTGTCACCGGCTGGACGTAGGGTGTAACGAGACTGGAAAGACCGCGGTTCGTGGCAATGTATGCAACCCCCGATCCGGGGTGTACAGTGAGAGCCTGGATTTCGTTGTCGAGCAGCGGACTGTTGTCTGTGTCGTACTGCGCAAGGATTTCGCTTCCGTCAGGAGTCAGCACGAACACACCTTCCGTGGTTCCCAGCCACTTGTTGTTGACGGGATCCACCGCGATGCAGGTGATGAACAATCCCTCGATGTTGCAGCGGGTGTTGAAACAGGTTTTTGAAACCCGTTCCGGTTCGCGGGGATTGAAAATCGTGCGGAGACCTCTATCGGTACCAATCCATACATCCCCGAGGAGATCCACGGCGACAGAGGTCACGATTTCAACCGCGTTCAGACCATTCGCATCGGCTGCACGAAGTTGCGTCCAGCGGTCGTCACCCGCAAGTGCCGGCGTATTGTTGTAATCAAGAATCGCGATGCCACGGTAGTCATCGTCGTCGATGACCGACCATATCTGGCCGAACGGATCGATAGCCATACCGCGGACTTCGAGATCTACGGGAAGGCGGGGATCGTTGAGGAAATGCCAGCTCCCCTCCGGCGTGCGGCAGCCGAGCATGCTCGTCTGTCCGCGCTCATGCAGCGTCCAGAGATTTCCGCGGTCATCGAAGCGCAGACTGCGCACGGCGGCAAAAGACGGACCACCCGGAACGGCAGGAAATCCCGTGACATTCTCCGTGTTGAAGAAGCGTATCGTACCGTCCGTTTGGCGTTCAAACACACCGTCCCCCCAGGTGGCAAACCATGTGGAGCCATCGGCAGCGGCCGCAGCCGCGGTGATGGCGTCCGTTCGCACGTCGGGATGACTGCTGCGTGTGAAATTCATCCAGCGTTCGCCGTCGAAGGCGTACATGCCTTTTCCCCCACTGCGGAAACCGGATGCCGCCCAGAGCAGACCTTCCCTGTCGACCGCAAGATCGCTGATGAAATTGGAGTTTGGTCCCTCGGGTTTGAGAAAATCCCAGGATTGTCCTGTCGTGAATCGCGAGACACCGACATTCGAAGCGACGATGATCTCGTCACCGGCGACGAGAACGTCGGTCAGTTCAGTTCCATCAGGATAGATCGCCTGGCTCACACGATCGCCAACCTGCGAAAGCACACCGCCGGAGGTGACACGATACAACCCATCGGAAGTCAACAGCAGAGCGTCGTTCCCGACGGATTCCAGTCGACGTACCTCTCCTACGGGCATGGTGCTGAGAAATTCCTCCCACGTCTCACCGTTGTAACGGTGGAGCGCCTGTTGTGTCGCTATGACGGGTATCCCTCCGAGCAGGGTGATGCTTTTGACATCACCGATTTCCTGCGCTGTCCAACTCGCCGGATCTTTCAGATTGATATTCCGCAGGTCTCCGTAGGCCACACCTTCGGAAGTGGTGACCCAGATACGGTTTCCGTCGATGAGAATGCCCGAGACCGGGAGCTGGGCACGGAGTGATCCAAATTTCTGATAGGTATCACCGAATTCACGACGGAGGGGATCGAAGACAGTCAATCCGAATTCGGTTCCGATATATGCCCTGTCCGCATGGAGGTGAATGACGGTGATCCCGCGCTGAAGGATGTCGGTTGTCCGCACGATATCCGTCACGGCATACCAGCCGGTTTCCGGGTCCAGAACGTTGATCATACCGGTATTCGCACCGGCGATGACCGTCCCGTCGTCATGACGCGCGATTGCCGAATAATCGATCGCGGAAAGCCCGTCGACATTCGTGTAGCGGGTAAAGGTGCGATCAGAGGAGACGTGGAACAGTCCCCCCCCCGTCGCGGCCCAGATGCCGTCGGCGGCGATCGCGACGTCTCGCACGATCTTCATATCCGTGTATGTATGCCAGGTTCCAACCTGCGCGGTGGCGAGGACGGGCAGGAGGAAGAACAGGGCGAGGACACGAACCATACAGCTCCGAATGGATGATGTCACGAGTGTGCTTCGATCGCGGAATACAGGTTCAGCATCTCGATGGCGGTGAGTGCGGCTTCCCAGCCCTTGTTGCCGTGTTTGAGACCGGCACGATCGAGCGCCTGCTCCATCGTATCGGTGGTCAGCACACCGAATGCGACCGGTTTCCCGCTCTCCATCGCGAGATGTGCGATGCCTTTCGTCACCTCTGCTGCGATATAGTCGAAGTGGGGTGTGTCACCGCGAATCACCGCACCGATACAGATGATGGCGTCATACCGGCCGTTCTCGACAAGCTTGCGGGCGACCATCGGGAGTTCGAAGGAGCCCGGGCACAACAGCACGTCGATCTGGTCCATCGCGGCTCCGTGACGGGTCAGGCAATCGATGGCGCCGTCCACCAGGCGCCGTGTGATCACATCATTGAAGCGGCTGGATACAATCGCGAAGGTATGCGCGCCGACCTTGAGATCGCCCTGAATGGGTGTGTACATATGCGTCTCTGCACTTATTGGATGAACAGTCTTCGTTTCATGGCGAGAACGATATCGCTTTTCACCGTGTAGGTGCCGAAATTCTGATAATCGTTTCGCTTTCCCCCATGGAAATCCGAGCCACCGCTTTCCAGCAGGAAGTAGGTGGATGCAATGCCGCGATAGTAGCGCTGACGTGCGGAGTCGTGCGCGGGATGCACGACCTCGATACCGTCGATGCCCGCCCGGATGAGATAGGACAGATCCTGCTCACTCACATACCAGCCGGGATGTGCGACGATGGAGATGCCGCCTGCGTTGGCGATGATTTCCACCGCGTCCTCGGGGGAAATCTTGTACTTGGGTTCAAACGCCGGACCACTGTCACCGATGTACTGGTCAAACGCTTCGGCGTAGTCACTCGTGAGTCCTTCATCCAGCATCGCTGCGGCGATATGCGGGCGCCCGACGGCACCATGACCGGCATGTTCCAGTACGATGTCGAAATCGAGCGGCAGATCCATGCTGTTGAGCTTGCGTACGATGCGCTCCGCGCGGATGAATCGTTCCTTCCGGAGAAATTCGAGCGTATGACGGAGTTGATAATTGCCGGGGTCGAACATATAGCCGAGAATGTGAATATCCTTCGTACCGAGTGTGGAACTTAACTCCACACCGGGGATGACTTCAATCCCAAAATCCTTCGCCGCCTCCATGGCCTCATCGGTGCCATCGATATTGTCATGATCGGTGATGCTCAAAACGGTGATCCCGACTTCATGCGCACGCGTGACCAGTTCCCGCGGCGACAGCGCACCATCGGAATAATACGTGTGCGTATGGAGGTCGACTTTTCCGGTCATGGCTCAGGATGGTTGGGGAGGAGGGCTGCATAATGGCCAAAGGCCTACTCATCCAGAACGAGATAGATGACATAGCCCAGACCCACTTGAAGCAGCGCCAGGGAAATTCCTGCGTAAATATCGTACTTTTTCGTTTGAGATAGAAGCGCATCGTCCCCGCTCACGAGATAGTCTTCGTAAAGGGCATCGGCTTTCTGTTTGAGAATGACGGCCGCCACCCCTGCCGCAAGTCCCAGTCCAGCAGGAAACAGTACTCGTGCGGACGGGAAACGAAGTGCTGTCCGGCGGAATCCCACCTGCCTGTTCCCCTCACCGTCAGGTGAAATCTCCCCGAGGAGCATGCGCCGCCAGTCGCGCATTTCGAAGCGTACCAGAACGACACCCTGATCGGCAGCGAGGAACTGCAGCGGCAGGCCCTGCTCCTGCGCGTCCCACGAAAGACGAGACGGCCAGTATAATCGCACATCCCGCATAATTGCGGTGTCGATACGCAGCGGCGTACGGCCGAGCAGCGAGTCCCCCAGAAACACTTCCGCCCCACGTGGTTCGGAGTCGATGTTGATCTTTCCGGAAAGGGGTGGGTCGATGTCCTGTGCAACAGCGGCCGGGACCATGATGCAGAAAGACAGCGGGATGGCAACGACGAGGACGATCTGTCGGATGCTGCGCGTGCTCATTGGACCTCCACGATGATCGCTTCCCCATCCTGGTCGACAAGCAGGATGCCTGCGGGAGTCATCACAGGCGGTGTCTCACTGCCTGCAGGAAGTTTGTGCACGATGTGAACATCCCCGCTCTGAACATCCACGCGGTACAGGTTGCCGTTCCTCGCAAGCTGCCACGCGTGCATTTCCGAGAGCAGTGGCGATGCGCCCGGCAATGCATTGATCGTGTACGTGCGGAGGAGACGACCATCGTGCAAATCGAGCAGAAGAAGGTCGCCTGATGATACGGGGAGCAGCAGTTTCCCCGCACGAACCGCCGGAGAATGATACACCGGAACACCACATTCATACGTCCACACGACTGTCCCGGAATGAAGATCGAGCGCGTGCACAATGCCTTTCCGATTCGATGCGATGACGACACCGCCGGCAATCACAGGCCCTGCCTGCACCGCTGCAAATGTCGGGACGCGCCAGAGGATACGCCCCGTCTCCGTGGACAAGCCGAAAACGTCCCCGGTTTCCGTGCCGACGACAAGGACGGTATCAGACGCGGCCGGTGCGGCACGTGCGGGTCCGGTGAGTTGCACTTTCCATATTTCCACGGAATCACCTGGAGCGAATCGCGCAACCGTACCCCGAGCGCCGGCGACGAAGACATGGTGTCGATGCGCGCAGACTGCGGCATGCACCGCTTCAAACATCCGTGACCACTGCAACTCCCCGCTCGTGATGTCGAAGCAGTAGAGCAGCGACGTGCCTCCGATCGTCGCAATGAACAGGGACGACCCCAGGAGCGCCGGTGTGCCGGCGATGTACCAATCACAATCGAACTCCGCAAGCGTCTTCGCATCCGACAATCGAACCGCTTCGACGACGCCGCCGACCGACGGAAACAGAAGCACGTCTCCGATGAGCAGCGGACCTGCCGTCCCCGCAGTACCATCGAGCGAGAATTCCCATGTCGCTTGCGTTGTCGTCCGTCCCGAAGCGGACGGGAATGACGGGACAACGAAGTGCCGTTCCGCGCCTCCTCCCTGCTGTGGCCAGTCCCACGGCCCGGACGAAAGCAACGGTTCCATGTGATGGACGGACCCGCATGCGGTGAGCAGAAACGATATGATCGGCAGTAGCGCACGCATCAGAAATCCCAACCGAAGAAAAACTGCTGAAAGAGCCCGTCCTGGAAACGTGTAAAATTGTTTTCGATGCGCTTGCCGATGTCATAGCGCAGTACGAGGATACCGAACAGACTCAGCCGCAGTCCAGTGCCGACGCTTCCGAGGGTGCTGCCGTACTCCGTATCCCAGGAATTTCCGGCATCGAAAAATACTGCACCGCGAAGAATCCCCAGGTTGATGGAGCCGAAGGGGAAATCCAGCCCGACACGATCGAGCAGAGGGAAACGGAGTTCATGGCTGGTCAACCAGCGTTTGGTGCCGCGGATGCTCCAGCGTGGCCATCCCCTCAGATCCCAACTCCCGCCGAGGAAATAGCGGCGTGCCTCTTTCCCATGGTTATAGAGAAATTCGAAGCGCGAGGCAATGGTTGACCGCAGGGTGAGACGAAAGTATCGCCGGTAATCCACCATCACCGAATAATAATTCACATTCGAATAGCGGAGATCGGTGGTGTATGACAGCGTCAGATTGAAGCGATTCCCGTCGATCGGGCCGGTCCAGTAATACAGTGCATTGTCCTTCACATAGGAGACGGAGTTCGTCAGCAGCAAGGCCTTTCTCTGGCGGATCTCCGCAATGCTCTCTTTGTCGGAATTGCTGAAGCTCACCGAACCTTCGAGACGGCGGAATTTCGACAGTGGGAAGGCCGCCGCGAAGTAGCCGCCATAAGCGCGCTCGTTGAAGTACAGATCGGGATCGAGCAGGTCGTATCGCCGTCCGGCATAGTGAAACACACCATAGCTGTAGGGGGTCGTGCGGCCGAGTGATACTCGCGAGATTGCAAAATTGAAACTGGAAAAAAACTCACTGGACGTTTGGGCAGTGTTGTAGATCATGAAATAGTAGCGGTCGTCGCCGAGAACGTCGCTCATGCTGAGCACCGCTCCGCCCAATGTACCGAAAACGGGATCGGTGGAAATGGCGCTCTGGGCGATATCGACCTGGTAGCGCTTCTCATAGACGAGCGGAGACTCCGCGGTCTCTCCCTCGATTTGCGGAACCTCCCACCGCTCCGATCGGAACGGAAGGCGTGGCTCGAGAACGGTTTGAAAGGAATCCAGACGCGCCGACACGTCACGAAGACCGAGGATTCCGAAGTTGAAACCATCGTAAGCCGAATAGAGCAGGTCGCCGTCGGGTGTCCAGACCGGATCGAAGGCGGCGGTGGTGAAGTGCGACACCTGCCGCACCGGCGGAAGCACCGGGATTTCGTCGTCGACGGTGATGACATACAGATTGTGTGTCCCATCACGATCTGACGTGCACACGACATGACGACCGTCTGACGACCATGACGGAGAGATGAAACTGCAGCTGTCCTGTGTCAGGGAACGGATGTCTCCGTCTTCGAGATCGACAAGGTACAGATGATGCACTCCCCGGGCGCCGAGAAATCCGCGGTCGGAACTGAACACTATCCGCGTACCATCGGGAGACCAGGCAGGATCCCGATCGTCGTAAAAATCAGCGGTGAGCTGTTGCAGTGTGTGCGCATCCGGATCGAGGATGTACAAGTCGTTCTCACCCTCCGTATTCAGGGCGGCAAAAACGATCCGGTCACCGTCCGGTGACCAGGAAGGTGAACCGATCATGACGAGGTCATTGAATGCCAGTGTGCCCGCGAGCCGCTCCCGATTCAGATCGTACAGATGCAGCACGTCCGTTTCGCCGCTCTTGGTGACAAAGGCAAGTATACCATGGATATTCACCGCCATGCGTGGACCGAAAAGATGGAAAGTTTCGAAGGAATCCGTTTTTTCCCCTTCGATCAGGCGTCGCTCCTCCCCGCCGGAAAGGGATTTCATATAGAGGCCGCCATAGCCGGTGTTGTTGGCGATGTATACGACGTACGAGGAATCCCCGCGCCGAAAGTAGACAGGCTTTGCATTGAATCCTCTCGGCACGATCGTATGGCCGACATCCGAGGGACGGTCATGCGTCTCCACCAGCGGATAGATACGTCTCTTCAGATCGCGCACCCAGGCGCGGTCAAATTCCTCAACGGACATGCCGAGCGTCCACCTCATCACCTCGCTGAAATTCTCCGACATCCAGAAATTATCGACCAGCTGTATGATTTTCTCCTCACCCATGGTCCGCGCGATGAATTCGAGCGCATCCTGTCCCTCCTTGTACATCAGGAAGCTGCCGCTGATCGCCCAGATCCGCGAGAGCGGTGCAAAATACCCGTTCAGCACCGCATCACGCAGCACCATCTCGGCCTGGCTGTCCCATGCCGTGGAATAATACTCCGCCAATCCTTCGACGAACCACAGCGGCAGGTAGCGATCGGCGCGCTGGCCGTGCTTGCGCAGGACGTGCTCGAGCTTGTTGTGCATGAACACATGCACCAGTTCGTGCTTGATGACGTGACGAAACTGCTCCATTGATCCCTGACTCGGGATCACCACCCGCCCTTTCAGAAATTCGAAGAATCCCCCCACACCTTCGGGGATGAAGCCCGGGGTCACGTTCGTCTGCTGGAAATGAATCGACGAGCTGTAGAAAATCAGTGGAATGCGATGAAGTATGGTGAAATTGAATGTGCGCTCGAGCGCGAGATAACTCTCTTCGGCAAAGTGGGCGCCCCTGCCGGCAAGCTCCTGCATCTCGGGATAGTAATAGATATCGAAATGCTCGGTGCGGAGGATGCGCCAGTCGAATTCGGTATAGGCTATCTTGTTGCGTCCGAATGGCAGAAATTGGGCGGATACGGGAGCGGTGACGACCGGGAGGAGCAGGATCACCGGGAAGAGAATATGCAGCAGGAGACCGGAACGATTCCGCCACGGCCTGCGCAGGGACACAGCCCGGCAGGATCGATGTGAGCGTATCACCGTCACGTCAATGCTGCTTTCAGTCGGTTGATGTTCTCGATCGGATACGGATCGACACCTGTCGCCATGGCGAGATAAAAACTCACCCAGTCCCCGAGGCAAATCAATCCCAGTACACGTGCGAGCGCGGATTCCTCCCGCGCATGGATTTCGATGATATCCGCGGCCATCGGACGAATGATATCCAGCGTCACGCTGATGCGCCTGCGTATCTGGGGCGCATCATCGCGGTCATGCAGAACGAGGACGGCAATGCGGCGAAGAAGGTCCGGATTCTGTTCCCAGCCGACAATTTCGTTGTGATTCATCTCTGGAAAGACATTGCTGTAGGCCAGCATCTTCGCATTCTCCTCGATCTGGCAGCGCCAGCGAACGAGCACGGCCTCGAGTCCCGTCTGTGCAGCATACAATACAGGTAACCGCCCAACAAGTTTCTCTGCGATCACGATGGCCTGATTGTCCCGATCCAGATAATCGGCGTATTCCCTCGTCGCGGTTTCCAGCATCTCGATAAGGCTGGTGAGCGTCGATTGCTGGATGTCGAGCACGTCGAGCCGCGCCGCGATCATGAGCAACGGGAAGAACAGGTATCCGAGTGCGCATCGTGGGGCGAGTCCACCGGGAATGAGCGCGACCGGTACTCCTTCCGACTCGGCCCGGACGAGCAATGTTCCGCCGGATGTTATGACCAGGCACTGTGCCCCGCGCGCCCGGGCGTCGTCATAGGCAGCAAGAGATTCTTCGGTACCGCCGGAATAGCTGAGTACGGCGACCAGCGTGTCTTCGCCGACGAAGGCCGGGACACCGTATCCGCGGATCACCACGATCGGAATCGGTGACAGCGCTTCGGCGTATACGCGCAGCACGTCTCCACCGATCGCCGAGCCGCCCATTCCGCAGATGACCATCCGTCTGATCCGGCGTGCATCGATAGCGGTGAGATTGACGGTGTTTCCGATGTCCATGCCGGTGCGAACCTGTTGCGGATAATCACACAGAACGCTGTACATGTCATGCGAGTCGAGACTGGAGACGCGCGCGGCGTAATCGATGCTGCTCATGAAAGTCCTCCGAGCCTTGCCGTCAATTCGTCATGCAACTGCTCGAAGCCGGGTTTGCGCAGCAGGGCGAACATATTCCGCTTGTATTCCTCGACACCGGGCTGGTCGAAGGGATTGACGCCCAGGGCGTAGCCGCTGAGCGCGACCGCCGTTTCGAAAAAATACAACAGCGCACCGATCGATGCCGGACTGATGGAAGAGAGGGTGATCAGCGCGTTCGGAACTCCGCCCGACAGATGCGCGAGCGCCGTGCCCCGCATCGCCTGCCGGTTCACATCCGCCAGGGTCCGTCCGGCAAGATAGCGCAGGCCGTCGGTGTCGTCATCAGATACCGGAAGTGCGATGTCCACTTCAGCGATATCGGAAAACAGGAAGGTTTCGAACAACATCCGTTGACCGTCCTGAATGTACTGCCCCATCGAATGCAGATCGGTGGTATTCGTCACGGCCGCCGGGAAAAGGCCCCGACCGTCTTTCCCTTCGCTCTCGCCGAACAGCTGCTTCCACCATTCGGTAATGTATTGGAGTTGCGGGTGGAAAGACGCGAGGACTTCGACGGATTGTCCCGAGTGATACAGTGCATCGCGCAGCACGGCATACGCGAAAGCGGGATTGGCGTGCGGATCACGGAAGCCGCATTTCCCGCGCATGGCGATGGCGCCGTCGAGCAGGGCAGCGGCATTCACACCGGCGGCGGCGATCGGCAGCAGTCCCACGGGTGTAAAGACGGAGAAACGCCCGCCGACGTCATCGGGAATGACGAAGCTGCGATATCCCTCTTCATCCGCCAATGTCCGCAGCGCGCCTTTTCGGGCATCCGTTGTTGCGAAAATGCGGCGTGCGGCTTCCGCTTTCCCGTACCGATCCTCCATCCACCGGCGAAGGATGCGAAAGGCGATTGCCGGTTCGGTCGTCGTGCCCGATTTGGAAATGACATTGATGCTCACGCGCCGCCCTTCGAGATGATCGAGCATCGCGCTGAGATACCCGCCGTCAATGTGGTGTCCGGCATACAGTATCGAAAGATCATCCCCGCCGAAGGGAGGACGAAGAGCTTCGATCACCGCCCGGGCACCGAGATACGAGCCCCCGATACCCACGACGACGAGCACGTCGGATTGTGCACGGATTTCCTCGGCTGTTTCAAGCAGCGGTGGAAGTGCTTCGCGTGCCTGTACGGGGAGATCCACCCATCCGAGGAAATCGCTGCCCGGCCCGCTGCGCGACTGCAGAGTTGCCAACGCTTCAGCAACACGGTTGCGGGCAGCGGAGAGCGCGTCGTCAGCAAGGAAACCGCGGCAGTTCGTATCGTCTATGCGGATCATATCACTCATGTACTACTCCATTGTCTCCGTTCAACATGCCGACAAGCAACTCCGGATACCGCTGTTCCATATATTCGGTCAGAAAGGTACGAATATCGAGCGAGTTGGATTTCTGCAGAACCTCCTGTGCAATTCCCTTCGCTTCGGTGTACGTCGTCGAGCGGATGATTTTCTTCACTTCGGGAATGACCGAAGGGACCATGGAAAATTCATCCAGCCCCAAACCGAGAAGGAGGACCGTCGCAAGAGGATTCCCGGCCATTTCCCCGCACATCCCCACCCAGAGACCGTGTCGATGCCCGGTGTCGATCGTAATCTTGATCGCCCGCAGGACGGCGGGATGCAATTCCTGGTAGAGATCCGCTATCAATTCATTGTTCCGATCCACCGCCATGAGGTACTGCACCAGGTCGTTTGTGCCAATACTGAAGAAATCCACATGCTGTGCGAGTTCATCCGCGACGAACACTGCCGAAGGAACCTCGATCATCAGGCCGATCTGCATGGATTCATCGAACGAGATGCCCTCGTCACGCAGTTCACCGCGAACGTCTTCGAGCATGTTGAGCACTTCGCGAAGTTCCGCCACACCGGATATCATGGGAAACATGATCTTGATGTTTTTCATCGTCGAGGCGCGAAGCATGGCACGCAACTGCTGGCGGAAGATCACGGGCTTGTCGAGCATCATGCGAATGCCCCGCCAGCCGAGGAACGGGTTCGACTCCTTCACGGCCGAATCCAGCAGTTTGTCGCCACCGATGTCGAAGGTCCTGAAAATGACCTGTTGGGGATACATCATGTGAGCGATTTCACTGTATTCAATGTACTGTTCCTGCTCGGAAGGGAAATCCCCTTTCTCGATATACAAATGCTCGGTCCGGTAGAGTCCGATACCCTTGGATCCCTGCGTGACGACGTACTCGAGTTCATTGATGAACTCCGCATTTGCGGAAAGCTCCACCTTGTGGCCGTCCTGCGTCACAGAGGGGAGGTCGACCAATCCCTTGAGTTCGCTCTCGAAGCGTTCGATGCGTTTGATTTTGCGATGGTAGTCAAGGCGGTGCTCATCGCAGGGGTTGATGATCAGTAGTCCTCTCTGGCCGTCGATGATCACCTCGTCACCGGTTTCCACCATTGCCGTAACGGTGTGCAACGCGGTGACCGCGGGAATTTTCAGCGAGCGCGAGAGGATGGCGGCGTGTGAGGTGATACCGCCGAGGTCGGTGGCGAAACCCAAGACGTCATTCCGGCTGAACAGCAGGGTATCGGATGGTGTGAGTGAATTTGCGATGATGACGTGTTCCCCCTCCACCGTCGAGTGCAAACGTTTTTTCTGCAGATTGCGAATGATGCGCTGACCGACTTCGTCGATGTCTACCATCCGTTCGCGAAGCAGCTCGTTCCGGCTTTCGTTGAGCATCGCCCGGTATTTCTTTAATTCATCGTATATCAGGAAATCAGCGTTCTTCTTCTCGTGGCGGAGTCGCTGGTCCAGAGCCTTGCGCATCTCCGGATCATCGAGCATCAGCAACTGCCCTTCGAAAATCTGTG
Organism: Bacteroidota bacterium; assembly: GCA_016928515.1. Classification (GTDB taxonomy): domain Bacteria; phylum Bacteroidota; class Ignavibacteria; order SZUA-365; family SZUA-365; genus BM516. Next base: position 8,893 of record JAFGKR010000045.1, on the reverse strand, counting down.
CGGCGTCGCTGTCCAGCGTCTCGCGAGCGAATGTGGCTATCTTTTCGAGCTGATGACGCGAGCGCATCATGGCTTCTTCGAGCAGGTGCAGCTCTCTCTCAACTTCGTTCTCGGTGAGAATGCGCTGGGAGACGTATACTTCTTCTCTTTCGTACACGTATGCCGGACCGATTGCGATACCTCCTGAAGCCGGAAGTCCCTTGAGAATGATTTCCTGTTTCGCCATACGCAGATCCGTGCTGTGTCTGTGATTCAGTGTTCCAGTTCCCCGAAGCCGTCTTCGAACAGTCCGACGATCGCAGCCGCCATCTCCTGTTCATCCTCGCCGTCGAACGTAAGCACGAGTGTGGATCCCTGTTCTGCGGCAAGGGTCATGACACCGATGATGCTTTTTCCGTTGATCTCGAAATCATTTTTTTTAATGTAGAATTCCGAAACGAAACCGGCTGCCGTTTTCACCAGGGCTGCCGCAGGACGAGTGTGCAGGCCGGTTCGATTTTTTATGGTGATCTCCCGTTCGATCATCCGGATCAGTACTGCCGTTCCAGAAGCATTTCGGCGAACCAGGCGAGCATACGGCGACCCTGGTTGTCGTCGAGTCGTTCCAGGGCCTGCAGAGCGGCCGACGTGTCTTTCTGGATTTTTTTCCGTGCGTCTTCCAGCACACCCAGTTTCTCATACACTGCCGTCACGCGCTCCACGAGTTCCACCGCCGGTGCCGTGTGCGTCGCGACCGCGTGCAGGAGGTCGAGATCTTCACCGGTTGCGCCGGAGAGCGCATGCACAAGCAGAAACGTCTTCTTTCCCTCTATGATATCCCCGCCTATCGGCTTACCAAAGGTCTTCTTGTCGGCGACAACGTCAAGAAGGTCGTCCTGAACCTGAAAGGCACGTCCCACGCAGCGGCCGTACTCGACAAGTGCGGCGGTCTGTGCAGCGTCGGCACCGGCGATGATGGCACCCATTTCCGCAGAGATCGCGACCAGCCAACCGGTTTTTTTGCCGATCATCATCAGGTACTGCTCTTCCGTGACGGAAGGCAGCGCCTCGAATTCCTTGTCGTAGCTCTGCCCCTCGCAGACCTCGATGACTCCTTCGGTGAACACACGCGTGAGCGCACGGACATCGCCCCGTTCCGTATTGAGCAGGGTCTTGTAGGCGATCCCCATCAGTTCGTCACCGACGAGGATGGCGATATTTTCATCCCACTTGCGGTGAACGGTCTCGCGTCCGCGGCGGGTGTCGGCGCGGTCCATGATATCGTCGTGCACGAGTGTGAAGTTGTGAAGGATTTCCACGGCAACGCCCGCATCGACGGCATCCATGGGATCGCCGCCGGCGGCCTGACAGGCAAGCATCACCAGGACGGGTCGTATACGTTTGCCTCCTCCGCTGAGCACGTACCGGGCCGGTTCGTACATGGTTACCGGTTCGTCCCGGTCGATGACATTGGAAAGTCGGCGGTCGATCAATTCGCGGTATGCGGTGTACCGCTCGAGGAATTCATTCATGGGTCAGCATTCATTGCGTTTGCAGATCGGTTTCCGGCGGAGACGGGAGATATCCGCCGCACCGGTGAGAAACATAACCCCGACAAGATCTCGTTTCCAGCCGCAGAGCCGTTTTCGCAGAGCATCTTCTCCTTCCTTGATCAACGCGGTAAGCAGGGGACGCGCTGATCCGGCGAGATCCGCGCCGAGAGCGATGCATTTTGCGATCATCACCCCGTCGACGATCCCTCCTGAAGCAATCACATGCATGTCCGGGGGACGATTGATGCGCAGTTCTTCGAGCGCCAGCGCCGTCGGGATGCCCCAATCCCAGAATTCCTGCGAGATTTCGCAGCCGTCAGCGCGGCGGAGCATCTCCACGCCAGCCCAGCTGGTTCCTCCTGCACCGGCCACGTCTATCCACTGCACACCGGCCTCGTGGGCGCGCATCGCCACCTCGCGCGATATGCCCGCACCGACTTCCTTGAGAATCACCGGGACGGGGAGTTCACGACTGAGCAGTTCGAGTCCTTTGAGCACGCCGCGGAAATGTGCCTCGCCTTCGGGTTGGAGGAATTCCTGCAGAGGGTTTGTGTGCACCACCATGGCATCGGCCTCAAGCAGATCCACCAGGTATTGCGCGGGACGCGCGTCTTCCATCGCTGCGACCTCGACCGCACCGATATTCGCAAGAATCGGAATCGTGGGCGCATTGCGGCGCATGATGCGGTAGGATTCGTGATAGAGGTCGTTTTCCAGTGCCTGACGCATGCTCCCGGCACCGATCGCAAGGCGCAGATCCTCCGCCACCTCGGCAAGACCGCTATTGATGCGTTGTGCCTCTTCGTAACCGCCCGTCATCCCGGAAATCAGCAGCGGAAACGAGAGTCGTTTGCCCAGAAATTCGACGGAGGGATCGATTTCCTCGACGTTGAGTTCCGGCAGTGCATTGTGAGGGAAGCACCACTCCTCCAGACCATTGGATTTCTCGCGGAAAGAAACCTGTTCGTTCACGCAGAGATCAACATGGTCTTTCTTGCGAGAGGGGGTGTTCGACATCGACAGACTGCTCCAAAAAGCGCGAATGCGTCCCGGAATCGCCACGGGCTGAGGGAGTTTCAGGACAAATAAAGTACAAAAGAAATGGCAAAAAACCCCGTTTCGCCATACGGGAAAAGGGGTTTCCTGAAGCTCCTCTCTGATCTCGGAGCCCGGTGACCTGGCGACTCAGAGAACCGCTCTCTCTGGTTCGGAACCCGGTGACTTGGGGACTCGGAGAAGCTCTCTCTCTTGTTCGGAACCCGGTGACCTGGCGACTCAGAGAAGCTCTCTCATCTCACCGCCACACTCTGTCCCTTTGCGAACTTGCGCAGCCCTTCCTCCAGAAAACGCACAAATTCCTGTGGCTTGCGGGTCATTCCCGGAAAGGCGTCGAGCTTTTCACCGTCCGGCATCAGGGTCACGTACAGCGGAAGCGCAACCGTGCCGAAACGCGTTTCCTGAAACTCGCGGTTCCGATCGTAGATCTCTCCCTGCCCGTCCGTGTAGAGACGCAGGAGAATATACTCCTCGAACAGAACCGTCACATCGGAACGCGGAAAGATATTCGCTTCCATCCACCGGCAGTTTGTGCACGCAAAGCCGGTGAAATCGAGAAAGACCGGTTTCCCCTCCTCCTGTGCCGCCTTCAGAGCACTGTCGTAATCCGAGTACCATCGCTCCCCGGATTTCGCGTGCCCGCTTGTCGTCCCTCCACCAACGGCCGCTCCCATTGAGGCGGACTGAATCGTCTCCTGATAATGCATGGGTGGAAGAAACGCATCAAGTTCACCCAGAGGCCTGTCGTTCAGGCCCGTGTACAGGTACACGGAGATACCGAGGAAAAACACCGCCCACATCATACGCACCACACCGACCTTCTCGAGCGGGCTGTCATGTGGCAGCTGGAATTTCCCAAGCAGGTAAACGGTGATCAGGATGCCGATTCCGACCCAGAAGCTGAGAAAGAGATCACGGCTGAGCACGCCGATGCCCCAGATCAGATCGACGTTGGAGATGAATTTCATCGCCGCCGCGAGTTCGAGGAAGCCCATGACGACCTTGACGGAATTCAGCCAGCCACCACTTTTCGGCATGGACTTGAGCCAGGACGGGAACAGCGCAAGCAGGAAGAACGGCAGTGCGAAGACCGTGGAGAAGGCCAGCATCCCGACGATGGACCACCAGATCTCTCCTTTTGCGGCCGCAACCATCACCGTACCGACAAACGGCACCGTGCAGGTGAAACTGGTCAATGTGAAGGTGAGACCCATCAGCAGAAGGCTCGTGATGCCCTGTCCGCTGCCGGAGGCGACCGTGAGCTTGGTCAGGATGCCGGAAGGGATGACGATTTCGAACAGGCCGAACAGGTTCAGCGCGAACACGATGAACACAAGGGCGATAAGAATGTTCATCCACGGATTCGCCGCGAACTGATTGATACCAGACGCCCCGAATATCAGAGCCAGAAGTATCCCCAGTCCTGTGAAGGTAAAGATGATGCCGAAAGAATAGATAAGGGCATCACGCACAGACTGGAAGCGCGTGGCAGCCTCGCGCTTCGTGAAAAAACTCACGGTGATTGGAATCATCGGGAATACGCATGGTGTGAGCAGTGCCAGAGCGCCGACGGACATCGCCAATCCGATATACGCCCAGAGCCCTTCTTCCTTGGCCTTTTCCACATCCCGTTCATCGCCGTATCCGAGCGATTCCTCTTCCCCTGTCTGACCCGCAGCGGCGGACTGCTCCGTTTCCTCCGTCGTCGCTGTTCCGGATGATTCTTCCGTCCCTTCCGCTCCCTTTTCCGCGGTCATGGCACTTTCATCGGTCGTCTGTTCCGCTGCAGCGGATGCCGCTTCGATCGTGATGTCGAAAGGCACTTCCACCGTTTTCGGCGGCAGGCACATGCGGTCGTTGCATGCCATGAACGTGACCTCAACGACAACCTTCTGCTTCCCCGGCTTCGCATCCTTCTTCACCTTTGCGGTGAGCGTGAACGTCACGTCATCATCGAAATATTCCGTATCGATACCGAAGGCCTCGTCGTATTTGACGATGGGTTTCGGCTGACGGACACTGCCGGAGCGAACGAACGGTGAATTCGCCGCGAAATCGATTTCGGTGGGAACTGGTCCTTCCTCCATCGGCGTGACGGAATAAATGTGCCACCCCTTGTTGACATCCGCCGTGACCTTTACGTCCACGGTACTGCCTACCTGTACCACTGCGGTGGCGGCTCTGGCCGACCACGTTGCGGCTTCCTGGGCGTGAAGCGGTGTGAGGAGTACTACCGAGAAGATGGCGAGGAGAGGGAGCGTGTACAGTCGTTTCATGGTGCCATGGGATGGTAAGTAGCGAAAATTCGATGTAAAGTTTCAAAATACGAAGTTCCGTCGCCGACGGCAATGCGAAATCACCGCCACCCTGCATGAGATGCATGGACACGAGAAATGATTCAAATTTGAAAAGTCCCTCGGGACAGCCGTACCAGCGAGTTCACCTTTGTGAGGACATCCTCTGCGGATTCGTCAGGGAGGTTGTCAATACACGGCCCGGTCACTGCCGCGCTTCTCGAGTTTGATGTCCTGCAGCTGGGGTGATTTGAGACGCAGCACGAAGAAAAAGCTGCGGTACACACCGCCGGGGACCCACTGGAAGTCCATCTCCCAGCAATGGAGGTCCTTGCGAATGTTGATGGACGGCGCGCCGAGTTCCTTGTTGAAGATATCGTAGTAACCGCTGACGGTGAAATGCCAGCTGGGCGTCAGGCTGAATGTCATGTTGGCGCGGAGATTCGAATTGCGCGTCTCCCGATCGGGATTGAAGCGCGAGACGCGGTAGTCGTATCCGAGCGAGAGATTCCACGGAATACTGAAATTATAGGGTGCATCCAGATCGATCGCGGAGGAGCGACGCCGGCTGCGTCCCGTGTCCTCCTCTTCTTCGTCGCTCCCGGCTCCCTGATCTGTCGCTTCCTCTTTCTCGCTCTTGAACATGGTATGCGACAGCGATGTATTGAGTCGGATATTGAATTCCGTCAGTCGGGCCGGCCCCTGTCCCGCCTCCCACATGTACTGTCCGATCTCGCGACCGGTGATGGTGCGAAGCGTTCCGTCATCATCCACTTCCTGCCTGTCCCTGATGAACACGTATGGCGAGAACGTCGCTCCTCCCTGCAGTTCGAGCAGGTTTTGTATGCTCGTGCGGTAGCTGAGACTCAGATTCCCGAGCCGCATGCTGTCCTTGACGAAGTTGTAGTTCGTCGAGGCGTCGAGGGTGAAGAGCTGAAATTTCCGCGGCGTCTGCGTGCTGTCGTCCGCGAGCGGATCGAGCTTCATCTCGAAAATGTTGGAGAGCCGCAAGCCCATGGTCTGCGACTCGCCGGAGCCGACACCACCGAACACCTCCCCCGGCAGGTAGCTGTATCCGGTATACGGATCGTAGCGAACATCTTGGCCGGTACTGTCGGTATAGCTCTGGTAGTAGCCCCAGGATTCCTTCGAGAAATCGGGATTCCAGCTGTAGGACACCGACGGCTGCAGCGTATGCCGGAATCCGATGATACCGAGGGCGTTGGGCTCGAACATGCCGTACAGCTTGGTGCTCGCGCTCAGGCCGGCATTGAATGTGCGGACGGCAAAGAAGCCACCGGCGTCACGGGCATCGAGCACACGGCGCTCTTCGTTGAAGAAGCGCTCGGTGCGATGGTCGTACCAGCGTTCCTGGTAGGTGAAGCTGGGGGATATGGTGAAGTAGCCGAATTTCGGTGTGGAAATCAGGCTGATACGATGCTGAACTCCCCTGCGGTCGAAGTTTTCCTTCCCGCTGACCGTCGAGTCGAGCGCGGCGTCATACTTCTGCACCTCGTTGGTTTCAAGCCGGTTGAGAAACTGCCCGGAGTAACTGAAGCCGATCATCTCGTACCAGGCCTGATCACCGAACCCACCGTCGCCGCGAAAGGGATAGATCTGCGACTGGTTGAAGCGGATATCGGGAAGCGTCGTGGTGGAGGTGCCGTTGACCAAATCCTGGTCGCGCTGCAGACCGACGGAGATGCTGCGGTTCGTTCCTTCCCAGGATTTCGAGTACGAGGCGCTTGAGCGGGCGTTGGTACGCAGCAGGTCGTTCAGATTGGTGCTGAAGCTGTTGTAGTACTCCTGCGTGAGGATGTTCACATCCGCGGTGATACGTGATGTGGGATCGATTTCCTGGTTGTGGCTGATCTGCAGACTCCACTCCGTCTGCATGGGATCATCCGGACGAAACACGTTGCCGATCTGCCGGTTCTGCCGGCCGTAACTTGCGGTGACGGATCCCGAGAAATTGTATCGCAGGGCATAGCGAAGGTTCGCCCGCGCCAGCCAGCCGCCCTTCGTAAACACATCCCCGGTGAGCGAGAGATCCCAATAGTCACTCATGGCGAGGTAGTAGCCGCCGTTTTTCAGGTAGCGACCGCGGGAGGGATCGGAACCGAAAGAGGGAAAAATAATCCCGGAGCTGCGTCCCCCGCTGCTCGGGATGACCGCGAACGGCAACCACAGCAGGGGGATGTCTTCGACGTAAAACGTGATCGGTCGCGCCACGATCACCTCGTTCGGGACGAATTTCATCTGCGCGGATCCGAAATAATAATGCTTGTGATCCGGATTGTCGCAGGTGGTGTAGCGTCCACCACTGATGAAATATTCATCCTCGGAGATGCGCTTGATGCGTTCCCCGAGATAAAAGCCGTCGTCGATGGCGGTTTCCCCCTTCGTGATCACGCCTTTCTTCGTGCGGAAGTTATACGTCATCTCCTCGCCCGTGTATTCCTCGCTTCCTTCGCGGAACACCGGCGTGCCGATCATCCCTCCCTCTCCGGTCGTATCCGGCACGCCGCGTGCTTCGATCGTGGAGGCATCCCAGTTGATGGTAATGCGGTCTGCACGCACCGCTGTCGCGCCGTAGTCGATACTCCCTTTCTCGTACATGTGCATTTTCTTGTCGTCGAGCAGGTAGATCACCGAATCCTTCGCACTGTAAACGATGATGGTGTCCACCTCGTTGCTGGTGGCGAACACCGTCACGCTGTCGCCCTCGAAACGCAGGGAATCTGCCCGCAGCCGCAGGGAGTCCTCCATGGCGAGGCGGAGGCTGTCCTTCTGCGCAACGGTCAGCGGTGGACGCGACGCAGTGCTGTCATCCGCCAGGGTACCCGTGTCCCGCGCCGTACTGTCTAAAACGACTCCGCCTGTGTCCCGCGCCGTGCTGTCGGGCACGATACCGCCACGGTCCCGTGCCGTGCTGTCCGGTTCAATCTGGGCGTTCAATGCACCGGGCGGCATGGCGAACGCGAGCAGTATAGCGCAGACGAAAAATTTCACAGACGTATTCTACTCGTAGGGAAAGGGGTGGTTCCGCAGTGGATCGGTCGTCCCGGGGAAGCTCCTGACAAAGGTACGAAAACAACGCCTGCAGGAAAATGCGGAAGTACACCTCGGCCCATGACGAAGCAAAAACGCCCCGTGAGCGACTGCTCGGGCATCCCGATATTTCCCGGGCGGGGAAAAGGAATTCCGGAACATCCGGGATATACAATAGGAGCGGCCTTCGCACACGTTGTGCGCAGGCCGCTCCCGTTCTGGATGGAGAAACCGTGATCACCGCAACAGCAGCATTTTCCGTTGCATCACGCCCTGGTCGGTGACGAAACGGGCGAAGTACAGTCCGCTGGGCATTTGCGCGCTGCGCAGCACGAGCGAATGCACGCCGCGGGTGTAATCGGTGTCGGCGAGGAGCGCCACCTCGCGTCCCATCGCGTCATGGATGGTAAGCCGGACATGCATTGCCTTCCCGAGCTTGAAGGTGAAAGACGTGACGTCGCGGAAGGGATTGGGGTAGTTGGGCCAGATCCCGAATCCCTCGGGGAGGATGCGATCGAATACCCGGGTAAGGGATTTCTTTGGAATCTGATTTCCTCTGATCCGTTTGAGGCCACAGTACAGGAGCGGATAGTGCCGAATGAATTCCGATATCATCGGATCCTGTGGATCGATTTGCAGCAGGGAATCACACACCGAGAGACCGCGGCGAAATCCGCCATCTACCGCTCGCGGATACAGGACGGCCTTGCGCAGCAACGCGCGTTTCATCAGGTCAGTGCTCCCGACGAAACTGTAACTGTTCAGAATCCCGAGTGCATCCGCAAAAAGACTGTCCCGGGCAAGAATGTCAGAGGCGATAAGTTTCGACTGCACATCGTTTCTGTCAAGACACAGCTGCAATAGCGTGTCGAGGAGCAGGGGGAACTGTTGCTCCCGTGCAATCTGTCCGATGAGTCTGAGCGTGACGATTTCCTCGGAAGCAGCATCGGGAGATGCAAG
>JAFGKR010000262.1 GCA_016928515.1 Bacteroidota bacterium | reverse complement strand
GTGCTGCTGCCGGTCGGAACGGTCAGGACTGCAGGTGAGACGGTCCCGGTAAACGAATCGAACCAGACAGGGATAGGACTGCTTCCCGTATTGTTCATCGAGAGGGAAACGGTATACGTACAGTTGCCGTCGCCGTCCACACCGGTCGACGTGGTGGATGCCTGCTTCACCGAGACGGAATCGCAGGGATCGCTTTCTTCGCATGGCGGAAGATCGAAGCAGATGCTGTCGCAGAGAATGCGTTGCCCGACCACATCGAGTATGCCGTAACGGATGCAGACGAAGTTGTCCGCGGGCGCCGTGTCCGTGAATGTCAGCGTCTGTGTGCTCGTCCCGGAGGGAATGGAGAGCGAGCCCGGCGTCACGCTCCCCTGATCAGAAGCGAACCAGCCGCTGAGCGGAGAGGATGCGGGATTCGTCACGGAAACGACAACGGAGTACTCGCATTCACCTACGGCATTCACACCGGAGGACGTGACGGATTGCAGCTGCACGGAGAAACAAGTGTCCTTGCCCGTGGAACCCTTGTCCACCAGAACACAGGCGGCACCGGATTCCAGCGGTCCGATCTGCTGATCGCTGATGACGCTGCTGTTGATCAGATGTCGTACGGCCGCATTTGCCGCAAAGGTGTTACACGCGCTGTCGGGCGGTGCCGCGGTAGGCGGGACGGAAGCGCTGAATATCGATGTCGCCGAATTCCCGGCACCGAGCGGCGACGAACCGAAGTACCAGCCGAGGTTCATATCCCCGGCACTGAGTCCGCTCGACCACATGCCGGTCGTGCCGCAGGCACCCGTGAACATCGCACCCGGTGCTCCTGCGGGAGCGAAGTTGTTCACCGTGGCGAAACTCAGCGGATTGCCGTACGCCGTACTCAGCGGTGTGGTCGAGACCGTGGAAAGATAACTCACGTCGAAAATGCTTCCGCGCGGACTGCAGGGACCAAGGATGAGCTGATCTGCGGTGCCGTTGTCACGTGGCAGGAGATCCGCGAACGTGACATGTCGCAAACCGACACTGCCCGGTGCCACTGTGAGCTGCAGCCGGTAATTCACCGTGGAGGATGCCGCGGTCGTCACCGACGATGCCCAGCTTGTCGTATCCGGTGCCACCGCCTTGTCGAGGAAGAAGCCGGAAGTACCGACGACGTTCACGTAATCCGTGTTGGATGTCGTCGCCCCGATCAGGTTTCCGCCGGCGATGGAGAAATTGTTCGGGATGTTTCCGAGCGCAGTGGTGTCGCTGACCTTGACGTCGAATTCAATGAAATAGAACGGCACACCGAATGACCCGTACATCCCGCAGGAATTGTAGAAGATGTTCTGACAGGTCGCCGCGATGGGAGGCAGCGTGAACGTCAGTGTCTGGCCCGACTGTGAGAAGCCCACGCCGGTCCAGTTGGATGTCGTCTGACAGGGTGCGTTCCACGCCGTGCCGGTGTAGTACGAGAGATTGCCCACGAACTGGAGGTTCGGATTCAGCACGTCGGTGATCGTCGCGCCGGTGATCGGCTGACCGCCGATGTTCTGCACGCGCAGGCGGTAGCGGAACACGTCGCCCGGCTGGTAGGACGCCTGCTTGTTGCAGACTTCCTTCCACAGGCAGGGATTCGGCGCGGGAGCGTTCACCGTGAACGCTGCGCAGGCTTGCTGCGGCGGGAGTCCCGCGAAGTTCAGCCACGCACAGTTCGTGATGGTGGAACCTGTGGTAGCCGTCGAAGGGATGGTGAAGTTGATTTCGATATAGCGGCACTGCGTCGGCGCCAGCGGGGAGGATAGCGTCGCTGTCAGGATATTGCCGGTGAGTGACGCGCTCAGTCCGCTCGATACCGTCCCGAGCGATAGTCCGCTCAGCGCGGCGGGAATCGTGTCCGTGACCGTCAGTGCACTGATCGGCAGACTTCCGTTGTTGCAGATCCAGATGCGGAACATGCCGCCGCAGCCTGGCTGTCCGTTGGTATACGCATACTTGCTGAACGTGGCGCTGGTCACCTGCTTGATCTCGACGCAGGTCTCGTTGCTGTTGTGCACCGCCGGTCCGCAGGGTGCATTGGCGCTGCCGAGAGCTCCGCGCAGAGTCGCACGGTTATTGATCTGCGACCCGGTCGGGAAGATGGATGAAGGATAGAGAACGTCAAATGTGCAGCACTGCGTGTTGTACATCGACAGGGCGGAGAGCGAACCGATGTTCCACGTGATGACATTGCCCGTCTGTGTCATGCCGCAGCTGGAGCTCCCGGGAACCAGGATGGCTCCCGGCGGAAGCGTGTCGGTGACGACAGCGTTTTCCATGTTGAGCTGTCCGGTCGTGCCGACGTTTTTCCACACACAGATCTGATACGTCACGACGGAGTCCGCGGTGATCTTGTTGCACGGTCCCGGCTGGGATCCGGCACCGAGAATCCACTTTCCGATATTCCATGGATTCGTGGCCATTGCACGCGTGCTGACATAACCGGTGCAGAAGTCGGCGAACGTGGATCCGATCTCACCGGTGAGGCAGACGTTGTTTCGCGCGGTCGTGCCGTCGCAGGTCGTGCCGTTGGGGAAGTTTACGGTGACGACAAAAGACCCCGAACATCCGGAGGGCACCGACGGCCAGGTGAGCGACACCGTTCCGCCCATGCTGTTCACCGCCGGCGCCGACACCGTCGGCGAGCCGCAGGCGGAGGTCACGCTGATGGACTGGAAGGAAAGCGCCGGCGGCAGCACGTCGGTGATGGTCACCGCCATGGAGCCGGCGGGGATGGAAAAATAGACAGTGTATGAGAAACTCTGTCCGGTGGCGATGGCCGTATCGCTGACCACCTTTTTCAACGTGAAACCATGCTGCGCCGCCTGGCTCATGTACGACTGAGACAGTGCAGGCTGGGATGTGAAGAGTACATGCAGCAGGATGCCCAGCAGAAGAGAAAAGGCGTATCTATGTCTCATATGGGATCTCCTTCCGTGTGAGGGATGCTCGCCGCAACGCACGAATCGAACGCACCTCCTGCACAACGGAGGTCCGCTGCGCTGCAGGCACGAAACGTTGGTGCGGTGGACGCAAAAATTGTCGAGAGAAAAGAACGAAACAGGATTACAGCCCTAACATACACATAATCAGGAGAAATGCAATCCACAATCTCCGTAATTACGGATGTCTCCTGTTCGGAATGATCCCTCGGGAAAGGTCTGGTTGGATGAAATGGAATTGCCCTGTGGATTCAGGCGGCGATGGGTTTGATGGATTTCAATACGTTCGTATCGATTGCTTTCAGTGCATGCCAGAGATCCCGGTTCCGCTGGCTATTGAGCCAAAACTGCGCAGTCGTACCGAACAGGCGCGCAAGTCGCAGTGCAGTGTCGGGAGAAATCCCTCGTTTTCCATGAATAATCTCGTTGATTCGAGGGTATGACACGTGGATTCGAGAAGCCAGTTCCGTCTGCGTCATTTCGAGCGGCTTGAGAAAGTCCTCGAGAAGCATCTCACCGGGATGCGTGGGAGGACGATGCGTTGGAAGAAGCGTATAGGGTGATTTCTCATTCATGGGAGTCTGCGATCTCCACCGATTCGGGACCTGTAACGGTCCAATGGAAACAAATACGATACTGTTTGTTGATACGAATGCTGCTCTGCCCTTTTCGATCACCACGGAGATTCTTGAGATGATTCCCGTTCGGTCGTGTGCTGCGGACCATCCGGACGGATAACCGCCGTCCGGGTTCGCAGTGCATTTCGATGGACGCGGGAGATCTGCCTTCGGGGAGTTATCTTGTCCGTACACACAATGGAGCCGAGTGGATGAAGGAACCGAGTGGATGAACACGCAACTGCTGTTTCTGGTGAATTCTCAGTGACGAGACAGGAAAAGGAATGCCGATGATTTCAGGATACTCCGTATTTCCGCAGGCGGCACTGCTGCTGTCTTGCATGCTGTTTCCGTCGCTTCTTCTCTCTCAGGTTGTGCCGGTGGGATTGCAGGACCGCACCATCAACGCGATCGCCGCAGAACAGGGAGATGCGGACGGCAGCTGGTTTTCGGGGACGGCGAATCTGCTGTTCGCTGCAGTACAGGGAGAAGGGGTATACCAGGGATGGACTTGGCATGACGGAGGGAAATGGGAGTTTATCGGTCCGCCATTAGATCCTCCATCGGATATTACGACACTCGGCGTGCAGCACTGGGGCTACGGTCCGCGGGACGGTCTGCATCTCTACGCGGGTTTCGACTGGCGGCCGGGATCACCTCCCGACAGTCCCTTGCTTCTGCGGCGCGAATTCTATGCATTTGGTTCCGCTCCCGCAGATTGGGTGCGAGCGGACAGCGGTCTCGGGAAGGGCGAAGACCGATGGAGCATCAGTGCACTTGAATCCTTCTATTTTACTGGTCATACGCCGCCCCAGCCACTACTCTCATGGACGGATTCTGGCGCGGTGCGCAGTGGGCCCGGTGGATTCTTCTGGGAGAAGACGATCTGTCCGCCTTCATTTGTCCTCGACATTGATGTTACTCCCCACTGGTTCGGCGATCATGCATGGGCGGCAGGAGCGGAGTATCAGGGAACCCAGTTAACGAACGCGGCAGCCTTCCGTTCCACGGACAAGGGACAGACCTGGAAAGTGATTCCGTTTCATGAACCCGATCAGTCCTGGGCGACGGCCGTCGCCGTCAGTCCGGGGCATCCCGACACGGCATGGATCAGCGTCATGGGCGACGTGTACCGGACAGTGGACAACGGAAAGCATTGGCGGCTCGTCCTGAACCAGGATACAAAAGGGATCATTGCACTTGCCACGGATCCCCTCAATCCGTCACATGTCTACGCGGCAGGATCAGGAGAATTCACGCTCCTGCACAGTACGGATCTCGGGGACAGCTGGCATCGCATCTACCCGGATGTGGGCTACGAACCGCGGGAGATCAGTTGCATGACCGTCGCGCTCATGGACACGCTTCCCATGAGCCGCCTGCCGCGCTTCGGACTGTTCCTCGGGACGAGAGGAACGGGCGTATGGGTGTTTGACATGCTGTTCGGTCCAACATCCGTCAGCGCGCCTGCACCGCTTCCGGGCCGCGAGCGGCTTACTGTCTATCCCAATCCCGCTGAGGGCGCGGTGACCATCGAACTTCAGCTCAAGAATACGCACAGCGTCGTTCTGGAAGTGGCCGATCTGCTCGGACGCGTCGTCCTGCGACGGGAGTTCGGGATGCGCGAAGCCGGATGGCACGGCTTTCATCTCCCGACAGGAAAGCTCATCCCTGGAAGCTATCTGCTTCGCGCGGTCGGTATCGCCGCGGTCGCACCACGACAGCTGCAGATCACCCGGTAGAATGGAATCCGGAATGTGCCCCATGAGGACCTCACGGAGGGAGAACGGTACTTCTCAGTGCAAATTTTCCGTACTTTTTCGGAAGTCTCATTTCGTCGATGTCGCATGCGCCTGAACCTGTACTTTCTGTCCTTGCTGTGTATACTCACGACGACATCCCCGGCCCAGTTCTGTGAGACGGTGACGGACGAAGCTTTTCGGCAGCACTTCGACCGCCTGATTTCCTGCATGCCCGCGGAGCTGCGCATGACCGCCGACACGGGCAT
>JAFGKR010000261.1 GCA_016928515.1 Bacteroidota bacterium | reverse complement strand
TCATGGATGCAGGCCCTTCCGTTTGACGGAGGGGCCTGTTTTTATTACAATTTCGTAAGATTTCCTGATTTAATTGTCTGTTAAGAATACACTCCCTAGATTAGGGGTAACGAATGAGGGGAACATGTCCAAAGATTTTTCCGCACGCCTGATATAGTTGAAAAAAAACACCACAACAGTCCAAAATACTCACCAGTGGCACGTAGGGAATAAATAAACTCACACCAATTCGGAACAGTCTCGAGGACAGATTATGAAATCGAAATCAATCATCATCTCCTTCGCCATACTGCTGTTGAATGCATGGATGACATTCGGTCAGTACACATCTCAACAGTCAGGGAAATGGACTGATGTTGCGACGTGGGGGACTGCGTCAGCTCCACTTACTGGATCCACAGTAACTATTGCTACAAATACAACGGTACTCCTCGACTTCAATTATTCGTTCATCATCCTCCAATCTATCACCATCCAGACAGGCGGAAAACTCATCATCGAGGGAAATGGCCATATCGGCATTGAGGAGTTCAAAATGCAGCGCTTTGTCAGGGTTGATGGCGAGTTGGAGATAACATCTGGCGGAATTCTGGAGTGCCACAGTAGCACGACGGGTGCTCCGATCACGATCAACGGTTCAATGAATATCAGCAGTTTTGGTGGTGGACTGGATGCATATGGCTCCAGCGTGACGGTGAAATCCGGCGGGTCCATCACATTTTGCGATGGTGACATTCTCTGTGGTGCACTCAATCTTGACGGAGGTGCAAACCTGTATGTCGGCAGCATTTTATCCGGTAGTATCTGGGTGGCCGGAAGCGCTGCGTTATCAGGTGATGTCCTGCCGCTCCCTTCCTCTGCGTTCCCGTCGACAACGGTTATCGACGCCACGACCGGTATTTTCTCGAGTGGGATCCTCAGTGTTGGTGGCTATTCCATCGCGACCAATTATACCGGGTATGGGACACTCACCTTGCTCTCCGGGAGCGATGTGCAGTATATCGCAAACGGAAATCAGGCCATCGACGCGTCGAAGAATTATTACTCGCTGACGCTGAAAGGCAGCGGAAACAAGACCGTCAATGCACTGTTGAGTGTCGGCAATGAATTCCACATTGAAGAGAACGGTGTGTTCGTCAACTCCAACAAAAACGTCACCTGTGGTAGCAGCTTTATCAATAACAGCACGGGATTGCACTCGCTGGGGACGGGGACGTACACGTTCACGGGGACAACGATCGGCGGGTCGGGCTCGACGGATTTCAGCTCGGCAACGGTGAATTTCAGCGGCAGCTCGATTACCATCGGCGACGGCACGGAGGGGGACGGCAATCTGACCTTCGGAAATGTGAGCTTCACGAACACGAACAGCAGTGTCACGGTCGGCGCAAACGCATACGCCGGTGCCGTCCTGTTCAATGGAACAATGTCACTATCCGGTGACAATGCGTCCCTCTTCGTTCAGTCGGGCAGTGTCGGCATGAACGCCCTGACTGTCAGCGGTCATAACTCGAGTGTGCAGTTGAACGGGAACAGCGTCAGTATCAGCGGGAATGCAACCTGCGGCAACGATCTGCTGGTACGCACCGCGACGAATATCGCCGGAGATGTCTCCGTGAACGGTGATCTTACGATCGAAGACGATTTCGATGTCACGGGGAAGACGGATGTCGGTGGTGTGTTCCGCATCACCGGCAGCGGCGGAGACGAAAATGTGTTCACGGATCAGGTGACCGTCACGGGATCTGTCGTGAACCTGTCGGGAGGGACCAACACCTTTCTCGGCGGTCTGACGCACAGCACGTCGGCCGTGGGGTCGACATGTACCCTCGGCGGGACGTACAGCGTCGGATCCGCCGGTACTGCTCCGACGATTATCAACGCCGAAAACGTCGCAATCAGCGGTGCACCGGATTTCCATTCCCTGACCATCAGCAATGCAAACGGTACTTTTTCTTCCTCCGCGTCATTCACCATACGACATACCGCGAACTTCGCGAAGGATCTCGATATGGGGACACATATCCTTACCTTTGCTCCCAACGCTCCGTTGACCAGCATGCTGGGCTCGGCAGAAATTATAGGGACAGTGCAACGTACCCTCCAAACCGTCGGCACATATACCTTCAATGGCGCCAACACGTCATTGCTGATACCGGGATTCACTGCACCGGAAGTCTATGAATTCGTACTGCGGAAAATGGCGCCCGACGCACAGGCGATCTCCCGCTGTTACGACATCCGGTTGACCACGGGGGATGTCACGCCGCCCGCGCTCATGTATGCGCTGAGCCTGCAGTACAAGGACGCGGAAATGAACGGCAACGACGAAAACCTGTTGATGCTCGCCTACGGTGCGTGGAACACCGCCACCGAAGACCAGTTCACCAAGCTCCCGACCAGTAACGTCAATGTGACCAGCAACATCGTTACCTACCATTTCGACGGACTGACCAGTCTGAATCATCGCTACACGCTCGCGGATCTGACGGCACCGCTTCCCGTGGAACTTGTGGCGTTCGCCGGACGCCGGAAGGATCGCAGCGTGGAGCTGCGGTGGAAAACTGCAACGGAACTCAACAATCATGGATTTGAAATCGAACGCGCACGAACGAAGGATGGTCCCTTTGAACTGCTCGGCTTCGTCGAGGGCATGGGGACAAAAAGCACTGAATCGACCTACCTGTACGCCGATGATCACGCTCCGGAAACTTCGGTCTATTATCGCCTCCGACAAATCGACCGGGACGGGAAGGATTCCTATTCACCGGTCGTGGAGGTGAGCATGGGTGAACCGAGCAGTATGATGACGAACTACCCGAATCCCTTCAATCCGTCGACCGTCCTGACATTTTCCGCACCGGAGGACGGGATAGCATGCCTGCGGGTGTTCAACGCTCTCGGCCAGAAAGTGGCTGATGTATTCAACGCGTCCGTGATGAGGGGAGAGACGATCTCCGTCCCCTTCGATGCGGCCCATCTCCCCGGTGGTACCTATTTCTCCGTCCTCACCATCGGTACACACACGCAAACGGGAAAAATGATTCTCGCGAAATAATATTCACACCGAATCGCATGCGGGCCGTCACCCGGATCGTCAACGATGACGATGGGTGGCGGCCGATGCATTTCAGCGGAGATCGTCCATCATCCCGTCGAGTTCCTCGAAACGACGTTCAATGCGATCGACGGCGTCACCGGTCAGTCCGGACAGGGAGGAAGTACGGCGCTCGAGAACCCGGCGACCTTCCCGCATTGCCGTAGTGTGATCACCCACTCGAAAACTCATGAGCGCGATTTTCGCACGTGCCTGCGTGTCGATATAACGTGTTTCGGTCACTTCCTCATCGATGGAGGAGAGGATGCGCGCATAGGCCGCGCGCGCAAGACGCCAGTTTTCTGCTCCCTCAGCCGCGGAGGCGAGTCCCCAGAGAAACAGGCGGTTCTTCGGAAATCGCTTCAGAATGCCACGAGCCGATGCGATTGCATCTCGCCAGCGTTCCTCCTCGATATAAATCCAGATGAGCGAATTTGTGGCCTGCTGCGCTGTGTACTGCGCCTTCGTTTCGGCGAGACGCAGCATCTTGATGCCCGCATCGCGCTCGTCATCCACAAGCGGTGTCCAGGTGAGGAAAGACATGTTCCGGCTCTTCCAGTACTTGTACGTTCCGACTCCTGTCATCGCGTCGTAGGCACGTGGGTTCAGCTCGAGACAGTTTTCGAGTTTGCCGGTGGCAGTCAGCCCATGCGACAATCCGCTGATCCAGTTCTTTCCGTCCCGGAACTGATAGTACGCGATGTAGCTCTGTGCCATTCCGATGTAATACAGCCCTTCGGCCGCAGTTTCCCTTCGCTGCGTCATGCGCTCTCCCAATGCAACGGATTTATCGAGCAAGGTTCTGTACTCCGGCATGCTCACGGGCGTTTCGAAATCGAGTGAGATGACCTGAAGCAGAATCGCCTTGTTGATGTAACCGGCAGGATGCTGGGGATACTCCGCGATCGCGCGATTGAAGGTGTGCATTGCCGCCCGGTACTGCTGTTGTCCGGATTGCTCTATCCCACGCTGAATAAACGCATGCAAGCTGTCGTCAGGGATGCGTTGCGCGCATATACGGGGAGCGATTGAAAGGATGAGGAAAGTCAGCAGCCAGAGAATGCCGGCTATGGATGTTTTCATGGGGGTCATTCTTTCTCGGTCGTGGACTCCGTTTCCTCGGCGGAGGAATCCCCGGAGGTTTCGAGTGACGCAGTCTCGGTTTCCGATCGAAAATAACCGTGAACCTGTCGCGCGGTGGACCAACCCACCTGTGCGGCCAGATCTTCCAGCGAGGCCACGGCGATCGCGCGAACGGATCCGAAAGAAGTGAGAAGGATCTGTGCACGTTTCGGTCCGACACCCTCGATTTCCTCGAGTTGCGTTTGCAGGGTAGCCTTGTCGCGCCGTTCACGGTGGAACGTGACGGCGAAGCGGTGTGCCTCGTCGCGGATGCGTTGCAGCAGCTTGAGTCCGGGTGATGTTTTCGGCATGGTCATCGGCAGACTTTCGCCGGGCACAAACACTTCTTCGAGGCGTTTTGCCAGTCCGATCACCGGCTGCTTCGCAAGTTCGAGTTCCTGAAGCACCTCGACCGCCGAAGAGAGTTGTCCCTTGCCGCCGTCGATGACGATGAGGTCAGGCAGGGGCTGTTGTTCTTCGATGAGGCGGGTGTAGCGACGGCGAATCACCTCCCGCATGGAGGCGAAGTCGTCGACGCCTTCCACTTCGCGAATGGCATATTTCCGGTATTCGCTTTTTCGTGCTTTGCCATCGAGGAAGGAGACCATGGAGGCAACGGTATCCGTTCCCTGGAAATGCGAGATGTCGAAGCATTCGATGCGGCGCGGAGGAACGGGGAGGTGAAGATCCTTCTGCAAGAATTCCACGGCTTTGGGAAGAGCGCTCTCCGCCTTCATCTTCTGCAGCAGGATGTCATCGAGGATGTACCCCGCATTGGCCCGGCACATGTTCAGCAGCTTCATCTTGTCGCCGATGCGAGGGATGGTAAAAGCCACCTTCATCCCCGCCCTGTCGCCGAGCCATTTCTCCAAGGCCTCGGTGGCCTCCAATTCCTCGGGGATGACGATTTCTCCGGGGATGTCCATGGTTTTCGTGTAGTAGCGATGGATGAGATGTTCGAGGATTGCGGCGTCGTCCTCTATCTCGGCACCCGTGAAGGGAAAATGCTGTTTTCCCACGATTTTGCCATCGCGCACACGGAATACGATGCCGACGGCGTCGCCTTCCTTCCGCGCCAGGGCGATGATATCCCTGTCCCTGAAATCCGATGAGGCAACTTTCTGCCGGTCCTGATAGGTTTTCAATGCCTGCAGACGATTGCGCAGGTTGGCGGCCTTCTCGAAAGCCAGCTGCGCAGCAAGCGCTTCCATCTCTGCCTCGAGCTGTTTCTGAAGGGTGCGGGTCTTGCCCTTGAGGAGCTGCTCGACCTGGTCGATCATGGCGTTGTAGTCGTCCTGTGAAACCAGTCCCTCGCAGGGGCCTTCGCATTTCTGGATGTGATAATCCAGGCAGAGCTTCACCTTGCCCCTCCGGATCATCTCCGCATCGAGGCGGTAGTCGCAGCTGCGGATGGGAAAGATGCTGCGGATCGTACGCAGCATCAGATGCATGGCTCTGACGTCGGTGTAGGGACCGTAGTAGCGCGAGCCGTCCCGGACGATACGGCGCGTGGGGAAGATGCGCGGGTAGGGTTCGCTCGTAACAACGATATAGGGATAGCTTTTGTCGTCTTTCAGCCGGATGTTGTACCGTGGAGCATGCTCCTTGATGAGATTGTTCTCGAGCAGCAATGCTTCCACCTCTGAGTCGGTAACGACCAATTCGAGATCGGCGATCCTGGAGACCAGGATGTCGCGTTTCGGATCGAATGTTCCCTTCTCCTGGAAATACGAGCGGACGCGACTGCGAAGGCTTTTGGCCTTTCCCACATAAATGATCTTCCCGTCACTGTCCCGGAACTGATACACGCCGGGTGCACGGGGAAGATTCTCCAGTTTCCGCTGCAGATCGTCAGAGATGGGGTGATCGGTCATTCCGCCTTCTGGCAGAGTTCGACAAGGACGCCGCCTGCGGCTTTCGGATGAATGAACGCGACAAGAAAGTGGTCGGCACCCATGCGGGGTTCTTCATCTATGAGACGGACGCCGGCCGCCTTCAGTCGCGCCAGCTCGGCGTGGATATCGTCAACCTCGAAGGCCATGTGATGAATGCCTTCTCCCCGTTTCTCGATGAATTTGCTGATCGGGGAATCCTCCGAGATTCCGGCTGTCAGTTCCAGGTTCGTGTCGTCGACATGAAAGCTGCTGACGTCCACTTTCTGTTCCTCAACGCGCTCCACATGTGAGGGAGCGATGTTCAGAAGCGTCCGGAAAACCTGCTGTGCGGTGTCGAGTTCCCTGACTGCGATGCCGATGTGTGCGATGCGTTTGATCATGGGATGTGCTGTGTCTGCTGTTTTGGAAATACCCGCGTGATTGCTGCGGATTCATACAAGTTAGCAACGAGGATCCATGCGGGGCAATGGATTTCGCGTGGAGCGGAGAGCGTGGAGCGGAGAGCGTGGAGCGGAGAGCG
>JAFGKR010000260.1 GCA_016928515.1 Bacteroidota bacterium | reverse complement strand
TAGATGAAGACGGCTCGTTTTTCAAGTTTGTCGAGTCGAAATGATCGTCCCTTTGAAAGCTCCTGAATCTTTTTCTTGGCTTCCGCGGCGTTGTTGGCCGTTATCGTTCCCTGTATGATTTTCCCTGATGGAACGACGCCCTGGAATCGAAAATCCGCCATGTGACCTTCCTTTCTGTTTCTACTTCCGGGCGATGCAGCACTGCATGAAGAACCGGATCTGCTGCATGGCTTGTCGGAAAGATAGCGTGCGCACCTTAACAGAGACTTAACTGCGGATTACAAAGGAGAAAGGTGGAAGAGAGTGACTATCGGTCCCCGCATGGATCCGTCACCAACCGTCATAGAGGATTTCAATGCGTTCCTCTGCCGCCTGCTGCGTCATATCGAGTGTGAGCGTCACCATTTGTGCGGGATTGCTCGACGAGATGGCTTGAATCGTGAGATTCTGTCCCTCTGCCTTGAGAATGGAAAATGTGCCGCTGAGGTTCTCCCCATCCCCGCTGCCGTTGTCTCGCATCCCGCAATCGGTGATGCGCAGTCCGTCGAATGCATTGCTCCCCCCGCCCAGCATCGATGGTTTACTGAAGTATCCCTGCGCCGCGGATGCGAGATGCAGGCAGTCCTGCGTCAACGCATCCTTGTTCGCCTGGTCGGCGTTCGTCCCGAAAATGAAAAGCGCGATGGCGACGGCCGCGCCGACGATAATCACCCCCAGAACGACGAGAAGAAGCTGCTGCGTACCCATTGTACCGTCCTCCGATCATGAGTATGAACCTGTCCACTTTCCTTCCACTGGCAGCGCAACTCGCAATATTGCTTCGCAACCTGTCATTCGGCTGACACGCACATTACAATACAATGAATATTCTATTCGGAGCGTCTTCAACAGAATGATGCCATCGTGTCGGAAACAGCGTGTTCTCTGATATGCATGGGACACGTCTCAATACGAAAGCGGCCGCCGTCACTGCTGACGGCGGCCGTTTTCAAGTGTCCGATTGTCCGGTGGGACAAATGACTATTGCTTACCAGCCAGTGTAGGTCACACCGACACGATCGTCATCCGTGGTCGCAAGCATATCCACGGTGACCGCCACGGTTTTTGTTGCATCTGTTGCGGATGTCCCTGTGACAACGAAGTCCGTGCCGGCTGCCGTCGTGATGACATACGTACCGTTCACGTTCTCACCGTCGCCAGCGGCGTTGGCGCTCATGCCGCAATCCTCGATCGTGATACCGGTGAAATCATTGTTTCCGCCGCCAAGCATGGTCGGTTTGCGGAAGTAGCCCTGTGCGGCTGCCGCGATGCGGAGACAGTCCTGCGTGATCGCATCCTTGTTGGCCTGCTCGGCATTGGTACCGAAGATGTTGATACCGACGACCACTGCGATACCGACGATGATGACACCGAGGACGATGAGAAGAAGCTGTTGCGTACCCATAACAATACTCCTGAAAGATGGTGAAGAGAGAAATTAGAGAGTGACTTCCTACAGCAAACCGTTGTGTTTCTTTTCTTCGAATGTCTGTAGACAAATCTAGGAGGCCATCCTTACAAACGGCTTAATCCATCATTACAAGAGTGAAAGAATGATCGGGAAGGCGGGAACCGTTATAACGGCTATGAAGGTATTATACTCTTTATATGCGGACAGGGAGGTGTATAGTGAAGCGACTCCCCTTCCCCGGCTCGCTGTCGACGGTGATGTGTCCCCCGTGGTTCTTGACGATCCACTGCACGAGGTAGAGGCCAAGCCCCGTTCCCTTCCTCCCCGACGCCTCGCTGTCGTTGACCCGGTAGAAACGTTCGAACAACCGCGGGATGGCTTCAGCGGGGATGCCGATACCGTTATCCTCCACGGATACCGACACCATCTCGTCATTCCTTTCCATGGAGAGTCGAACAATCCCGTTCTTTCGGTTATACTTCACCGCATTGTCGATGAGGTTGAGGAGCACCCGGCGGATACGCAGCGGTTCACCGTCGATGTAGGCATCGCACGTCGTTCCAAGCTCGAATCGCACACCTGCCTGCTCAGCGAACATCTCGGCCTCGTCAGCGATCTCCTCGACCAACTCACACAGATCGATGGGCTGCAGTTCTATCGGCCGCTCACCGATTTCCGTTTTTGCGATCAGGAGCAGATCGTCCAGGATGCGGGAGAGCCGCATGATTTCCTCGAGAAGACTGCCGAGCAGTTGCTGATACTGTTCCGGCTTCTTTGTACTGCGCAGGGCAAGTTCGATTTCCCCGCGCATGATGGTCAGCGGTGTTCGCAACTCGTGAGATGCATTGGCGGAAAAATTCTGTATCTGATCATACGCGGTCTGCATGTTCTCGATGGTGCTGTGCACGCTGTGCATCTTCTGCTGAAAGTTCACTCCGGCGTCGAACGGCACTCCGGCGTCGAACGGCACATCTGCGTCGACGTCGATCGGATCCCTTGTTTTCCTGGGATGCAGCTCCTGGGATATGATCCAACCTATCGTGAGGGCAAGAACCAGACCCGCCGGGATGAACAACATGCCGATCCCGGTAAAGTTGAATGCAGGGAGATGCCTGGAAAAGACGGTGAAGACAAGGAGAAAAATGAATACGAACGCGCCGAAAATCGTCGAACCATACAGCAGAATCGCCTTCTGTCTCGGCCCGAGATTCATTCCTCGTCGTCCTTGAGGATATACCCGACACCCCGGATGGTGTGAATCAGCTTGACGTCGTATTCATCGTCCACTTTTTTCCGCAGTCGGGTCATGTAGACATCCAGCACGTTCGTCCCCGTATCGAAGGTGATCTCCCAGATGTGCTCTATGATCGCGGAACGGGTAAGGAC
>JAFGKR010000044.1 GCA_016928515.1 Bacteroidota bacterium | reverse complement strand
TATTCGAAGTTCATCCCATACACGCCGGCGATGAAGGTGAGCGGAATGAACACGGTGGCAATGATGGTGAGCACTTTCATGACCTCGTTCATCCGGTTGCTTTCATGCGCCATGGCGAGGTCGAGGAGACTGCCGATCGTATCGCGGTCGCTCTCGATGGTATCGAACACGTGCATCACGTGGTCCTGAACGTCATGCAGAAACATGGTGATGTCGTCGCCGATCATTTCCGTGTCTTCGCGCTGCATCTGCATGAGGACGTCGCGCAGTGGCAGCACGGCCTTGCGCAGGGTGAGAAGGAGGCGCCGCTGGACGTGCAGCCGTGCAACGGTTTCGCGCGAGGGCCGCTCGATGATCTCTTCCTCCAGATATGTGATCCGATCGTCAACCGTCTCGAGAATATTGACGTAATGGTCAACGACGGAATCGATCAGCGTGTAGAAGAGGTAATCCGCGCCGCGTGCGCGGAAACGTCCGTGGGCGGCCTTGATACGTTCGCGGTTGGGTTCGAAGATTTCCTGCGCTCCCAGGCTGAATGACAGCACCACGTTCCGCGTCAGAATAAGCGACACATTCTCTTCGGAGAGTGTGAACTCGTCGTCGAGTCGCAGATGACGGAGGATGACAAACAGGTATTCGTCGAACTGTTCGATCTTCGCGCGATGCTCAGTGTTCACGATATCTTCCTGCGTCAGCGGATGGAGGCCGAAGGCTTCTCCCGTGCGTTGCACGGCATCGACGTCATGCACGCCCCGGAGCTGAATCCATGTGACCCCTTCCTGGCGAGCCGCGTCATTCAGTGCATCGATGGAGATGTCCTCCTCCGTGATATCGTCTCCCTTGTATCGCATGAGGAAAAGCGATGCCGGACCTTCGCGATCCTCTCCGGTATACACGACAGTGCCGGGCGGCAATCCCGCCGGCTTCGCCTTCCGCCTGCGCACCAGACGACGAGTGAGACGAACAGGATGCAGGGCCGATACTTTCTGACGCGTTCGTGTCATTGTGATTTCCTCCAAGAAAGATCTGTTGCTGTATTACTTTCTGTTGCTTCTTTGTTGTATGATCCTTTCATTATTACGTAAATTGGAATTGAGATGAAACTGTTTTCGCTCTTGCCATCATTGCTCGAGGTGCATACAGCACAGTGACATCGACACCGGCGCAACACCCGCTGTCCCTTCGGAAGCCGCTGGCATTCTTCGATCTGGAGACCACCGGCATCAACACCCGGCACGACCGTATCGTAGAAATCGCTGTCCTGAAATACCTGCCCCGTGGCGCCACCCGCAGTTTCGAGCATCGCATCAATCCGGAAATCCCCATCCCTCCCGAGGCCACTGCAGTACACGGCATACAAGACGCCGATGTGGCGCTCGAACCGACCTTCGCACAGATCGCGGAACGACTCGCGGCGTTTTTCGAGGACTGCGACCTGTGCGGCTTTAACGTCCGTCGCTACGATCTCCCGCTGCTGCAGGAAGAGTTCCGCCGCAGTGGCATCTCCTTTCCCGTCGACGGAAGACACATCATCGACGTGCAGACCATCTATCATCAGCGCGAGCCCCGCGATCTCAGTGCGGCACTCCGCTTCTACTGCAACCGAAACCACGTGGGAGCGCACGGCGCCATGGCTGATGTCCGCGCCACGGCGGATATCCTTTTCGCACAGCTGCAACGCTATGACGACCTGCCAGACGACATTTCGGAACTCGAAGCCGTTGTACATCCGCGCGATCCCTCCTGGTTGGACGACGATGGACGACTTGTGTGGGAGGGAAATAATGTTATACTTTCGTTTGGCAAACACCGTGGCAAAAAACTGCAGCATATCATGCAACACGACCGCGACTACCTCCAGTGGATACTGGACGGAAGCTTCCCGGAGTCGACCAAGGCCGTCATACGTGATGCCCTGAACGGGGTGTTCCCGGAGCGGCCGATCCCCTGATCGTAAACGAGTACGTCAACAGTGACACACCGTCACAATCACTCACGTCTCACTTCAAGGAGGTATGACAATGGCGAAACAACCTGCAGCAAAGAAACCGGCTGCCAAAAAGGCGGCTGCCAAGAAGCCTGCAGCGAAGAAGGCGGCTCCGAAAAAGGCAGTGAAGAAAGCTGCTGCCAAGAAGGCTGCGCCGAAGAAAGCTGCTGCCAAGAAAGCTGCACCGAAGAAAGCGGCTGTCAAGAAGGCCGCACCGAAAAAGGCGGCTGTCAAGAAGGCCGCACCGAAAAAGGCAGCTGCGAAGAAAACTGTGTCGGCCAAGGCGGCACCGAAAAAGGCTGTCGCGAAAAAGCCGGCAGCGAAAAAGACCGCGCCGAAAAAAGCTGCACCGAAAAAAGCTGCGCCGAAAAAAGCCGCGAAGAAATGAAATCCGTGAAGTAGTGTCCAGCGGACGCTATGAAAACCGGAGCCCCCGCTCCGGTTTTTTTTATTTCTGCAGCCCGATGACGATGCTGATGTCACCGGGAACGCAGGTGATGCGCTGCCCCGGCGTGATGATGGGAGGATGGGCACGACAGGTTCCGTGCGGACACGGTGCTTCCGCGACATGCAACCGCTTGTTCGCAACGACAATGTGCATCACACCCAGGGCACCCGCCACGTCGTGGCTCCCTTCCTCGTGCAGGGGAATGGCGGCGATCTGGCGATTACGAAAATAGACATCCGCTGTGCGGCTGAACGACGGAATACGGTTGACGAAGCGCAGCAGCATGGGATCGTTCTGTGTCTCATTGAGATGCAGTTCCGCCTCCATCTCGCGCAGCGCTGCATAAAACAGCGAGGCACCGTCGTGATAGTCCCTTCGCCGCTGTTCCTCGAACAACACGATCCCGCCCGGGAACTGCCCCGTCAGCCGGCTCTCCTTGAGACGGATGAAACGCTCCCCGAAATGCTCCGGAAGCAGCTCCCCGGCGAGACGCTGCGCGCGTTCGACATGTTCCGTCAGGATGCTCACGTCCATCAGCGTGGGAGTGATTTCCTTCCGGATGATATCCGGCGCGGACTTCCGCGCCTGGTCCTTGATCTGAAGAAAACCGAGCTTGAAAAATTCGCGTCGATCCATGCGACTACCTCCTGGTCTCGGTGCAGCTGATACAGAAATTCCGTCCGATACGCTCCGCCGGAAAACGAAACCATTGTCCCTGCAGCGTGAAATTTCCGTCCTCGCCCTGATGCCAGGTGATGAGATAGCGTCCGTCGCGCAGCATGGCGATCTGCGGCATCTTACGTGGAATCCGATCGGTGCGGTCGTTCACGCGGATGTTCGCACCCAGTGGTGTGCCGTCCGGTGCGAAGCACTGCAGGTATACATCCCCCTGTTGATTCCATTCCGTGTTGCGATAATCCTCCCAGCAGGCAACGACATTCCCCCTGCCGTCACTGTCGAGCACCACCAGACGCTGCCAGCGGTCTGTGCTGTCGTCGTTGACATGCATGGCTTCGGTGAACGTCCCGCGAGCGAGATCCGCACGTCGCAGGTAGATGTTGCTGTGCCCCGCGCGGTAGTCCTTCCATGCGAACACGGCGGAATCGCCGGGAAGCATGACCGCGGCTGCAAGCGTGGTCATCGCCTTCCGCTGTGCGGAATCCACGAGCATGTTTGATCCGGCAGACTCCCCGTCGAAGCGTGCGGCGTAGAACTTCC
Organism: Bacteroidota bacterium; assembly: GCA_016928515.1. Classification (GTDB taxonomy): domain Bacteria; phylum Bacteroidota; class Ignavibacteria; order SZUA-365; family SZUA-365; genus BM516. The sequence continues at coordinate 5,381 of JAFGKR010000044.1, read as the reverse complement.
ACATGTTGTCGACTCTGTTGTCAGGCCAGAGCAGGATGAAATCACCGTGCATGTCGGCCGCGAGGCGCGGAGGACCCTGCATGGCGCTGGAGGCGTCGTCGTTGATCAGCACGGCGTCATCGGCAGGGTTTCCTTCCGCGTCGAAACGCCGGGCGTAAATGTCCGGTCCGCCACCGCGGTAATCCTGCCAGGCGGCGAAGGCATCGCCTGCACCGCGGCGTCCGGCGGCCGGCATGAGCGCGTTGGCCTCCCCGGAAATGCACACCGGCTCCCCCAGCTGATGCAGCGAATGGTCGAAACGCGCGGCAAGGATGCGCCGGGAATCCGGACAGCTGTGCTGCCAGAGCACGAGTACGGTGCCCTCGTCAAGGAGAAGCGCCGCGGGACGCACATCCTCGCATCCCTCATCGGGGAAGCTGAGCTGCACAGCCACGATGTCCGTGCACTGCCCGAAACGCAGCATCGTCGCGTGAATACGTGCGGCATGCACATCGCGCCGGGACCAGGCACACAGCACAATCGCGGAATCGTCGTCGGCGAGTACGGCATGCCACGCCGCGAACGTCGAATCCGCCGGCAAACGAGGGACATCTTTTTCCTGCGCGGAAAGTCCCGCCGCAAGCAGGACCATCAACAGCGCACAGAGCAGATATGTGCGGACACAGAGCATCAGTGAAATATAGCGCTGAATTCCGTAAGTTTTCAGATTGACCCCGGTATTGCAGAAAACGCACTCTCAATACAGCATGCCCACACAGAAACGCAGCTCATCCGCTTCGAAGAAACGCCACGCCGACCTTGCCGCAAAGGGAAGCGATGGGTCGTTGATCATCCGCGGTGCACGGGTGCACAACCTGAAAAACATATCCCTTGAGCTGCCGCACAATGCGCTCATCGTCATCACCGGCGTGAGCGGCTCAGGTAAATCCAGTCTGGCCTTCGATACCATCTACGCCGAGGGACAGCGACGCTATGTCGAAAGCCTTTCGGCATACGCGCGTCAGTTCCTCGAACGCATGGACAAACCCGATGTGGACTTCATCTCGGGCATCGCACCCGCCATCGCCATCGAACAGAAAACCACGAACCGCAATCCGCGCTCTACCGTCGGCACCACGACAGAGGTGTACGATTACCTGCGCCTGCTTTTCGCACGCATCGGGACGACATTCTGCATCAACGACGGTGAGCGCATCCAGCGCGATTCCGTCCGTACGGCAATGGAGCGCATCGAACAGCTCCCTGACGGCAGCAAACTGTACATCCTGTTTCCGATGCACCGGCACACGGGACACAGTATCGAGGAAGAACTCGAGAACCTGCGGAAACAGGGATTCATCCGTGTCGTGGTCGGGGACGAACTGATCAACCTGGAGGAAACGGACAACGTTCCGGGAGATGGGAGCGAAATTCTTGTCCTCGTGGACCGGTTGGTCTGGCGGACGGGCAAGGACAGCGCCCGCTTCTCCGACTCTCTGCAGACGGCTTTCGTCGAGGGAGACGGGTATGCACGTGTTCGCGTGCTCGACACCGGCGAGGAGTGGACCTTCAGCAGCCGCTATGAATGCAGCGTCTGCGGCACGGAATACGCCGAACCCGAGCCGCAGCTGTTTTCCTTCAACAGTCCGGCCGGCGCCTGTCCGGTCTGCCAGGGCTTCGGCCGGACTACTGGCATCGATCCCAACCTCGTCATTCCCAATCCGGGCCGCACGCTTGGCGAGGGCGCGGTGCAGCCGTGGAGCACCCCCAAGCACAGCAAGCATCAGCGCGACATGGAACGCGCCGCACCGGCGGCGGGCGTCCGCCTCGACGTGCCGTGGCGTGATCTCACGCAGGAAGAGCGCGACTTCGTCTGGAACGGCGCGAAAAGCTTCAAGGGCATCAGGGGTTTCTTTGCGATGGTCGAGTCGAAGAATTACAAGATGCATTACCGCATCCTCATGGCACGCTACCGCGGATACACCACCTGCGAAGCCTGTGGCGGCTCCCGCCTGCAGCCCCGCGCGTTAGCCGTGCGCGTCGCCCGGAAGGATCTGGGCGATATGGTGCGCATGCCCATCGACCGGCTCAATCGATTTTTCACAGTAGCGAAGTTTACTCCGTTCGAGATGGATGTCGCCGGACGCGTCATCACGGAGATCCGGAAGCGGCTGGCGATTCTCACGGAAATCGGACTCGGCTATCTCACGCTCGACCGTCTTTCCCATACACTCTCCGGCGGTGAATCCCAGCGCATCAACATCGCGACGTCGCTGGGATCCTCGCTGGTGGGATCGCTGTACGTGCTCGACGAACCGACCATCGGCCTGCATCCCCGTGACAACGGACGGCTGATTCAGATCCTGCAATCCCTCCGCGACAGCGGGAATACCGTGCTCGTCGTCGAGCATGACGCAGAGATGATGCGGATTGCGGATCTGATCGTCGATATCGGTCCGCGCGCCGGAGAGAACGGCGGCGAGATCGTTGCCATCGCGCCACTGACTGAACTCCGGAAGATGAAGCAGTCGCTCACCGGGCAGTATCTCAGCGGCAAGCGTTCGATTCCCGTGCCGAGGAAGCGGCGGAAGAGCAAGACGCATCTGCTCATCCAGGAGGCACGGCAGCACAACCTGAAAAACATCGACGTGCGTATTCCACTGGGCGTGTTCACCTGCGTCACCGGTGTCAGTGGTTCGGGGAAGAGTACACTGGTGCATGACATCCTGTATGGTGGAATGAAGAAAGAACTCGACGGCGCGTACGAGGAGGAAATCGGCATGTTCTCCGGTTTCACCGGCGCGAAGCGTATCAAGCACGTGGAGATGGTGGATCAGTCGCCCATCGGCCGCACGCCGCGCTCCAATCCCATCACTTACCTGAAGGCGTTCGACGGCATCCGGGATTTGTTCGCTTCCACCGCCGCGGCCAAAATACGGGGGTACTCTCCCGGCGCATTTTCCTTCAATGTGCCTGGCGGACGCTGCGACGTCTGTGAGGGCGACGGTTCCATCAAGGTGGAAATGCAGTTCATGGCCGACCTGTACCTCGAATGCGAATCCTGCAAGGGAACGCGCTATAAAAAGGAAATCCGAGACGTCCGGTACAACGGGAAGAACATCGTCGACGTACTGAACATGACGGTGACCGAAGCACTCGCGTTCTTCGAGCATGTACCGCGCGTGGGCAACAAATTGCGGGTGCTCGATGACGTGGGATTGGGGTATATGCGTCTCGGTCAGCCCGCCACCACGCTCTCGGGCGGCGAAGCGCAGCGCCTGAAGCTCGCCCTGCACCTCGCCAACCGCAGCGACGGGCATACGCTGTTCATCTTCGACGAACCGACCACGGGATTGCATTTTCATGACGTGAGCAAACTGCTGGCCTGCTTCGAGGCGTTGATCGACGCGGGACACAGTGTCCTCATCATCGAGCACAATCTCGAAGTCATCAAATGTGCGGACTGGATCATCGACCTCGGTCCGGAAGGCGGGGAAGACGGCGGCAGCATCGTCGCCGAAGGAACACCCGAGGACATCGCGCGTGTCGAAAGCAGTCACACCGGCCGTTTCCTCCGCGACCTGCTCTGACATTGTCACGAAACAAAACGGAGATATCATGGCACATCTCATCCGCTGGTTTGAAATCCCCGTCGTGGGCTTCGACCGTGCAAAACGCTTTTACGAGAAGCTGCTGAACATCAGGATCACGGAGGCCGACATAGGCGGATTGCTCATGGGCTTCCTCGGCGATCCGGACGATCACGCATCCCGTTCGGGGGCGATCGTGCAACACGAGTGGTACCACCCGTCGGAGGACGGCGTTCTTATCTACTTCGACGCAGGCGACGACGTCGAGCCGCTGCTTGCGCGTGCCGAGATGGCGGGCGGATCGGTGCTCGTGCCGAAACGTCAGATCTCCGAGGAGATGGGGTACATGGCCGTCATCCGCGACACGGAGGGCAACCGCATCGGTCTGCTCTCGAAATCCTGAGCGCCCAATGCCCTTTGCCGGTGAACTGAGCGCCCTGCTGACCGCCTTCCTGTGGTCGGGCACTTCCATCGTGTTCACGGAAGCGACCTCGCGCGTCGGTTCCATTCAGGTCAACATCACGCGCATGTTGATGGCACTGGTGCTGCTCTCTGCAACCGTGTGGTTGCTGGGCTTCGACATGCAGATGTCCCAGTCGCAGGTGCTGAATCTCACCTGGAGCGGCATCGTGGGACTCGTCCTCGGCGACACCTTTCTGTTCCGGGCGTTCAAGGACGTCGGTCCGCGTATCTCCATGCTGATGATGTCGCTCGTTCCCGCCATGACCGCGATCATGGGCGTGTTCTTCCTCGACGAGGCGCTGTCGCTGCAGGGTATCGGGGGGATGGTGCTCACGATCACCGGCATCGCGGTGGTGGTGCTGGAGCGCGGGGCCAGGTCGGCGTCCTCGTACCGACCGACGGCAAAAGGCATCGCCTTCGCCTTCCTCGGGGCACTGGGACAGGCGTCCGGACTTATCTTCGCGAAGCTGGCCTTCAACGAAGCACCGCTGCACGGCATGTCGGCCACATTGGTGCGCATCGCAACGGCGGTGCTCATCTTCCTGCCGATGGCACTGCTCATGCGCTGGTACCGCAATCCCTTCCGCGTCTACGCGAAAGACCGCAAAGCGCTGGGATTCACGTTTGCCGGAGCGATCCTCGGTCCGTACCTCGGCATCACCTTCAGTCTCGTCGCCATTTCGAACACGCAGGTGGCCATCGCCACCACCATCCTGGCGCTGCCACCCGTCATCATGCTGCCATTGGTGTGGCTGGTGTACAAGGAAAAACTCAGCATCCGTTCCGTCGCCGGCGCCGTGCTGGCCGTGGCGGGTGTGGCAGTGCTGTTTCTGCGGTAATGCTGGAAGATCCGCTGACATACGCCTTTCTCATCGCCGCCGGATTCATGGGCGGACTGGTGGATTCCATGGCGGGGGGCGGCGGACTGATCACGCTGCCGTCGCTCATCGCCGCGGGCGTGCCGCCGCATGTCGCTCTGGCGACCAACAAGGTGCAGAGCGCCATCGGCACGTCGTTCAGCACCTTCCGCTACATCCGCAGCGGCTACGTGTGGCTGAAGCTCGGGATGCTCGGATTCGCGTTCTCCTTCGTCGGCTCCTACACCGGGGCGTGGACGGTGCTGCAGGTGCCCGGCTCCTCCCTCGAGGCCATCATTCCCGCGCTCATCGTCATCGTCGCCGCCGTCACCTTCCTTCGAAGGGATTTCGGGATGAAGGACCATGCGGAGGCGCTGCAGTCCCGTCATTACGTCATCGCGGCGGCGTTCGCCTTCGTGCTTGGATTCTACGACGGATTTTTCGGTCCGGGCACGGGCTCCTTCCTCGCCTTCGGCTTCGTGCTGTTCTTCCG
>JAFGKR010000259.1 GCA_016928515.1 Bacteroidota bacterium | reverse complement strand
GCCGTCTTCTTCCCCAAGCTTCAAATCCACGAAAGCCATATCAAAAGACCGTCTTCTGGCCTCTTCGACGGCATCTGTGGGATTGCTTACCGCAATCACAGTATGTCCCTCCACCGCTAAACAATAGGAAAGCGTTTTGCGGATATTGGCTTCATCATCGACGACTAAAACATGTAGCATTTCTTGAACTTCTCCTTATGGCTCGGGGTAGGTCTCAGGCAAAATGTCCGTTTTAATGATTTGTAAAGTAGGCATCTTCTGTCAATTCGCAATGATTTGATACGTGTGTTGGAGGACCGGTGCGGCGATCCTCGTACGGGCTTGTTTCTCGTTCAGTTTCACGCGAGGCTTCAACCGAACGGTCTCGGGGAATGGCATAGACCTTTTCCTTTCCGCCATGTCGTTGGGGATGTTTCTGCCTGTTCTCTTCAAGCAGCGCATTCCGTCGTGCGAGTACCTGCCGATAGCTTCTGAATGCACCTGGATGGGGGTGAGGTAGTTGAGACCGGAGTGGAGATGCTCGGTGTTGTACCACGCGAAAAACATCGCACAGTGCTCACTTGCAGCTCTCAAAGATCGAAAGTATTCCGGATAGGCGACACGGCCCTTGAACGTCGCAAACAAGCTCTCCGCGTACGCATTATCGTTGCTTGTGTGCGGCCGCCCATGGCTCGCGGTTACCGCCAGAAGCTCGAAGAGTTTCTGCAAGGTGCTACTGCGCATCGGTTTGTCGTTGTCTGCGTGCACGATCAGTTGATCGGTACACACACTTTCGGTTTCCAGGGCATGTGCGAAAATCTTACGGGCCAGTGCGCCGCTTTCCTGGGCTGCGACACCCCAACCAACGACTTTTCGCGAAAACAGATCGATGATCATGTACAGAGAGAAGTACTTGCCGATGATGGGACTCTCCAGCCACGTTATATCCCAGCACCACACCTGATTTGGTGCCCTTGCCGCGAGCTGCGGACGCTTGCCGGGGCCACCGCGCCTCCTTTTGCGTTTGCTCACGACCAGCGTGCGCTCCTTGAGGACCTGTAGAAAGCGTGTGTATGAACACAGATAGACACCACGGTCCATAAGGCTATGGTATGCCTGCTTCGGGGGCAGGTTGCGCAGATCTTCCGCTTTCATTACCTCGACGACACCATCTTTCTCCGCCTCGGTCAGCGCTTGTTCTTGCGCCCGGTACCCGCCCGTGCGGCCATCACCATCCGAGAGACGCCAGCGGCGCAACCGCCGCTCATCGAGGCCGATCACCTCGCAGGCCCGGAACTGAGGTGCTCCCGAAGCAATCGCCTCATCGATCAAGGCAATGAGTTCACCACGCACCGCGATACTCATTTTTCCTCGTCGAATAATTTTTTTGTTTTTTTTTGCAGCACAAGTAACGCCGTTGTCTCGGCCAGAGCGTCGTTCTTCCGCCGTATCTCCTTCTCGAGACCCTCGACCTGCGTCTCAAGGTCGCTGCGGCTCACACCACTCTGCGCGCCGGTCGATTCCTCAATACCGGAAAGCGCAAGATCGCGCCAGCTGAGAAGTTCGTCAACGTTCACACCATGTTCCTTGCACCAGGTGCGAAGTGCATCACCTTTGAGCGCCATACTTTCGGAGACAAGACGGAGCTTGGTTGAGGGGGATCGGGGTTTTCCGCGTTTACGCATACTGGGATTTCCTTGATGTGAAGTCGTGGGATTTGTGCCTGCTGGGGTACTGTGCGAGAGCCAGTAATATAACGTCCCCTTGGGAATCCCTGTTTCTTCAGACATCGTTGCCACCGAAGGCGAGTCGGGTTGCTGAAGACGATCGACGATTTCTGTGCGGTTAGGATGTGGATTGCTCATCTGAAGCTTGTACTCCATTGCCCCATGGTTCGAGATACGAAGCGGTCATTTTGACCTGAGCCGTGGGGGACTCGTCGTGGCATGATGACCGGATTCCGATGACGCGGCGCGCCCGGTGATACCGGAATCCGTGCGTCACGGATTTCCTGGAAATGACCTTCCCCGTAACCACGCCGCATTTTGCGCAGGTGCTTCCGGACTTCACTTCCAGAGTACCCCCGCTGTCGATGATCATCGTGTTGATGCCTTGGACGTACGCCTCGGGACAGAAGACGATCTATCCGCCCGCTCTGCATACGATCCGGCTAAACTGCCCGTCGAAATCGACCGAATTTATCCACAGCTCCCCATCGACATACAGAGTGCGTCCTGTATCGAACCAGAACCAGAAAAAGCGCTTGCAGGGATCAGGCGGGATTCAGAGTTTTGATCCGCCGGATTTCTTGTCCCTGCGCCGCGCGTGCATCCCAGAGATCCACCGCGCGCTGCAGGTTGAGCCAGAATTCCGGGGTGTTGCCGAAGAGGCGCGCGAGACGAAGAGCCATCGAGGGACTCAACACGCGCCGCTCTCGCAGAAGTTCATTCACCGTCTGCCGTGAGACGCCGATGGCCTGAGCGAGCTGGGTGACAGTCAAACCGTAATCAGGCAGAAAATCCTCTCGGAGAATTTCACCAGGGTGGGTCGGGCGTCGGGTTCTATTCATTTTCTTCATGATGATTTCTATCCGGCTAGTGATAATCGGTAATTTCAACGTCGTATGCATCACCATCCAGGAAACGGAAACAAATGCGCCATTGGTCGTTGATCGCAATCGCATGTTGCCCTTGCCGGTCGCCTTCAAGGGCGTGAAGCCTGTTCCCCGGCGGAATCTGCAGGTCGACCACGTTGGAAGCTGCGTCAATTGCGTCCAATGTGCGGATCGCGCGACGAAGTACCACGGGTGGAAATTCCCGGGATCGGCCGTGGAGATAGAGGTGTTCGGTCCTTCGATCAGCAAACGACTTGATCATGGATGAATGTAACGCATCACGTGACACAAGTCAAATGACAACCGTCGGGTCTCCGGCGGGCCGGGTGAAAGCATTCCCATGGTGATATTGAATGCGTCACGATAATTGGATAGGTTGCGACGGCAACGTTTTCGATTGATTCTATGCTCATCATTGAGACCGGGCAGCCCGCGACATTTCTGGCCGCCGAAGCGGAACTCCTCGGGATCGGAGTCCTTCGCGTCCCGGCTGATAAATTCCAGCCGATCGTCGACGAGGCGCAATCGGCCTTCAGGATGCAATTCGGCGGCGGCGGAGGCCGGCGGTAGGGATTGGCCAGATTCTTCCATTGAGGTATTGCCATGCGTATGCACAACCCGCCCCATCCCGGCGAAATTATCAGGGAACTCTGCCTGGAGCCATTGGGCATTTCGATGAACGAGGCCGCAAGGGCTCTCGGAGTGAGCCGCAAGACGCTGAGCGCCATTCTCAACGGTCGCGCCGGGATCAGTCCGCAAATGGCGGTGCGGCTATCAATTGCGTTTGATACTTCGGCTGAAAGCTGGATGAATCAGCAAGTCCAGTTTGACCTTTGGAATGCCGAACGGCAGAGGAAGCAATTGAAGGTCGAGCGACTCGCCGCGGCCTGATGGCCGGATTCCGAGGACGCGGCGCGCCCGGTGATACCGGAATCCGTGCGTCACGGATTTCCTCCTCGACACGCTCCATCTCCTTGGCTATACTTCGGGTATACATTATTACCGTCACCTTCAATCCACAATCCGGCCATGAGTAGAAGGCACGCCGGTCTGCTCTTGTCGTAAGCAATACGCTGTTCAACGAAAAAACGGGTCTCGCCTTCGTGTGCCCGCTCACGGGCACGGATCGGGAATATCCATTTCACGTCGCTGTGACCGACGACCCGCGCGTGAAAGGCTTCGTCATGGTGGAACAGGTGAAGTCCATCGATTACCGCGCTCGCAGGGCCAGGCGCATCGGACAGGCTTCGAATGATCTGCTCGATGAAGTGCTGTCG
>JAFGKR010000258.1 GCA_016928515.1 Bacteroidota bacterium | reverse complement strand
TTCGTCGTCCCGCGCGCCGGCACCGTCCCAATGACGCGATAACCGGCACCCTGTCCGTCGGCGCGACTGATGCGGAAGTGCAGCGCCTGCTGCTCGCTTTCGACATGCCAGCGGAGCCGTACTCCCGAGGTCGTTCTATTCCCGGTGAACGAGGTCAGCACGACGGGGATGCCGCGGTCCCGGTATGCGGCAATGCCGTTCCCTCCCATCAGGACGAACATGACAACGTGCAGCCCCGCGTTGTCCGGTGCCTGGATTGGATCGTACCAGTGAATCTTCACATCCACGTCGGACAGATAATTGCCGGCCTCGATGGCCTCGGTGAGACGGGATCCCGTTATCGGTGTGGCACCAAACACTCGGTACGCATTCTGAGGAGCATTGATGTTCACGATCCGCGCCGTCGTGTTGTTGTTCGCCTGCAGAGGATTCTGCGCATTTGAGGGGATGCCGTCTGCCATCACGATATACTTCTGGGCATACATCGGATGAAGATCGAAGAATGCGAGCGGCCCGGCCGGTCCCGTCAACGTGATCGGCAGGACGTCAATCCCTTGCCCGGGTGGCGACCAGGTCTGTGGCAGGGACTGTGTGCCGGACTGGAATTCCTCGATACACGTTACCGGACCGCCGTTCCTGTTGATCCACAGCTCACGACTGATATTCCCCTGCGAAGCGGTCAGCGGCCCTGGTGCGATGCCGTGCGACGCATGCGCGACAATCGGGAGCTGGATGGTAACGCCGAGGCGGAACGAGAGCTTGCCTCCACCGGGCACATCGCCGTCAGGCCGAAAAGCTTCCGGGCGCGTATCCTCCACGAGCACCGCGATCTCATTGTTGCCGGCGCTGGCTCCGCCCCATATCCCACCGGACACATAGATCCGCACACTGTCCCGCAGCACGGGTGGACCACCGGAGGGTGTGTGCCACCCGCGCTTCCCGGCAACGGCAAAGGCATCACCCCATCGCGTGTACGACATCTCACTGGAGTTCTGGTTCCCTATCGCATCAGCGGTGCTGTTCAGTGTCGCATAGATCAGCTCAGGGGAGGATGTCGGTGTCTCCCAGCGCCAGACGCGGAACGCTCCCTGGTGAAGATAGTCCGGATCGCACGGACTGGTCGAAGGTCCTGTCAGTATGCAGATCCCCCACAATGGATTGACGAGATTGCAGGCGTATATCCTCCCTTCGTCGTCGACGTCGATACGATACAGCGCGAACCTGTTCTGCGCGAATCCGAGATTCCCCCCGACCGTCGCGTTCATCGTGTCGAGCGGCACGGGCAGTTCTCCTCCCAGTCCCATGCGCGACGGATGAGCGGAGCGTCCGATGTCGGTGCGGATGTGTCCCGAATCGGCGCTAAGAATGAAAATTCGCGGTTCGGTCATGATGATACCGCCGTTGTTCACCCGATGCGGTGACACGACGTATAGGACGTCACGCGTTTCGTCGTAGGCGATTCCCGTGAACGACAGCGAATCGTTCATCCACGACATCGGGTGGTTCTGCGCGAAGGGTTTGACATGCTTCCACAGTTCCTCCCAGTCGATATTGCCCTGTGCACGTATCGGCAACGATGCGAAGAGGAAAAATACTGCGGTCCATGCGAACAGTCGACATGGTCTCATAACATCCTCCGAACTGATGGAAGAGGATCCCGGGATCCGGGTGTGCTGAAACAGGGACACGGAACACCCATCCTTTGTGACAATGCAGATCACTCTCTGCTTGCGTTCCAGTGCCATGTCAAACTTCCCGGCCCCATGCAGCACCGATCGAGGCCCCGATCATCCCTTGTAACATTCCACGGTCTGGAGTGTCGTTTTCATTGCAGGCCAAAGGAAATGAACAGGCCGGGCGTCGCGACAGGCAGTGCGGCTTTCGCCTTGACTGATCTTGACGATTTCGGTATGTTTTATAAACGGCCCAAAACCGCTGTTCATTCAATCACACGCGATACGAAATTCTTCATCACATATCACCATCATACGGAGTAGTCAATGAGGAAACTTCTACTGACGACAGGCGCCATGTTCGCCCTGTTCCTCGCGACACTGCCGAACCAGGCACAGGCGCAGGGGAATATCGACTGGGAGGAATTGTGGCGCAACGTCCCACCCCCGATCTCGCAGACCAGTCATTGGTTGTACTGGATGGTTCCGTCAAAATCCTTTACGGGACTCACCTATGACAAGTGGCGTGACGTCGTTTATATTGTCAACCCGCACACCTCCGTCAACGGTCCGGTATTCTGGCAGTCGCCGCGCATCTGGGCGTGGAAAGCCATGACTGGCCAGCTTGCCGACCAGGTCGGCCGATCCGCCGATGCACAGAACAAGGGGCTCGGCGGCGAATTGCCGGTACCACTTGACACGGTTGCGTGGGGACCCGGCGGCAGCCAGTACTACCGCGGGTATTCACAAAACACGTATTCTCTCTACAAGATCGATCTCGACGACGAAGGCCGCATTTTCGCGGGCAACCTTGTCGTGCCGATCTGGGGTATCTGCATCCTTCTGCCGAACGGCCAGTGCGACCCGGTGTATCTCGCACAGAGCGCCTTCCGCGTCTGGCGTTGGGACACTCCCATCGCGACGCCGCGCCTCGTGTACGCGACACTGAACGCCGCCGGTACCGGCATCGGAAACATCAACTCCAGTGAAATGACCTACACCCGCTGGGGTGATGCTTTCGACGTCATCGGGAAACGGGCCATGTTCTATCCCCCCAACGACCCCCCGTACATGGTCGACTCGGTCCGCATCTACGTCAGCGGCGGCTCCTGGCCGACGCAGCCGAACTGGAATCGCGAGGTCAATGTCATCCTGGCCGATCCGCGTCCCGAGAACCAGCGCCCTGCTTCCGACGTCGGCGGATACAAACTGGAGTACCGTCTCGCGGTGCGCCTCGTGAACTCGAACGAAGGTCTGGCCTCGCACGGTGTGGCCGGCACCCAGAACACGCTCGTTCACGATGTCTGGATGGATTCGAATCCGCGCGTCACGACTGCTGCGACACATGTGCAGGATGCCAATAATCCCTGGCCGCAGACCTACAATCAGAACCTGACCGGTAATCGCTCCCTGTCCTCCTCGCTCACCAATCAGTCCGGTCAGATCCGCTT
>JAFGKR010000043.1 GCA_016928515.1 Bacteroidota bacterium | reverse complement strand
GGCCGGTCTAACGGGATCGGCCTTTTCATTTCACGAGCAGCCGGGCCCACAGCTCCACCGCCGGCTCGATGAGCGCATCCGGGAAATCGTAATAGCCGCTGTGAAGATGCGGCTGGGCGGTACCTGAACCGAGACCGAACAGCGCACCGGGCCAGCGACTGCTGAAATGGGCGAAATCCTCGGACCACGGGAAAGGTTCGGAAAGCGTCTCAACGGACATACCGCATTGCTCTGCCGCCCCCGCAATCATCGCCACGGCTCGCGCATCGTTCACCGTCGCGGGAAATTCCTCTTTCCACTGGAGTTCTGTCTCCAGTCCGCGAAGACGTTGCAGCTTCTGCAACTCCTCCTCCACCTGCCCTTTCATGACGGACAGAAACGAGTCGCTGTCACTGCGCAGTGTGGCGAGCAGTCGGGCGTCCCCGGGCGTGGTGCCGAACGCCTCGCTACCCGCCAGCAAGTGAATGATCGTTGTGATGGCGCGCGCATCGTGAGAGGGTGCCGTATCCGGGAGCGTCATCACGAGCTCCGCGAGATCGATCAGTGCGGGGACGGGAGAATTCCCGCGCTGCGGCTCCGCCGCGTGACTGGTCTGTCCGCTCAGTTGTGCATCCATGCCGACGGAGGCCATGGCGAAACTCCCTTCGCGCAAGAGTACCGTACCTTCGTCATACCCGGGAATATTATGCAGTGCGAAAACCATGTCAAAGTCCCTCCCATCGAACACCTGATCGGCGAGACAGGCGGCCGCGCCCTGTCCGGTTTCCTCCGCAGGTTGAAAGAGCAGAGTCACGGGAACAGGAAGCGAATCCTGCCGCTGCGCGAGACGTTCGGCAACACCGACGAGAATGGACATGTGGCCGTCGTGTCCGCAGAGATGCGCCGTTCCCGGCACCGCGCTGGCATGAGGCAATTCACTGCGTTCGCGAATGGGTAGCGCGTCCAGTTCCGCCCGCAGAAGGATGCCGGGCTGGTGGCGGTGGCCGTAGTGCACCAGGATGCCATGTCCCGCGATGCCGGTGTACAGTTCACGCGGGTGTGTTTCCTTCAACAGCGTCGCGATGCGCGTGGAAGTGCGCTGCTCCTTCCCCGAACGTTCCGGATGTTGATGCAGTGTATGTCTGAGGGCAATGAGGTCGGTCATGTTTCAAGGTCGGGATTCTCACGGCGCGGGGCAAGTTTCGATACCAGATGGATTTTCGTCCGGGGACTGATAACTTGAAGCAAATGAATAACACGCATCCGATATGAAAACCACCATTGTTCCCGTCCTCCTCCTTCTCTTCGTTCCTCTTTCCCTCCCCGCGCAGCTTCGCACTGTCGATCTGCCGGAGTACACGATCCATCCTGAAGCAGGGCAACGCCAGTTCGCATACACGAACACGCAGAGCGCCATGTATTGCGGCGTTGTCAACGGCGGGAATGGCAGCGGATTCCACGGCATCACTGAGGCGCAACGAAAGGTGTTCGAGGATTACTGGATCCGTTTCGGAGATACGCTGCTCGACAGACACACAGCGGAAATCACAATGACTCCCGCTGGTTTCACACGCCGCTACCCCCTGTACAACACCGTGGAACATGTGTCCTTCGTGGATTCCCTCACACTTCTGATCGTGTCGATTTCAACCGAATACGAAGGGGATGTTCAGGTGTTTCCCGGTTGGTCCACACAGTGGCAGGACGCAGTGCAATCCATCGGCGGCGGAATGTATCGGTTGCGTGATGAGACACTGCAGGGTGTGGCTGCGGTACAGGGACTCGATGACGGCAGTTGGGAGGTTTCGCGTGAAATCGAGGTGGCACAACTCCCGAATCCCTCCCCCCTGCATATGCCGGTGATGTATTGGGGCCGCTGCACGGGACGCCTCCACCTGACAATAGAGATCGCACCTGCCCGACTGCCACTGGGTATTCGTCCGCCACCGGAACTGTTTACGTACAGAAAGCAACGCGAATTGCGCATCACGGAGCGGCTCTCAGCTCTGAATTTCGAATGCAGTGATTCCATGACGGCGGACGCATTCCACTGGATCGCCGCGTCGATGGACGCGCTGGTGATGAAGCAATCCGGTCCGGGAATCTACGCCGGTCTCCCTTGGGACAACGAGTACCGGGGACGCGACACCTTCATTTCACTGCCTGGTGCGCTGCTCGCCGGCGGCCGGTTTGAAACGGCCAAAGAGGTGCTTCGTTCCTTTCTTCGCCGCATTGACCGAGACTCGTCGCGCGCAGCATACGGGCGCATTCCGAGTCACCTGCAAGCGGAAGAGTTCGCGTCCGGTGCCGTCGACGGTACAGCGTGGTCGGTGATTCAAGCGTGGAACATCTACCGGTATTCCGGAGATACCGCGTTTCTTTCCGAAATTTTCCCTGACGTCATCCAGACGGTTGAAGGCGCCTTCCGTCATACCGACACTCTGGGCTTCCTGATACATGCCGATACGGATTCCTGGATGGATACCGTCGGCCCGGACGGTCCCAGGTCCCCGCGTGGCAACCGTGCGGTGGACGTCCAGTCCTTATGGATCGCTCAGTTGCGTGCTGCAGCAGCCATGGCGGTACTCTGCGGTGATTTCGAGCGGGCGAGGGAGTGGGAAGAGCGTGCGAATGCGCTGACTTCACACTTCCTCCGGTATTTTCTTCGAACGCATGCGGACAGGATTTCCGTGCAGAGCGGTGGCGATTCGCATCGCAGGGATCCCTTCGGAGTTTGGAGGAGAACACCGACGCTCGCGGATCATCTGAATGCGGACGGATCGAAGGATGCACAGGACAGACCGAATGTCCTTCTCCCCCTCGTGCTTCTCGGTGCGGATGCACTGGATGCGCATATTCCCGGTTTCGCTTCCTCCGTTGCACGACACAGTGCCCGTAGCTGTATTTTTCCGTGGGGTGTCGCATCCCTCGCGCAGGAAGATGCGGCCTTTCGTCCTTTCCTCGATGCATCGCGCGTCGATGTCGGAGAGAAGCTCCCGCACAACGGGTCGATATGGACCTGGCTCACCGGTCCCGCCACATCGGTGTTGTGTGATTTCGGCCTGGAGGATTCGGCCTGGGTGCTGATGCAGACACTGCAGCGGCTGGCCATGGAGACGGGAGCGGTCGGTGCGATCCCTGAAAGCACCGACGCCCTGCCCGAGGAGGGTGAGATATTCCCCCGATGGTCAGGTGCTGTTTCCCGGGCGAGCAGCAACGCGGAGTATCTGCGTGTGATGCAGGAAGATTTCATGGGGATCGGGGTGAATGCATCGAAGCGGGAAATGATCCTGGATCCTGCTGTCCCACGGGCACTGTCCATACTCGGCATGACCGTACGTATCGGGTCACAACGTGTTCACATCCACTACGAACGCGCAGCAGACGATCGCCTCATATGCGAGTTGACGATGGCGCAAGGGACGGATACCCTTACAATCTCTCCTCCCGCTTCAGCGGAAGGGGATCCACTGTTTGCTCTCGCTCACTTGACCCCCGGTAGGAAGCTGACAATACGGATTTCGACCAGACACCGAAAACGCGCAGCCGAGAACATGCTGCATGACGGATTCACTTTCTGCAGGCCGCACGAAAGAGAGTGAACGGGATTGCCATTCTCCGTTATTCCCGGTACCGCCAATTGACAACAGAACTACACCTGCTATATTACTGGTATGTGTTCAACTGAAGAGGTGTCTCATGCCACAGATTACACGAATCATCGTTCCCATCGACTTTTCGGAATATTCAAAGAAGGCCTTCCGCTATGCCATTGATTTCGCACAGACCTTTCACGCGGAACTCGTGCTTGTGTACGTCGTCGAGCCGATTGTGTACCCGGCGGATTTCAGTTTTGGCCAGGTCGCTCTTCCCTCGATGGAGCACGAGCTCTTCGAACGCGGGCAAGAGCAGCTCGATACTCTGATCGAAAAGGACGTACCACAAGGCATCGCCGCACGAAGTGTTGTCCGATCCGGAAAGCCCTTTGTCGAAATCATCGATGTCGCCAAGGAAGAGCATGCCGAGTTGATTATCATTGCCACGCATGGACACTCCGGCATCGAGCATGTCCTTTTCGGAAGCACTGCGGAGAAGGTCGTACGCAAGGCCCCCTGCCCGGTGCTTTCCATCCGCAGTCCGGAACGGGAATTCGTCATGCCCTGATCGGGACCGGATGCCGGATCAACCGGCTTCGTGCTTTTCCCGTTTCGCCACGATCCCGTAATAGATCACAAAGGCCAGGCCGCCGCCGAGGAAGATCATGCCGGTAATGAGCTCGCCTTCGTGCTGAGCCGCCCAGGAGTATTGCTGAAGCGGAATGGTACAAAGCAGGGCGGCACCGATGAGCAGAGCCGCGAGTCCCCATTTCAGTACACTGAAGCGATTTGGCCTTGCGGAGAAACTGCCGAAAAGGTATTTGAGGTTCTCGTCGACCAAGCCGCGTTCGATGACCGCCATGCGGGTTTTGTGCTTCGTATCATAGTATTTCCACAGCACGACCGCGATGGCCGCGAACATGGAGATGGGGATGAGGACTTCTGTGAGCATGATGTACTCCGCTGTTGTGGTATGACGTTTGTCTCTTTTGACCGGCTATCGGCACACAGGGTTTCAGTAATTTTTCGAAACCTTTTGTTCCTGCCTGTTGTCTAAACCCTTCAGAACGCCCGAAGTCAGAGATGGAACAATCCGATAACGACATCATCCAGGAGATCCTCCGTGGTGGACACCATGGATACGCGATCCTGCTTCAGCGGTATCGGGCACGCGTTCTTTCCCTGACGCTGCGAATGATCGGTCATCGTGCCGATGCGGAGGAGGCCGCCCAGGATGCCTTCATTCGTGCATTCCGTGCGCTCCGCGGCTTCGAGCAGCGCGCCCGCTTCTCCACCTGGCTGTATCGCATCGCGTACAATACGGCAGTGACATATCGCCAGAGGCAACGGATGGTGACACTTCCGCTCGACGAAGAGCACGACGATACAGATGCTGCGCGGATCCCGCCGGACAGGAACCTGGAGTATGAGGAACTCCGAAAACAGGTGCAGAAGGCACTCGATCATCTGCGACCCGAATACGCAACGTTGGTAACGCTGTTCTACCTGCAGGATCAGAGCTACGATGAAATCGCCACGATCACCGGTCTCCCCCTCGGTACCGTGAAGAACCGCCTGCATCGCGCACGGATGGAACTCCGCGCATATGTGCTGAAAAATTATCCCTCTCTCGAACCGACACATTGACGGAAACAGGAATGATGCATCCCGACAGAAACATGCTGCGTCAACTGGCCGACGGAAATCTCGACGCAACCGAGGCACACCCGATAGAGGTGCATCTTGCATCCTGCACGCAATGTCGCATGATCGTCGCGTTCGAGCGCGATCTCGTCCGCGCCCTTCGGGAGACCCCTCTGCCGCAAGCGTCGCCAGACTTCGATCCCGCTGTACTGCGTGCCGTCTCCCGCAGAAATCACCCTGCTGCCACATCCCGTCTTCCCTGGGTCAAATATGCAGCCGCCGGAATTCTGATCAGCGCAACACTGATTGTCATCACCCTCGCCGGTGCAAGCGGTGAGGAACAGTCACGCAGTATGCTGACTCCTGTTTTCGAACAGATCACGTCTCTCATCGGTCCTCTCGCGAACACGTTTGCGTCCCAAGCGGACTCCATCATCCCCACCTCCTGCACACAGGGAAATGAGGTTCTTCGCATTTTCCTTCTGGCGATGGGGGCACTGCTTGTCCTCGGCGGACTTGAGCGCCTTCTCCTGCCTCATCTGAAGGGACTCAACCACCGGCCCTGAATCCAGGGAAGTTTGTCCGCAGCCTGTGGCATGCATGCGAATCGGTAGCAGCAAAATTGCTTTACTGTCGGATCAACCACCACTACCGGACCCTCTCTACCACGCCCCTCCACATGCACGATGATCCCTCCGGTCACGAACGCACCATCCCCTCCGTGCTTCCGTGATCTCCCCTTTGTGTTTTCGCTTGCTATCCCCTATGTTGAAATGATGCAACCCCATTTTCGAAAGTACAGATCATGAGCAAGGAAATCCGGCAGCTTGCAGCGATCATGTTCGCCGACATGGAGGGATACACAGCCATGATGCAAGAGGATGAACAACGCGCGAAGGGGTTGCGAGACCGCTACCGAAAGGTGCTCGACGAATCCATTCTGGAATACCACGGCATTATCCTCCAGCATTACGGTGACGGGACGCTGGTCATGTTCGGGAGCGCGGTGGACGCTGTCCGCAGTGCGGAGCGCATTCAGCGCCGATGCACGGAAGAACCGGTGGTGCCACTGCGTATCGGTATCCATGTCGGAGACATCGCGTATGACCAGGACGGCATTTACGGCGACAGCGTGAACGTCGCCTCCCGCATTGAATCCCTTTCCGTCCCTGGCGCGGTTCTATTCTCCGGGAAAGTCCACGATGAGATTCGCAACCGGCCCGACCTCCCTGCGCGAAACCTCGGGAAGTATCAACTGAAGAATGTCGATCAACCGATGGATATCTACGCGCTTGCCACAGGCAATCTCACGGTGCCTGATTCCTCGGAGCTTTCATCCCCGAAGGCCTCCCTCGCGCACAGTGTGGCCGTGTTGCCATTTGTGAACATGAGCACCGATCCGGAAAACGAATATTTCAGTGACGGAATCACCGAAGAACTGATCAACGCCCTCGTACGGGTCAAAGGGCTCCGCGTCACATCGCGCACTTCGTCTTTTGCGTTCAAGGGACGGAACGAGGACATCCGCGAAATCGGACGGCGCCTCAATGTCAGCACCGTCCTTGAAGGCAGCGTCCGCAAGGCCGGCAGGCGGATACGCGTGACTGCCCAGCTCATCAACACCAGTGATGGGTATCATGTGTTCTCGGAAGTGTACGACAGGGATCTCGAGGATATCTTCGCGGTGCAGGATGAGATTTCCCGAAGGATTGCAAACCTGCTGCGGGAGCGATTCCTGGCCGAGGGACAACCTCTGGTCCAGCCGCGAACGACGAACATGGAGGCCTATAACCTTTACCTGAAGGGTATGCATTATTGGAACCAGTGGTCCCCACCGGCGATGCGTCAGGCACTCCTGCTGTTCGAGAATGCCCTCGAGTTGGAACCGGATTTCGCTCTCGCCTACAGCGGTATCGCATCCACGCATCTGTATCTCGGTGCGACAGGACAAGTCCGACCGGCACTCTCCTACCCCAAGGCACGCGCTGCCGCGGAGGAGGCGCTGCGTCTCGACCCGGATCTGCCGGAATCACATATTGCCATCGCCGACCTGCGTCTCTTCGAGGAATGGAACTGGGAAGGCGCCCGCAGATCGCTCGATCGCGCCCTGGAATTGAGTCCCGGAAGCGCGCACGCGCATCATTCGAATTCTTTGTACTTCATCGCGATGGGTGATGCGGCGGCGACAAAGCGTGAACTCGAAATCGCCGTGGAACTGGATCCGCTTTCTCCGTCGATCATCCAGGCACTGGGCTACGCCTATCTGATCAACGGGGAAGTGGATCGCGCATTCCAGCTCTATTGGAAGCTGCTGGAATTCGATCCGACCTACCGAGGCGCATACGGAGCCCTCGGGTGGGCATCCCTGGTCAAGGGGGACGTGGACGAAGCCATTCGCCATTTCGAGAAATTTCAGTCGTTGACATCCGACAAAACCCATGGTCGTGCGGGCCTGGGATATGCCTATGCCATGGCCGGCAGGATGGAGGATGCCGAAGAGTGTCTGCATCTCCTGCATGAGAGGGAACAACGCGAGCCGGATGTGTCGTTGGACGTCGATTTCGTTGCCATGTATGCGGGCCTCGGCGATATCGACCGCGCATTCGATTACCTGGAGAAAGCGGTCGAGTCACGACTCGGAAGTCTGATTTTCCTGCGCGCGAATCCAGCCTGGAGCCGTCTGCACAAAGATCCCCGTTTCAATCAGCTGCTGGCACGAATGGGACTCCCATTGATGACAGCGGAGGAATGCGAGCGGGTCTGCATATGTGACCCGGCCGATCAATAGTACACGATCCGCAGGGGTACCGTCTGCTTGCGGCCCGCATCATCCATGCAGGTGATGCGGTGCGAAGACGCCGACGGACGGAAGAACACCCGTTCCCCTGCTTCCGCTTCAACGTACAATGTCCCGTCCACATACCAGTAGTGTTTCCCGGTTCCTGCAGGGGAGGCGGCATGCAGAAGAATTTCCTGCTCGGTACCCCGTTCGAGATAATACGTGTAATCGGCCGATGGTGAAAGAATGCTGGGGCCTTCGCCGGAAAAACGTGCCGTGCATGCCGGATTATGGGGTGGAGGACGAGGAATACCGACGCCGTTCTCCGCAAACCACAATGCCAGTTCCGCTGCATATACCGGATACCACACCTCTTCGGTACCGGAATCCGGGAGACATTCCATGCAGTAATGCAGCGAACGGGCGGCATCGACGTGGAAAAGCTGCATGAGGTGACACTGTGCACGCGAGGAGGTACCGACGATATACCAGTCTTGGACAGTCTCCGCACACTGTGGTGATGGCAGCATACCGCTGCGCACACATACCTCCCGCTGCCGCACCTCACGCGGCCGCGTGATCCCGAGTGTTTTTCCCTCAGTGTCAATGGCATTGAAGAGATCGACCAGCAACGGAACGGCCATGACGGCACCGGACAGATGCGGCGCACCTTCGCCGTTGAAATTTCCCATCCATACACCGATGGTATAGCGCGCATTCCAGCCGATTGCCCAGGCATCGCGTTTTCCATAACTCGTCCCGGTTTTCCAGGCAATTTCCGGCAGACGCGACTGCGCGAGGAGTTCCAAGGGGATGTCAGGTCGCTCGTGTTTCGACAGGATGTCCGTGATGAGAAAGGCCGCGGAAACCGAAAGCATTTGCTGCCCTGCATCGAGCAGATCATCGGTTTCGAAACGCAGTGGTGAAAGGCGGCCATCCCGTGCAAGGATGCTGAACGCGCGTGTCAGCTCCTCCAGTGTCGCACCACAACCGCCGAGAATGAGCGAGAGTCCGAGATGTTCCCTCCGTTCCGCGATATCCCGGAAACCGAGACGCGCAAGCCATGACACGAACGGCCCGGCGCCCTGCCGCGCCAGCTCCCGCACAGCGGGGATGTTCAGTGACTGCAGCAGCGCTTCTTCGACAGTGACCTCGCCTCGGAACTCCGTGTCGAAATTTTCCGGGGTATACCCCCCGAAATCCGTAGGAATATCCGCAAGCCGCCGGAGAGGTGTCAGCGAACCGTCCTCGAAAGCACGGGCATACAGAAACGGCTTCAGCGTGGAACCGGGTGAACGCACGGCGCCAATGCCGTCGACCTGCCCATGGCGCATCGCGTCATCATAATCGGCTGATCCGCAATACGCCGCTACATCCATGCCGTCGTTGCGAATCACGAGTACGGCTCCGTTGGACACTCCGTCGACAACGACGCGCTGCACATGATTGGCGAGCAGCCGTTCCGCGGCGTCCTGCACAGCGGCGTCGATCGTGGTCCGCCGCAGATCACCGCCACTCCGGCGGCGAACCCGCTGACAGTAATGCGGTGCACGCAGGGGCGGAGCATTTCGGGCAACGGTGAACGTTTCCTCCATGGCCGTGTTGACAACAGAGGCCGGAAAGACACCGCGATCCCGGAATCGCCGCAGCCATTCCCGCGTCCGTCGTTGCAATGGATCGGCGCTGCGATCGAGCCGCAGCAGGTTGGGATCGTTGGGGAGCACGGCGAGGGCCGCGCACTGCGCGAGACTCAGGCGCGCGGGAGGACGCTGAAAATAAATCCAGGATGCGGATGCGACACCTTCGATGTTCCCACCCATCGGCAGCAGGCTGACATACAGTTCGAGGATTTCCCGCTTCGAGTACCGCCGCTCCAGCTGCAGTGCACGTATCATCTCGCGCAGTTTTATCGCGTATGTGCGATCGTCCGGTTCCAGCATGCGCGCCACCTGCATGGTGATGGTCGACGCCCCGGAAACCCGTTCCCCAGCGATGAGATTCGTATAAAGTGCTCGAAGCACGGCAGGCACGTTCACCCCGGGATGCAGCGAAAACCAGCGGTCCTCTTTCTGCAGCACCGCGGTGATCATCTCCGGCGGCAGGTGATCCAGGCGTGTACGAAGCCGCCACTTGTCATCATCGCTGAGAAATGCTCCGAGCAATTCCCCATCGCGATCGAACACCTGCGTGGAAAACGGTGGTGGAGCGGGAGGCGGGAACGATTGATCCAGCAGACCGAGCGTCAACAGGACCACGATACATACGGCGAGGATACGCCGTGGAACCTGCTCCCTGTTCCGCCTCTGAAGCTGCTTCCCTCTGTCGATCATGTCCGCCGGATCACCGGATGCTCATCGGCGCGGCATCCACAGTACCCGCACCGTGATACGAACGGAAACCGGGATCGTACATCGCCTCCGCTCCTATGGGCGGAAGAACGAAGCGTCCCGCATTGACGACACGCAACAGATAGACGAACTCGCGCGTGCCGCTGCCATCCAGGGACGTGAAAAGGATGATGCGATCATCCCGCACATCCATGTACTCCATGCGCAGGTTATTCGTGATGCTCCACCCGAGAGCGGTTGCAGGACGCAGACGCGGGTTCTCGATTTCGCAACAGGCCGGGACAAGATCCGTCACGGCGATGTTATCGACGGACCGTCCCTCGCCGCTGAGCGAGATCTTGCAGACCACCAGTTGTCCCTGCCTGAAGGCATTCGTTGCCAGTGGCTGTCCGCTGCGATAGTCATAGTATTGCCGTCGCACACGCATGTTCGCATCCACTTCGGGAATGTCACCGTGCAGTTTCACTCCCTCCGCTCGCCAATAGTAATAGACTTCCCCGCTGCCAGCGGCTTTCAGTGTGACAGCTCCACCGCCGAGTTCCTTTGCGCCGAGAGCCAGGCTCTTCCCATCATACGTCGCGCGCTTCTTGCCATCGACCAGGACCGAAACGCTCAAATCCCCTCCTGCACTGCGACGGGCGGCCTTCCCGAGTGCAAGCATGACAAACGCGGTTTCCTGCGTGGAGTACATGTTGTCGATGCGTCCGGTAATCCAGCGAAGAATATCCGGAATCTGCTTGTTGGAGGGATCCACCTCGAGCAGCACATTGAGCATCACAGCATTCGCGCGAAGCTCGGAATCGAACGATCGCCCCGTTTCCCGCTCCGGCAGCTCCGCACGGAACAGACCCGGGATGGTTTGATGATACGAACTCCACTTCCCGGAGAGGGCATACGCTCCTGCAAGCAGGTATTGGGTGTCCCGCGTCAGCAGATGCGGCCGGCTCTTGTAATAGTTCATCGTCGAGAGATCGGCCTTCCCTGCGAGAGCGAGCACGTAGAGAGAATAGAGAATTTCCTTGCGTGCTTTCAATTCCACCGTACGACCCGAACCACGGCGATGAGCGTAGTCGTAGGTTTCCCGTGACTTCGCTTCCTTGCTCACATAGCGGAGCAGTCGCGACAGCACCTGATCGCTGACGCGATACTTCGCCTTCCGTGCCTCGATCAGGAAATGCGCGGCGTATACACTGCCCCACCAGCTTTTCTCGCCTCCTCCGGGCCAGTACGTCATCGCACCGTCGTAGCGTTGCATCGACTCCACGCGGCGGATGGCTTCGTTCACATAATACACGGGATTGTGCTGCCGATACTGTTCCGGTGCGGCGAGCTTGAGCACCTCCTCGAGATACAGCTGCGGGAAGGCGCGGGAGACGATCTGCTCGATACATCCGTACGGATAGCCCACCAGTGTTCGCAATTGCCTGGTGAAACGGATGGCGGGGAACGGACTCACCGTCAGGCGAATGTCGCGGGTTCCCTGCACGTACCCGTCCGCTCGGGGCATTGTCACCGTCGATCCGTTTTTGAGCGGTCCGGATCGTGTCTCCACGGAGAACGGGACCCGAGGTCGGATGGAGAGGTCGAAAGATTCGTGCACATCGTCGATGCCGGAAGCGGACAGGCGCAAGGACGCTTTTCCGGGTGTCCGGCCGGCCGCGACACGAAACTGTGCCTGTGCCGTACCATTCGCCGGCACCACGACCGTCGCACTCGATGCAGATCGGACTGCGAGATCACCCTCCGTTTTCAGCGAGACCGTCACCTTCCCGCTCTTGCCCGTGGTGTTGATCACCGTCACCGGCATCAGGAGTGAATCTCCCGCCGTGAGCAGGCGTGGGACCTGCGGCTCGAGAATGATATCATCCGCGATCTTCATGCGCCGCTCTGCAGCACCGAAACGTCCGCCAGTATATGCCACTGCCATCAATCGTGCTTCTCCGTTGAACTGCGGAAGCGTGATCGTCACACGCACTTTCCCGTTGCCATCGGATTTCTGTATGCCGCTCCAGTATGAAAACAGCCGAAAACGCTGTGTCGTGATGGGATTCGTCCGCTTCCTAGCAGCCTCTTCGAGCATGTCGTCACCTCCGCCGGTGGAGGAAGAAGTTCGAACGATTTCCGGAAGAAGGAACTTGTACAGATCGTGCGCCGAAACCGCCAGCGCGCGACGGGCGTACATGGTTTCGTACGGATCGGGACTGCGAAAATCGGAGATCTGCAGAATGCCTTCATCCACGACAGCGAGTGTGACATACACATTCCTCTGCCGCGCGGTGGTGATGGTGATGGTCTGTTTTGTACCGGGCTTGACCTTCTCCGACGCGCTGATTGTGACGGGAAGGCGGTTCTCGGATTTCTCCACTGCCATGGATGCGAAACCGTGTCCTACAAGGAATGGCGAGTTCTCTCCAACGCTGTGCGGTCGAAACAACGTCGCCGTCACATACGCGTTGGGAAGGTACTGCCCTTTCACCGGCAAGGTAATCTCTACCGATCGCTTATCGACGTCAACGTACTGATGATGGTAGACACCATTTCTTTCCACGGTGATCAAGAGACGTCCGCCGAAGGGACACAGAAAGAGCACCTTCGCATTTTCGCCCGGGCGGTAAGATTCCTTGTCGAAGACGATGTCCACTCTCCCTTCCTTATCCACTTCAAAGGAGGATGCCGTGGATGTCGCCCAACCATACGCATAAAAGGTGGTTTTCTGGTACGTGCTCATTCCCGCCTTCGCGATGCGCAGTTCGTATTTCCCAGAGCGACGCACCGTAACGCCGTACGGCGTCTCCCCGTTGAGCGTCACACGTTTCTCCCATTCCAGGACTTCCTTCTCCTCCGAAGCGTAGTAATATCGGCCGGAATAGTCCTTTTTCAGCACTGTCTGCCATTCGAGGCGGACCAGTCGCAGATCAGCGGCGAAATTCTTCCGGGCCCTGTCGTCCCGGTCCACGGCAACAAAACGGAAATCGATCTGCTTGTTGACACCGAAATAGCTGCCGGGTGACTTGACTCCGATATACGCGCTGTTGGGATGTACGATGAAGGGCTGGACACGGTTGACGGTGCGTCCGGTCAGGTCAAAGACACTGACATACACGGCACCCTCCAGGATTCCGCCCGCCTGAATGTCGGAGGGAATGGAATAGCGAAGGTCGGCGTGACCGTCGTTGTCGAGCGTCCCTTCCAAAAGGACGTTTTCGATGCGCGTGTTCTGTACCGAATGATCCTCGAAGGAGTATTTCGGATATGCCTTGCTGCGATAGGGACGATGACGCAGTTGCACATCCGCCTGATACGGCAGCGCGGCGGCTCGAGCACCAAAGAGGAATTCCGCGTCAACCGCAACGTGCACTTCATCTCCCGGACGATACGTCCGCTCCTCCGCGGACAGGCGGACCCGGATTTTGTCTGGAACGAATTCCTCGACGCTGAAGGATGACGTCCCGATCAGGCGGTCACCCCCGGTGGAGAGCTCCACGCGGTAGACTCCCGTCAGGGCGTAGTCCGGTATCTCAACCGGCTGCACAAAGGATCCCTCACGATTCAAAACGAGTTTGTATTCGCGAAATGGTCGACCACGCGGAGAAAGAATCTTGAGGATGACCGGGACATCGGACACGACGCCGATGTCGTCCGTGCGCACAATGGCGGAAATATTGGCGGTCTCCCCGGGCCGATACAGATCGCGCTCACCGTAGAGAAATGTGACATAGTCACTCGAAGGCCGAATCAGTCCGCCGACATCAAAGCGCGACGTTTCCACACGCGCATCCTCGAGGTCAAGGAAGTTGAAATCGTCCGGTGTGATCGCGGTCACCAGACGGGGAACGAAGCCCTCGCTTCGCGCGCGCACATCGTTGAACACCACCGCACCGTTGGCGTCGGTGCGTCCGTCAAACATGGTCTGATTGTCCGACGATATGACGGCGATTTCCACTCCCTCGACGGGACGGGCGTTCCCGATGCCGTTGACGAATACCGTGATCTGATCATCCGCGACACGAGCGATCAGCGCAAGATCACTGAGTGCCACGATTTTCGAATCCTGTATCCAGCGGTCCTCGCTCGAGCTCACGCGAATGACATAGATCCCCTTGTGTCGGGATTCAAGCACCTTGTCGACGCTGACGACATGTTTCCCGAGCCAATTGCGACCGGTGCGGACTTGCACGGTTTCCTTGTACAGCTCACGGCCGAAATCTCCCACATAGTAGTTGGGATTGTATCCGTAATCATCGTCATACCAGCGGTGCTGGTTCAGGAAATGCAGCACGTTGTTGGCGTATACTTGATGCGTCTCGATCTCCAGCTCGTCGACGTTGACTGCGTGCACCTCGAGATTTTTCTCACCACCGCGCATGAGATAGCGCCCACGACGGTCCGCAAAATTGACCGCCGGTTGAATATCGACGAAGGAGACCTGCCGGCGATACTCCTGCTCAAGGACGCCGCCGAAAAGACCCGGAAGGCCTTTCCCGACGATGAGGTCGACCGTCTGCTCGTTCCCGAAATCCCCTTCGATGCGAAAGATATTGTCGCTGACAAAAAACTCCAGCTTTCTCCCCGGATCGACACGAACGTAGTCTCCGAGCTTCTCTTCATCAATCATCTGGGTCGTAGCAACCTCGATCCAGCCGGTATTCCCATCGTACCCCGACGCGACACCGGTAACTGCCAGCTGCGTAATCGGCGGCAATGCGGTGCGGAATTCCCGCGTGTCCTGCAACGGTTTCTTTCCGACGACTGAGTGCAGACCTTCGCGCACCCGAATCGTGAACAGCTGTTCGGCATCCTTCTGTTTCACTTCACCAAGGGCGATAGCCATGACTTCCGCAGCCCGGTCGGAGACGATGCGTATATCCGCGATTTCCTCCCCGTCACAGAGCACTTCAAGATGCTCGCGCAGCAGATCCGGCTGTACGGCATAATTGAAATGCAGGTTCGCCTGCACCGTGACGGTATAGTACTGATGCGGAATGTGCGTCCAGAACACATCCGCCTTCACCGCATCGAAGTCCGGCGTGTGAAAGGTAAAGGTCTCGAAGTCCGGATCGTATCCCGTGGCGAACAGCACCGCATCGGTCACCTCCGCTTCGTATTCCTGGATCGCTTCCAGCGGTACATCCGGCGAGAAAAGGAGACGCCGGGCGGATGTCCATTTGAACCGCCCCGGTATCGCCGGATGGAACTCCACGAAGGAGTCCGTCAGCCATGCATGCTGCTTTTCCGGCGGGGCAAGATCCTTCGAAAACTCGATCTCGATCGTCGCGAGCAGCGGCACTTCTCCTTTCGGAGAGAAGGATACGATTTCCACGGTATTGGACGAGCTGCAACCGAGCAGCAGCAACAGCGCACTGAGCAGGAACCCCTGCATGAGCTGCGCGCGGAGGAAATGGGCGATACGACGGACAGACATCCTCTCTCCTGACTGATGATGATGGGAGAAGCGAAAATCTAGCGAAAATCATGGAGAGATGGTAGATGCAGGAAGGGCGACAACCGAAAATCAGTCCCGTTCGTACAGGTTGACACTGCGCAGGATACCCTGCAGTTCGTTCTCATATTCGTGGAACGCTTCCATCGGAGCGGTGAAACGCAGATCATACCCCCGGTCAGCACGACCGAAAATGCAGTCGGCGGTGCGTCTGCGCTGTTCCACCTTCCCTGCAGAGGATTCACGATAGCTGTACACCACATAGGGTGCCTTCTGGCTGCCGAATTTCATCTCTCCTTTCTCCTCGATCACGGGTTCGATGAGCACTCCGAGAATGGTGCGCAGGCGCGTCTCGTAGAGCACGATGGTGTGCAGACGATACGGATTGCGGAACAGGTGCAGTTCGAAGCGCACATCGGAACCAAGCTGCGGCGTGGCAATCACGACGATTTCATCCCCGAGCTGCCGTTCCTCGAGCAGCCAGCCCTTCGGTGCCTGGAACGAACATCTGTAACGGCGATTCGTGTACATCCGTCCGACGATACCGGTTTCGAGATCCCCGGCGACAGACGAATCGATGGACTCGACATCACGGAGCTCGATGCGAAGGACGTTCTGCAACTTCGCTGCCTGTGTGCGGAGTTCCGCCACATCGGCCGTGTGCAGCAGTTTGACGGAAACGGCATCATCGATGATGCGACCCTCGGCGGGGTCGACGCTGACCCACTCGCCGGACCACACCTCCACCCAGACGGTAGAATGCCAGCGTCCTTCAGACGGCGTGAGACCGAGGACGAAGCGGGCCGGAACCCCTGCAGAACGCGCAAGGGTGACAAACAACATCGCCGCATGCAGCACCGTCCCACGTGGATCACGCACAAGCCGGTCGGCGGGGATCACGGGAAGGAACGGATCATACGTGAACTCCCTTCCGCACCAGTGCAGAATGTCCCGTGCGACATTGGCGACATTTCGGTCCCAGTTCCGCAACATGCCGGCACGGTCCCGTATCAACGGACTGCGGACAGGCAGCAGATCATCGCCCCCGAGGTATGGTAAAACGTCCTCATCGAGCACAGGCAGGGTCGCCTCCTCGAAGCGTCCCCTTCGCATCTCGACCGAGACCGTCACCGAGTTCTCTTCGGTCGCAACATCTTTTCTCGCTGTCTGGCGGAAATCGATCGGAGTCAGCCGTGCACCGACATCGCCGGTAAGCTGCAGCAGCACATCCAGACGGCGAATGTTTTCCCTGCGGGTGGGAAGAAGCGCTTGTCCGCCATCCCAGAATACGCCACAATCCAGGTCACAGAGTTGGCGGGTCGACGCGGCGGACGCCGTCGGACGCCAGGCCAGACCGTGGTCAACATGCTGCCACGAGAGCACGTGCCCATGCGCATCCACTTCGAATTCCTGCAACCGGTCAATGCTGATGTGGAAAACTTCCCCTTCACGTGTGATTTCGATGCTTGCCGGATGATCCTGCAAATCGCGGATGAAGAGCACGCGCTGTGGAGAGGACCCACCTTCTCTTCGAAGCAACTCGGGGAGAAGGATGTCAGGAATCGCCTCACCATCGCTCCGCCAGCGTTCCATGCGTCCCGTCCCGTCTTCCCGGGAAAGATGCAGCGTGCCTCCCGCCCGACTGCCGTGCAGTCTCCACTCCCGATTCCCTGACCGTTGCCTGCCCTCCAGCGAGACGACGTGCAGGGCTGTATCCGCAAGAATGGTCAGCGTATACAACTGTGTCTCACGCTCGTCAGCGATGGTGAGCAGCGTGCGTTCTTCACGGAAGGAATACTGCACGTAGCCGTTGCGCAGCCGTTCCACCGTGAGTGAGATCTCCCCACAGGCGACTCCCTCGCGAAGCAGCATATAGCGCCGCTCCTGGCTACTTGCCTCCTGGGAGAGGAGCGCCAGCGAGAGGACGAGGGAAGGAACGATCAGGAGCAGTCGAGAAGCCTGCATGGTGCGTGAAAGCTTCCTGTGAGCGCAAATAAAAAATGAATGTACGGAAAAGCGCGCTCTTCTGGAAGATCATTCTACCGATGCGGAATGCCAATGCCCGAGGTCGTCTGTCGTTCCGATTGCCTCCTCCTCCTGCACGTCGGCCGGCAGGCGCTCCTCCCTTCGCCTTCGGAGGATGCCCCGAAACCAGGGAATGCCCCAGGTCAGTAGCGACAGGAGGGCAAAAAAGGCGATCAGAAGAACGAGCGTCAGCTCGAAATCATAGCCTTTGCCGGTTCCGGCATGATATACGGGCATGCGGACCTCCATATCTTCTGTAAATGATATTCTCATCTTACACAGAATCCAGATGAGTGTCAACACTCTCGTGCATCCCCGGCTCGCGCCTCAGGTGCGCGGCCGGGGATCCCGGAAAACCGTACCGATGGCGGAATGCGAAGACGTTCGAAAGCGGCCTATCGCGGAAACGGTGTATCGCGGAAGCGTCGCTGAAAAAAAGTGTTCGCTCAGCGCAGTTCCGGAATACGACCAGGCGTCCACGGAGCGCGGCGCTGTTCGAGTTCCCGCTCGAGATTGCGCAATTCCACGTCACCGATCATGCGCAACTCTTCGAGCACGGGCAGGAGCTCGGCTGTCGCGCGTTCCGCCTCGCGCTCATGCTGCGCGGCCGGAGCCGATGTCGAGCGCCAGATGAAGTACATCAGGTACTGGATACGCCCGACGATGGATGGAAGCTGGTTTCCGTTGCGATTGCCGATCGTGTTGTCGCCGTTGAGACGACGATCCACTGCAAGCATGCGATCCCGCAGATGTATCCATTGCCCGGTCAGATCAGACGTGGCTTCCGGTGTGATCTGTAAAGCCTTCTCGATGACCTGCAACCGCTCGGTGACTTCAGCGGCGTAGCGCTGTGCCCCGAGCGCCGAACGCTGGATCTCCGCGACGCGTTGCTGAAAGTCGACAAGCGCCTGACGATCCATTGCCGGCAGGGTGCCGTTCAAGAGTACATGGGCGGTGAAGGGTACCGGACCTGCAAGCATCGTCTCCACTCCATCGACGACTTTCGCCATCTCAACCGTGTACCTGCCGGGCATCGCCAGGAGCGCATCTGCTTCATTCACCTTGGTGTTCTTTCCAACCGGGGTTCGACCTGCGTACCGCAGATCCCATACCAGGCGATGGACACCCTTTTTCGGCGCTGCCTGCAGCTTCCGTACCACTCCGCCCTGGGTGTCGCGTATGGTGAACTGCAGGAAGGGTGCGATTTCATTGTCCTCCGCACGAAGGATCTCCCAGTCCGGATACGGTGGCGTCTTCCCCTGCTTGCGCAGTTTCTTCTCCTCCGCCTTCCGCTGCTCCTTCCGCGTCTTGATACTTTCCTTCAGAAAGTACGTGAATGTCGCACCGACGGGCGGATTCGGAGCGGTAAAAAATGTCTCACCCTGCGACCCGATTCCCCGATGCCGTGCTTCGATATACATCAGGGCATCCTTCACCGGAAAGAGGTGCGCCTCCGTGTTCAGGAGGGAATCGTTGATGGAACGCAGGGGACTGTAATCGTCGAGGATATAAATCCCGCGCCCGAAGGTCCCGAGAACCAGATCGTTTTCCCGCTGCTGGATCGCGATATCCCGTACCGCAATGGTCGGAACACCCTGTTTCAACTGCACCCA
This sequence comes from Bacteroidota bacterium, assembly GCA_016928515.1. GTDB lineage: Bacteria > Bacteroidota > Ignavibacteria > SZUA-365 > SZUA-365 > BM516. Next base: position 6,249 of record JAFGKR010000043.1, on the reverse strand, counting down.
GCGCTTCCCCCCGTCCGTACTCGTGAATACGCCATATTCCGTCCCTGCGAACAGCAACTGATCATCGAGATGATCCTCGGTGATGTGATACACCGTATGGCCGTCGGGAAGGTCGCTGCTGATGGAGGTCCACGTCCTTCCCCGGTCGGTGCTCTTCATGACGTACGGGGCGAAATCCGCCATCTTGTGATTGTCGAATGATGCGTACACCGTATTTTCATCGTGATACGAGGGATGGAGGAAACTCACATACGTGCGCTCCGGAACACCGGGGATGCGGTCGATCTTACGCCAGCTGCCTCCGGCATCCTCTGTCACCTGGATGAGACCGTCGTCCGTCCCCACATAGAGCAATCCCTCTTTCAGCGGGGATTCCGCGAGGGAAACGATGTTTCCGTACAGGGAGGTCGATGCGTTCTTCGCCACGGCCTCGGGACTCCACACAATCCCCATCACCGGAAGGGTGTTGCGGTCGATCTGGCGGGTGAGATCGGGACTGATAACCTTCCAGCTCTCCCCGCGGTCGTCACTGCGGAAGACGACATTGGCGGCAAAGTAGAGACGGGTAGGACTGTGTGGACTGAGTTGCAAAGGGGAATCCCAGTTCCAGCGGTACGGTTCCTCGTCAGGTCCCGGCTGAGGCTGGATGCCCAGAGATTCGCCGCTTCTGCGGTCGAAGCGCACCAGGCCACCGTACTGGGACTGTGCGTAGATGATATTCGGATCGAAAGGATCCACCTGCGTCTCGTATCCGTCTCCACCACGAGTGTAAAACCAGTCTTCACTGAAGATTCCGTCGGCATTGATGGTGCGTGACGGACCTCCCAGGCTTTGGTTGTCCTGGGTTCCACCATATACATAATAGAAAGGGATGTTGTTGTCCACTGACACGCGATAGAACTGTGTCACCGGCAGGTTTGGTTTGAAGCGCCAGTGCGCGCCGCCGTCGTAGCTGTCATACACCCCGCCGTCCCCGCCGATAAGCAGATGCTGCGGATCGTCCGGATTGATCCAGAGTGCGTGATCGTCCACATGCCGGTGCCGATTGCCGAGGTGTCTGTTGGTCTTGAAGCCGTCATCGCTGACGCGCGTGTACGTATCGAGGGAATAGACTTTGTCCACATCCAGCGGATCGCAGACCAGTTCGTTGTAATACTGCGCGCTGACGGATTGATAGTCGCTCCGTTTTTCCCAGCTCGCCCCGCGGTCGGTGGAGCGGTACACACCACCCTTCCCTTCCTCCGCCTCGATAATCGCGTACACGTAATCGGGATGTACCGGAGAAATGGCCAGGCCGATGCGTCCGATATCGCCGGAGGGGAGGCCGGTGCGGAGCGTGTCCCAACTGCTCCCGCCATCGGTACTCTTATACATGCGGCTTTCAGGCCCCCCGTTGATCAGCGTCCATACGTGTCGACGGCGTTGATAGGATGCGGCGTACAGAACATTGGTGTCACGTGGATCCATCACCACGTCGGTGACACCCGTATTCTCACTGATCGTCAGCACCGGGTTCCATGTGTGACCGGCATCGGTGGATGCATACAGGCCGCGGTCGCCTCCCGGTCCCCAGAGTGGACCCTGGGCTGCCACGTACATGATGCGCGAATCCGTGGGATCGATGAGAATTTTCCCGATATGCTCGGATTTCCGCAACCCCATGTTCTTCCAGGATTTCCCGCCGTCTGTGGATCGATAGATCCCGTCGCCCCAGGACACGCTGCGCTGACTGTTGTTCTCGCCGGTACCGACCCAGACAGTGTGGGGATTGTTGGGATCGAGCGTGATGCAGCCGATGGAATAGGATGGTTGGGTATCGAAAATCGGTGTGAATGTGATCCCGTCGTTCGTGGTTTTCCACACGCCCCCCGAGGCGACGGCAACGTAATACTCTGCGTGATTCCCGGGATTGACGGCAAAGTCGATAATGCGTCCCGAAGGCAAGGCCGGACCGATACCACGAAATTTCAGTCCTCCGAGAAGTGAGGATGTCAGGGAGGATTTCTTCGTGTCATCCGCCTCGTCTTCGTCCTGGGCAAAGGAGGGAAAAGCGAGCAGGGTAAAAATCATGATGAGCGTCAATTGGCGTAGCGGATTCTTCATGAGCGGATTCCGGGAAATGGTGACAGGAATATCTTCGCCACAGGCGGCGGTATCGGGAAGATACGATTTCGGGAGGGAAAACAAGAGAGGAGTTCATCCCGGGAACACGTATGTGTAACCTGCGATTTCCGTTGCGCGTGGGAATGAAGTATTTTTCGATATGGAACAGACACAGCAGCAGATCATCGAGTATTACGACCGCTTCTATGCCGGTGAAGGTTTCAGCTATTATCCGCCCCGTTTCACGCGAAGGGTTCTTTCCGCTCTCTGTTCGCGGGCGGGAGTGCGCCCCGGAGCGCGGGTGCTCGACGTCGGCTGTGCAACGGGATACTACAGCGGCGTGCTCGCTTCACTGGGGTACGAGGTCACCGGTATCGACATCAGTGCAACCGGTATTCGTAAGGCACAGGAACTGTATCCAGATATCCGCTTCGAGGTGCAGGATGCCACGGCGCTGCCTTACGACGAGGGATCTTTCGATTTCGTGTTCGCGCTTGGTGTCAGTGTCGCAAACACCAAGGATATGCACAAGCTTCAGCGATGGCTGAAGCATCTGCTGCAAGTCACCGCTCCGGGAGGCACGGTCGCTCTTCTGGGCGGCAGCGACCTGAGCGGAAAAGACGCCGCGACATCGACCTGGTACAATCACACCTGGCAGGAAATCTGCTCGTTTCCGCCACCGGTCAACAGTGCCCGCGTCCGGGGTCCGTGGCTCACGCATTTCCGTCTCATGAACGTCCTCCCTCCCCGGCTCTCGATGAACGGCACCGTAACGCAGATCCTTCGCTTCGTTCCCCACTCCTTCCCGCGCCGTATCGTCCTCCTTCTGCACCGGGATACGGATCCGACCGTTCATATAGAAGAGTGAACATCGATCACACGAATCTTGTGATTTTCACGGACAGAATTCTGACCGGAATATTCACTGCGCTAACACGTGCTTCATCCGTGTCGGGTATTCATCCGTCTGCTCCGCTCTGTCCGCGCTCTCTACTGCCAGTGGGTGAGGACAGGCCAGATGAGAAGGAGCAATGACAGCACAAAGAAGAAGACCTGCATTGGAAGATTCCAGCGGAACCAGCGTTCGTAGGGAATTTTCGCCATGGTCAGCGTCCCGATGGTGACCCCGGATGTGGGAATGATCATATTGGTGAAGCCGTCCCCCAGTTGATACGCAAGCACCGCGGTCTGGCGAGTGAGTCCGGAAAGGTCGGCCAGCGGTCCCATCAATGGCATGGTGAGCGCTGCCTTCGTACTGCCGGATGGAATAAAGAAGTTCAATCCCATCTGCATGACGTACATCGCATCCGCCGAAAGGATGCGTGGCATGCCGGCGGTGATTCGGGCCATGCCGTAGAGGATTGTATCCATGATATTGCCGTCTTCGAGGATGACAATGATGCCACCCGCGAAACCGACGATCATCGCGGCACTCGCCATATCCTTGACACCGAGGATGAAGTTCTTTGCAAGCGTATTCGGTCCCTGTCCCGCAACAATCCCGGAAAACACCCCCATCCCCAGGAACAGCGCCGCCAGTTCGACGATATACCAGCCGAACACCGTCACCCCGACAATCATCCCGATGACGCCGAGGAGAAGAATAAGCAGGGCGAGCGCATGTCGCGGAGTGAATGCTGCCTGTTCGGTCTGCTGCCGGAGAATTTCTTCGCGGCGTGCCTCGTCGAGGTCGTACATGGCGCTGCGCTTCGGAGCCTTCCGTATGCGTGCCGCATATACCATCACCCAGGTGATGGTGGCGGATGTGACGACGATCCAGACAATGACACGGTATTCCCATCCGGAAACGAGCGGCACCCCGGCCAGTCCCTGTGCGATCTGCAGGGTGAAAGGATTCAAAAAGGCACCGGCAAATCCCACACCAGCTGCCAGGAAGGTCAGCGAAACACCGACGAAGGAATCGTAACCGAGGGACAGCGCGAGAGGAACAAAAATCAGGACAAAGGGCATGGCTTCTTCGCACATGCCGAAGACGGCGCCGAAGAGGGAAAAGAATGTCATGACGATGGGGATGATCAGGAACTCACGCCCTTTGAGTTTCCTGACGAGCTGTGCGGTTCCCGCCGGTATGGCACCGGTTTCGTTCATGATATAGAACGCACCGCCGACCAGAAAAATGAAACCGATGATTTCCGCGAGACGCAGGAAACCGTCCATCGGAGCGGTGAACACCTCGAAAAGCTGGGGATCTGCTTCCTCGAAGCGAAAGGACCCTACGACGAGCACCTCGCGGGTGCTTCCTCCCACCACTTCTTCGATGCGGTCATACGAGCCGCCGGGTACGATCCACGTCGCCGCGGCTGCCAGAAGAATGAGAACGAATACAATAACAAAAACGTTGGGTACTTTCCTGAACAGCGCCATACGATGCTTCCGTTGGACCGCGTGCACTTACCCGCGTGGTTCCCGCAGCTTGTACTCGCGCACTTTCGTCTGCATGGTTTTGTAATCGATTTTCAGCATCCGGGCGGCCTTCGCCTTGTTCCAGCCGGTGCGCTTGAGTGTTTCGAGAAGGATCTGGCGCTCGATCTGTGCCGTATGCTTCCGGACGTGATCCTTGAGCGGAACGCCCTGTTCGATTTCACTTTCATCGATTTCGGCGGCAGCCATAACGGCACGGACTCGCCTCTCTGCGTCCATCTCGAGGTCGAGCTGATCCGCGCCGACGAAATCTTCGGCGAACAGCACCGACCGCCGCACGATGGCACGCAGTTGCGCCACGTTTCCGGGCCAGTTATAGGCGAGCATTTTTTCCAGCGCCTTGGGTGTGAATCCGCCGACGTTCTTGGTAAACTCCTTGTTGCTTTCCCGCAGGAAGCGGCTGGCAAGATACGGAAGATCTGTTTTCCGTTCGCGCAGTGATGGCACGTGCAGTGTGTATTCGTTGAGACGGTAGAACAGGTCGGCCCGAAATTTCTGCTGCTCGATAACGTCGTGCAGATCCTTGCTGGTGGATGCGATGATACGGATGTTCACCGGGATGGGTGTTTCACTCCCCATACGCAGGACGTTCTTGTTCTGGAGCACACGCAACAGGCGGGTTTGCAGCGGGAGCGGGAAAACGGAAATTTCATCGAGAAAGAGTGTACCGCCCTGTGCTGCTTCGATTTTTCCCTTCTGTGCCTCGGTGGCCTCAGGAAACGCTCCCTTCTCGTAACCGAAGAGTTCCTGTTCCAAAACCGTCTCCGACAGAGCATCACATGCGATGGTGACGAACGGTCGTTTCTTTCTCTCGCCGGCGTCATGCAGCGCCCGGGCAACGAGAGCCTTGCCCGTCCCCGCCTCGCCGGTGATGAGAATATCGAATGGCGCACGCGCAACGCGACGCACGGTCGAAGACAACTCCACGATGACATCACTGGCACCCATCTCCTGCACCAGTGGATCCAACTGATGCACCTGTTCGGTCTGGAAGCCCTGATACTTGCGTCGCATCAGACGCTCGTCGAGAGCACGGCCCAGCACTTCCAGGATTTCTCCGGTTTCGAAGGGTTTCGCGATGTAATCGAATGCACCGGCCTTCATGGCATCCACCGCTCCGGGGACACCGGCGAGTGCCGTCATAAAGATGACCGGTATTTCAGCATTCAGACGACGCATACGCAACATGACCTCCCTGCCGTCCATACGCGGCATCAGGATGTCGAGCACCACTGCATCGGGCTCCTCTTTCCGGAACATATCCAGTGCAGCGTCACCGTCGAAAGCCATTAAGGCTTTGAGTCCATGCCGCTCAAAAAGTCGTTTCAGCAGAATGCACATGTCTTCCTCATCGTCAACAATGAGGATTTTCATTCCGCGGAATTTGTCCAGGTTTTCCATACCTCTGGTCTCCTTGTATCAGGGACATCGTAAAATACGGGACAAAAGAGTCGTATTCAACCTTGTCAGGGAAAAAATTCCATAGACAGGCATGAATAATTTGTAAGGGGAATAAGGTGTGCACCCCATCTCAGAAGGCACCAGACGAGAGAAATAACTGATGAAATTTGCAACAGATGGGTGATGAATAAATATACAGACTCCAAGTCCATGTTTTTCAACACTTTAAAGAATTTCCGCTGCTGACGGCTCGCAAAGCATCGTTGATTTTCTCAACACCGAAGAAAATCCATATCCAGACAG
>JAFGKR010000257.1 GCA_016928515.1 Bacteroidota bacterium | reverse complement strand
GAAATTGCGGTCTTCCGGCGAATTGTCGGACGGATTCCCGAACCACGCCCACCGACCATCATTGCGATAATTATACCGCCATCCGGTAACGGTGCTGTAGGAGTGATTGGATACTTGCAGTCCGGCCGCCGCTCGGGCGGTCATTTCGCTCAGGTCGTTGTTCCAGTCATGCGCGATCAGTTCGGCTTCATAGGCCATGCCGCGTGCCTGGCTTTTGACGCCGGCGGCGATCATCGTTCCGGCCACATGTGTCGCATGATCACTCAGGCTGCTGGTGTTATCCATCTGCCGGGCGCGTCCGCCGAATTCCTGATGCGTGGTACGAACGCTTCCGCCGTCCCACACACCGAGTTCGATGCCCTTCCCCGTCAGTGCAAAACCCGCACTGCCTCCGGGGTACAGCTTGTCGGTGGAGATGGTTGCTGCCGCCACGGCGTTGTCCGTGATCAGGTACACGGGACGCCCGTTCTCGAAGCGCTGCAGTTCCAGAACGGTACCGTCCGGCAATGTCTGCCGCAGCGGCATGCCGAGCGCCAGCGCCCGTGCCTGCGCCTCCGAGCGCAGTTCTTCCGAAGCGATGCGGAGCGCCTCCGCCCGCACTTCGAGCCGGCGAACCTGCTCGCTTGCATACTGGGCGTTGGTGAGGGAAACAAGACTGACGGAAAGGATTGCGGTCAGGAGGAAGGAGCGAAAACGAATCATGCAGGATCACGGGATGGTGGTTGGAAATCGAAATCCCGACAGCGGGGAATAGTATTGTCGCAATATACCTCCAACCGTGAATCGACAGCAAATGGAGCATCGGTGAGCCACCGTCGTGCTTTCTGCGACCCCAATCCACCCATCCCCGGCCCTCTGTCCCCTCCTATCCTTCCCGCCGGAGGATAAGCAGCGAGATATCATCATGCTGGCGGGCGTCGCCCATGAAATGCCGGGTGCGCTCGACAATGTGTTTCCCCACGGTTTCCGCGTCGAATGAACCCAGCCGTCCAATCAGACGGCGGAAGCGCTCCTCCCCGAAAAACTCCCCGGACTCGTTCCGCGCTTCCGTCAGTCCATCGGAGTACACAACCAGTACGTCGTTTCCCTCGAGCGTCATCCGTTGCGCGTGGTATTCGGCTCCCGGCATGATGCCGAGAGCGGGACCGCCCCGTTCCATCTCGGTGATCGTTTCCCCGCGCAGCCGCAAGGGTGGCATGTGTCCGGCATTGAGGAAATGCACCTCCCCGTCTTCCCGTGATATTTCGAGATAGACCAGGGACGCAAAGCGATTCGGAATGCCGTCGCGCAGAAAGATTTCGTTGAGCCGTTTGCCCAGACCTTCGATGGTTGATCGGTCGGGACCGATGGCATGCAGCGTCGCCTGCAGCCGCGCCATGAACAGCGCGGCGCCGAGTCCCTTTCCCGCAACATCCCCGAGTGAGAGTCCGAGCCGGTCATCACCCACCGGGATGTAATCCACCATGTCGCCGCCGACGTCGTTTGCCGGAATGGTATGCATCCAGATATCCCACCCCGCGAACCGTGGCCGCTCCTCGGGCATCAGGGCTGTCTGCACGGCGCGGCCGGCTTCCAGTTCGTCGCGTGCCATGATCTTGTCTTTCAGCTCGAGGAGCAGAATGAAAAGAATGAGCAGGGCACCGAAAATATTCCCGTTGCTGAAGCTGAAATCCCCCCCGTTGACGGAAGTTCGCGTGAACAGCACCATCACGACGCCGATAAGCAGCAGGAGACGGCGCGCAGGCGTCAGGTGCAGGTACATCGCACGAAACAGCCAGAACGGGATGACAAAAATCTTCTTGAACCATCCCATGCGTTTGAGCTTTCCCTTTTGTATGTCGTCAAGGAAAAACTCCAGCACCTCGCGGTAATCCCGGCTGACGCTTTTCTGGAAGCCGGATTGCCGGATATCGGATTTCAACGATTCCCGGAATCCCGCTTCCCTGTTTCCGTTCGTCTGCTGTGCCAAGAATCCACCATATTGGAAATTGCGTACGTGCCGTATACGGAGGCCGTGCGAAAATGTTACCGCATTCGCCCGTTCACCACCGCGGGTGCGGTGCAGACAATCGCCCGGATCCCTCCACGTTCATGCCTGCCTCCGTGTTCATGCCTCAGGCCATGTTTTCATGTCTGCGACCGCAAGTGGTTGCATCAGCGATTTCCCACCATGTCATGCTTTCCCGATGCCCAGAGAATGGCCGGCAGCACCCAGTCCGTCGTCGGTTGCAACCAGAAACCGGGGGAGGACTGCTCCTGCAGAACGATCTCCCGCGCGAGAGGGACACCCTCCCCACGGCAATGCTCGAGATACGGCATGCAGGCCGCAGTACCGGAGGCAGCGGGATGATGGATCGACAGAACACGGCCCCAGATCAGCTCGCCCTGCGTCACCCAGTACTCGTTGTATGCCTCCGTGCAGGAGGAAAGCAGAATGACGTTGATATCCGGATTTCGCACCGCCATGCTGATCAGCACGGTGATCGCTCCTCCCTGTCCCGCACCCACGATACTGACATGTGTCGGCGATACACCGGTGTTCAGAAGTTTCCGGATCTCCGTGGCGATTTCCTCCGCGAAGAGATATGGATGAGCCCCTGTCTCACGCGGATAGGAGATGACCATGAATCCTTCCGTCGCGAAGCGATTGACGATTTCCTCGTATTGATAGCGTCCGTATTGCGGATGCAAGGGTGTGATGTTTTCCGCCGAGAGGATATTGTCGTGAATGTAGAACAGGAAGAATTTCTCCGGGTCCACGCTGTCAGGAACGGCGACATGAATATTCTGTGCCCGGACGGCGGGCGCGCAGAGAATCAGCAGAAGAAGAACGATACGCATACAAGCACAACCTGGTGAGACATCCGAAAGAAAGTAGCGACATCGTTGCAGTCAGACAAATCTGCACTCACGGGACAGGATTCATCCAATTGAGGACGGCCTCCGCCACTGGCTTTCGATCTGACAGACCACGGACTCCCCTGAACGAATTTCATGGAGGCCGACGATCAATCCCTCCTCCTCCTTCAGTTCCGTCACGGCGCGCACCATCGTCCCGAACAGTACCTCCTTCCGGTACTGCACCAGCAGTCGCACCGGCACCGCTTCTCGCTGCATATCCGGGGGCAGCGCCTCCAACGCCCACTCCACATAGCGAATGTTATTGACGTGGCCGTTGCTGTCGATGTCGCCCATGCGCACCGAGAAGCGACGGATTTCATCCGAACCCTCGGGCTCGCGGGGATCGCGTGGCACCGGGACGTCCCCCGACTCTCCCGCGATGCCATACCGCTGAAACACCTCCTCCGGGATGCGCGCCGGTCGCTTGCGTTCCGTGTCCATGAACACCCACTGGGAATCCGCCTCCACCGCGGTCGCACCGGCAGTATCGGAAAGCAGATACCGACGGTTTGCCAGAATGCGACGCATCTCCATGGGCTGCGTGAGTACCAGCACCCGATCCATGTATCGCGGCTGCGCGTGAATGCGAATGTCCCAGCGGCTGAGCAACCAGGCGACCTGCTCACGCGCGTAGAATTCAAGCCCTGCGCCCACCGCCTCGCTCTGACGCAGGGCGATATCCTCGAAAAAACGCAGCATGCCCGGAATGCTCAGGCGCTGCCGGGCATCGCAGTCAAAGAAATTCGTTTCGTAGAAATGGATGAATTCGTGACCAGCCATCACTCCTCCGGCCAGAGCACGTAACTGCCCGCGCGGGATGGATGGTCCTCGACGAGCTGATGCTTCGGAACGTCACGCAGCAACCAGAGGATCAGCATATCGCCTCCCGCGGCGAACGTGAAGAACAACCCGAAACCCATG
>JAFGKR010000256.1 GCA_016928515.1 Bacteroidota bacterium | reverse complement strand
TGGTGGAAGATCACGCCGACGCAGGCGCTCGCGGACAGCGATCCGAAGCTCATCCGCTGGCAGTGGAAGAGCGGAGAGCAGGGAGCGGAGAGCGGCTGCGAGCATACGATTTTCATTGTGCCGGATAATCCTCCCGGGATCGTGCTGTCACCCTTGCAGCTGTCCTTCGAAGCCGAGCGCGGCGGACCGCTTCCCGCTGAGCAGCGCCTGCAACTCTGGACGGGCGGGGGCTTGGCGATGCCGTGGACGGCGCAGCCGTCCGAATGGTGGCTGGACGCCCAGCCGGTGAGTGGAAATCAGTCCACGCAGATTGCCGTGCAGCCGAACAGCACCATGCTTGATGAAGGCGCGCATGGAGCAGAAATCCTGCTCGCCGCCACGCCGGAGCATCGCCGGGTGGAGGTGACATACGTCATCCGAAAGAGTACGGGAGTCGGTGAATCATCTGCACCGGGAGCGCTCACGCTCGACGCCTGGCCGCAGCCTGTGTCCACCGGAACCGGGTTGCATGTGCGCATCGGCGGTCAATCCGGAGAAATCTGTCGTCTCACGCTGCACGATCTGCTCGGACGCGAGCGGGTGTCACGCACCGTCGAAAGCGGGCGATCCGTGTCTCTTGATCTCGGAGTGGCACAACTCACTGCGGGCGTGTACCTGCTGCGGGCTGTGTCGGATAACGGCACACAGGCGGTGCGGATGATTAGCGTCGTGCGGTGAGAATCCGTGGGAACACGGATCGAACGGATGGGACGGATTTGAACGGAGGGATTATTCATGCCGGGAATGCCCGTGCGAACCGTCCGCCTTCATTGCCTGCGGATGATTACGGCGGGCACACCGGCTCGCTGGTACAGGAGAGGAGGAGTGGCGCGTGCCTGAACTCGATTCGTGGTATCCCTCAGCTGATGAAGCGGATTGTCAACGGATAGCGGTAGCGGTTTCCCTGGTAGCTCTTGATCGATGCGATGATAACCATGATGAACGCGAACAGACCGATGAAAATCAGTCCCGCCACACCGGCAATGATGGATATCACCACGTCCCTTTCCGGATCTCCCGCGGCGAGACTCAGCGCGCTGACGATGACGACGATTACGAGGATGATGGAATAGATCGTCATGCTGATCTGGAAGTTCAGCGATTCCTTGCCTTGGTCGTCGACGAGGGGGTATTCCTCTTTCTTGATCAGCCACACGATGAGCGGACCAAAGATATTCCCGAAGGGAATGAAACCTGCTGCAAAGGTGGAGAGATGACAGAGCATGGCCCATGCTTTCTCGTCGTGCTGCTTCGTGTACATCTCATGCGCCGCCTGCTCGGCGTTCAGCTGTTCGTTCGTCGTTTCCGAAGCGGGATTTTCCGTGTTCATGATTCCTCCTGTCTTCCGAATTCTTCCTTCCACGAGCGGACCAGTCCTTCGAACGGCGTCTTGATGGGAATTCCAGAATCCTGTGCCTGATGCAGCAGCGTGGCGGAGCCGTTCTGCAGAAACGCGCACATGCCCGCCGTGTTGGCCCAGTAATACAGGCCCCAGCGTTCGAGACTCCACTCCTCGGAAAAGGGATTCACTTCATAATCCACATAATACAACCGTCCGCTGCGGATGACAAAGTTCGTCGGGAAATAATCGATGTTCCACCCTCGAGCGCGGCAGCGCGATGCCATGTCGAACAACTGTATCATGACGACGGGGGACGGCAGTCCACCCGCAATCAGGCGATGGGCGTTGATACCGTCGATGAATTCCTTGACGAGAAAACCGCGTTCGTGGTCGATAAACAGCATCGCTGGCACCGGAATGCCCGCCTCCCGCAATCGGAGATAATCCTGTTCTTCGAGGCGGATTTTTCCTTCCTCAACGGATTGATACGGACTGGATTCCTCCTTCATGATCTTGAGCACGACTTCCTGCCCGCCAAGCGTCGCGAGCCAGGAGCAGGCGGATTTTCCCCTGCCGAGAAGGGAGCGGATGCGGAGCGACCCGATGGGGAGGGTGAGGGTGTCCGGCGGAGCGGTTGCACTCAGCGCAGAAGTGGGGGAAGTCGGGGAATGCTGCATGGGCGATATCACGGATGAAGCGACGGACATCGATACGTCCCGGGAGACGGCTATCCTGAGTATACGGACATCTCCCCGCGGATGTTACAGTCGGCGGCAACACTCTTTTTCTTTGCATTTTTCCCCGAAATTGATACTTTGATATTTCCATCCGCCGTCCTATATTTGCTAATGCCCTGAATGGAAACGAATATTTCGCTTCCGTGGGCGAATGCAATTCACCGAACGCATGTCGAACAAAGGATTTCAAAGCAATAGAGGCTACCGGAGCAAACACGTATGAAGTATAACGGCCCGAAGATCAAGCTTTCACGCCAGCTCGGCGTTCCCCTCACGCCCAAGGCATCCAAGTACATGGAGCGTAAGCCCCATCCGCCCGGTGCGCACGGACTGTCGCGCAACCGCAGGCAGAAGATGTCCGATTACAAGCGGCAGCTCATCGAGAAGCAGAAACTGCGCTGGCAGTACAACATCAGCGAGAAGCAGATGCTGAACTACTACAAAAAATCCGCGCAGAAGACGGGGAACACGTCCGATAACCTGGCGACAATGCTCGAGACGCGTCTCGACGCGATCGTGTACCGCGGCGGTCTCGCCCGTACGATCTTCGCCGCCCGGCAGTACGTCACGCATGGACACATCGAAGTGAACGGCAGGCGCGTCAACATCCCGTCGTACCATGTAAAGGTCAACGACGTGGTCAGCGTGCGCGCGAAGAGCCGCAAGATTCCGATGTTCAACGAGGCCGTCAAGTCCTCGCGTCCGCCGGAGTACATCTCGATTTCCAAGCCTGAACTCTCGATCACGCTGCTTTCCGCCCCCGAGCGGGAGCACATCCCCGTGATCTGCGAATTCCCGCTCGTCATCGAGTACTACTCGCGCTAAAGCGCTCTTTTCATCGCTTTTCCAACGGCCTCCTCGGTGAGGTCGTTTTTTTTTGGTGCTCTTTTTACCGCGCATGAAAACGGACATTCCCACCTTCGGTCCGCATGCCCGTTTCATTCGCGCAATCCATGCCCGTTTTCATTCCTCTGGTACGCGATTTTTTGCTATTATTCCACAATTCGAAGCATCGAACCTATCCCCGTATCAATGAGAATGTAAATGAAGCAACGAACCATCAGAAGACTGATCACTCCGCTGCTGCTTGCGGGCCTGCTGTCCGTTTTGCAAGCACAGACGGACGACAACCGTACGCGTATCGCGGCCACCGGAGATCCCGCTGCCTATCCGGGAGCGGACATTGTCGTGGTCTACGACAGCACGGACGTGGACGTGCAGGACAGCGGCCTGAGCTACGTGCGCATGCATAGAGTGGTGAAAGTACTCACCGAAAAGGGTGCGCGCGACCTGCGGCACATCACCTACGACTACGATCCGCTCTCCGCGGATGTGCAGGTGCTGCGCGTCCGCATCTACCGGAAGGATGGCAGCGTTGAGACTCTGCCGCTGGAGAGCGTTGTCGACTACGCCGCACCCGCCCGCGCCATCTACTGGGGTGCGAGGCAGAAAATGGTGCCGGTCGGATGGCTGGAACCCGGCGACGCAGTCGAAACGCTGGCCCGTCGAAAGGGCTTCACTTACGCGTTGCTGCGCGACGAGGACGACGACAGCCGCTTCATCCCGCCAATGAAGGGACACTTCTACGATATCGTTGAATTCTGGTCGTCCGTTCCGGTCGTGGAGAAAGTGTACCGCGTGCTCGTCCCTGAGAACAAACCGCTGCAGTTTGAAGTGTACAATGGCGAACTGACTTCCTACGTGCATTTTCATCCACGCCTCGATCACCGCGTGACCGTCGAAGTGAATCCCGCCGCGAAGCAGCATGCGACTCCCGAGGACGACCTCCATCCCACATCTGACATGTACACGCGGCCGGGCAAGATCACCTACTGCTGGTACAAGCGTGATATCACACCGTTCAGAGGCGAACCCGACATGGTCGCTCCCTCCGACGTGGCGACGAAATTGCTCATGAGCACGTCGCCGGACTGGTACGCGAAGTCCACCTGGTTCTACGGGGTGAACGAAGATTTTGGCAGCTTCGCCGTGACAGCCGAGGTGCAGGAGAAAACCGATGAACTGCTCGATGGCGTGACGGACGAACTGGAGAAAATCGCCGTCCTCAACCACTGGGTTGCCGAGGAGATCCGCTACTCAGGCATCTCCATGGGCGAGGGGGAGGGATACACGCTGCACACCGGCGAGATGACGTTCGCCGACCGCTGCGGGGTGTGCAAGGACAAAGCCGGCATGCTCGTAACCATGCTGCGCGCGGCCGGATTCGAATCCTATCCGGCGATGACCATGGCGGGATCGCGTATCGACCGCATCCCAGCGGATCAGTTCAATCACAGTGTCACCGTCGTCAAACGCGCCAACGGCAACTGGATGCTGCTCGATCCGACCTGGATTCCGGGCGTCCGCGAGATGTGGTCCTCCGCCGAGCAGCAGCAGGAATACCTCCTGGGTATCCCCGGCGGTGCGGACGTGATGACCACGCCGATCTCCCCGGCGGAAAACCATTACTGGAGGGCGTCGAACACCGCAGTACTCGCGACCGACGGCACACTCACCGGTACCCTGACCATGGAGGCCGAGGGACAGTCCGACGCCCTTATGCGCCGGGCCTTCACGCGCAGCTACCGGTCCACCTGGGAGGATGTCTACACGCAGTTGCTTACCGCGAAGTATCCCGCTGCGGAAATTCTCCGCGCGGACATCGGCGGGATCTACGATCTCAGCAAACCCTTCCGCGTGACGCTCGAATACAACATCCCTCATTTCGCGCGTTTCGCGGATGGAAAAACCATATGCACTCCGTTGCTCGCCGTGAATCCCTTCGGCGACGCTTTCCACGCACCCGAATTGAACACGAACACCGGGAAGGAGGAGAAGGCCTTCGGCTTCCGGCAGCGCTGCTCGCGCGTGGTCGAACTCGAGGAAACGATAACTCTGCCGACATCGATGACACCGATTGTGCTTCCCGACGAGGCACGGATCGAGGGCGACGCAGCGAGCTTCAGCGGGGAGGTGACCGTCACCGGCACGTCGCTGCGTTTCACCGCCACCCATCGCATGGAGAAACGCATGTACGAGGCAGGAGACTGGCCAACCTTCCGCGCAGCCCTGCTCGCACGGAAGCGCTTTTCCGATTCACCCGTCATTCTCAGCAAGTAGGAGGAAGCCATGATCATTCGCACGGCACTCGCGGCGCTGCTGTTTGTGGCCGCCTCCGTCACGCTGCACGCGCAGGCGGACGCCACCGACACCTGTGACGCGGTCTACGAGGACATTCTGCAGGAATACATCCTGCATCCCGACGGTTCCACACACTATATGTATTCCCACAAACTCAAGCTGCTCACACCGTTCGCGTTCACACGCGCGTACGGGGAATCCTTCATCACGTACAATCCCCAATGGCAGACCCTGAACGTCCTGCGCTCGGTCACCACGATGAAGGATGGAAAGAAAGTCGAATCGCCGTTCAACGCTTTCAACGAAGTGCTTCCGCGATACGCGGCTGACGGCGCGCCGTTCACGCATCTGAAGGAAATGGTGGTTACACACACCGGCGTCGAGGCCGGCGCGGTGATCGATTTCGCCTATGAGATCGACACCAAGCCCGGGATGTTCCCAGGACTCATGGGTGCCGTACGCTTCGGCGAACGCGAGCACATCGCGCACATGGTCGTGACGGTGAAAGTGCCTGCCGGCACGACGCTCGACTGGGAATTTGCCCGCGATGACACGAAAGCCGTGGTTACGAAGGACGGCAACATGACGGTGTATACCTGGGAACGGCATCACATTCCGATGGTGGAGGCGGAGGAGCATCAGACGCCGATCGACCGCTACGCCCCGGTGCTGTACTTCACCACGGTGGGATATGACGCTCTACCGCCGCATGTCCTTGGCGCTGCAGGCGACGCGCCGCTTCCGGCTCCGGCCATGACCGAGGTGGAACGTGTGCAGAGCGAACAGCTGCCGCCGCTCGAGCGCGCCCTGGCGCTGCGGCGCTGGGTGGCGACGCGCATCGGCGGGATGAACGGTCCGTTGGACATCCTCGGCTTTCGCGCACGGTTGCCGGAGGAGACGGTGACATCGAACGTGGGCTCCACACTCGACCGTGCGGTGCTCCTTTCGCGGATGTGCCGCGCCGCCGGTATTGAGGCAATGCCCGTCCTGTTCAGCCACGACATCATCAACCGCGGAATGCGCATCGTAAGTGAGGAAGCAGACGGCCACCGCATCGATCACATCATGACAGAACCACAACCCGCGCAGGCCTGCCTGCATTTGTATCCTCACGCCGCCGTCATGTGCACAGGGATAGGTCATGAGAAGCTCCTCGTGCTCGATCCCATGCATGCCGAGCAAAGCGGCGCATCACCATCGCAGTTCCGGGGCTATTATCTGCCGCTCGAAGGTGATACGCCGGAGCCGACCCCGTATGGCACAGGTACAGCCATGACCACCGCCTCCACCACCTCCGACTGGACTCTTTCGGACGATCTGACGGTATCGGGCAAGACACGCGTCAGTGTCGATGGCACGAGCAGCATGGTTTTTTCCCCCGATCGCTTCCGGACGCTGGCCGCCTCCGCATTGGACGCCGCGGGACAGGGCATGAAGACGGAAGCCGGTGAAGTGAACATCCATGCCTCAGGGGAAACGGTGTGTGAGGTGTCGGTGACATCGATTTCCCCTCTGGAGCAACGGGGCGGCTTCCATGAGTTCCGGATTCCGCACGCATATGGAGGAATAACGAATCTCGGCCTTCCTGTCGGTGATATGCGCCGAACGACGCCGGTCGAGCTGCCTGGTCCGATGCGTGAGAGCTGCCGCATGGTGCTGCATCTTCCGAAAAGTGTGCGTGCCGTGAGTGTTCCCGCTGACCTCGAAATCTCGAACAATGTCGGCAGCCTGCGGAGTGTCATCCGGGCGGATGCCCATGACGTTGAGATCACCCGGACGATCACCATCAGTATCGGGCGGATCATGCCCGAGGGGTACAGAGATCTGCAGGAACTCCTCAGCGCCTGGCGGTTGCCATCGCACAATTCCTTGCTGTTGAAGAAGGAGGAATAGAGCATGGCACGGATCAAATTTTCTCTGCCCGAAGCCTTCCCGTTTGCGACGGACATACGTGTTCGGGTCACCGATGCGAATTACGCCGGTCATCTCGGAAACGATTCGGTGCTCTCGCTCGTGCATGAAGCCCGCGACCGCTGTCTTCGCTCCTACGGTTTCACAGAGCTCAACGTGGCGGGAGCATCCATTATCATGAGCGACGCGGCGATCATGTATCGCAGCGAGGCCTATCCGGGGGAGACGCTGCGTGTGGAGGTGGCTGTCGGCGACGTGCATCGCAAGGGTTGCGACTTTTTCTACCGCTGTACCTGTATCGATGACGGCAGGGAAGTAGCCCGCGTAAAAACCGGCGTGGTCTTCTACAATTTCGCGCAGAAAAAAATGCTTGGGATTCCACAGGAATTCCTCGACACGTTCGGACTGGAACGTGCCTGATGGTTTTTCTTTTTCTGTCGGTTCTCTGCAGCGTGGGCATTGCGGTGACGTTCACATTCGCCGACCGGCGCGGGCATCCCACCTTCGCGCTGTTCGTCGTCAATTACATCGTCGCCACGGCCGTGGCGCTGCTGGCCAGCGGAGGGACACTGGGGATCGTCCGCGACCCCGCTCCGTTCGCGCTGGGGATCGTGATGGGCGCTCTTTTCGTCTGGTGCTTTTTCCTCTTCATGACCACGGTGAACAAACTGGGGATGGTCATTCCCGTCTCGCTCATGCGCCTTTCGGCCGTGCTCCCGACGGCGGGATCCATACTCGTGTTCGCCGAGGTGCCGCTGCTCCGTCAGGTTGCCGGCATCGTCGTCGCCTTCGCCGCGCTGCCGCTGGCGTCGCGGGAACCGATCACCGCGCGCACACTGCGTCCCCTGTTGCACGGCGGACTGGGCTGGGGGCTCGTGCTCTTTTTCTCCTACGGCGCAACGGACTTTCTGTTCAAAGTGCAGAAGGAAGCATTCCCGCACGTGCTGCCATACGAACTCCTCACCGTCATCTTTCTCACCGCGACGCTCATCACCGGCACGGCGGCCTGGCTGCGGCGTGAGCGCATCACTCCCGCCGTGCTGCTGGCAGGACTGCTCCTCGGCGTTCTGAATCTCTTCTCCACCTACTTCTTTATCCTCGCGCTGGGGGACCTCCCCGGCATTGTCGTGTATCCCGCGAACGGCATCGGCATCATTCTTCTCTCCACCCTGGTCGGCGTCCTCCTATGGAAGGAGAAGCTTACACTGCGCAACGGCATCTACATCGCACTTGCCGCCGTTGCCCTGCTTCTCATCGCGTAGGGATGGTTTCGCATGACAGCCGTCGATCGTATCTCCATCATCCTTCCCGCCTTCAATGCCGCGGATACTGTGGCTGAAGCGATCGACAGTCTCGAGACGGGATCACTCTCCGATGCCGAGGTCATCGTCGTCAATGACGGATCAACGGACGACACGGCGGATATTCTGGAGGATATGACTTCAACGCGTCCCTGGCTGCGCGTTCTGCACGTGGAGCACGGGGGAATCGTGTCCGCGCTCAACGCAGGGATAGCCGCCTCGCGGGGCACGCTGATCGCCCGCATGGATGCGGACGACCACAGTCTTCCCGGCCGTCTCGCACGGCAGAGGGAATTCCTGCGCAACCATGCGGATGTCGGGCTCGTCGGGGGACGCGTGCGCTTCGGCGGACATCCGGTCCGCGCAAGGGGGTATGCGCATTATGTACGCTGGGTGAACAGCCTTGCGAACCCCGAGGAAATCGCGGCGATGCGTTTCGTGGAGTCTCCGTTCGCGCATCCCGCGGTGATGTTCCGCCGGGTGCTGATCGATCGTTATGGGGGATATCGCGAGGGTGCGTTTCCCGAGGATTACGAGCTCTGGTTGCGATGGATGGATGCCGGTGTGCGTATGGCCTCCATCCCCGATGACGTACTGCTCTGGTCGGATCCCCCGGACCGTCTTTCACGCACTGATCTGCGCTACACGATCGAGGCCTTCTACCGCATGAAAAGTGGGTATCTTGCACGATGGCTGCAGCGGCACACTGCTTTCTGGCCGGATGTCATCGTCTGGGGGGCAGGCCGAACAACTCGTAAAAGAGCTTGGCATCTACTGGAGCATGGAGCGCAGGTTGCCACACTCGTAGACATCGATCCAGACAAAATCGGACATTCGGTGCACGGTGTACCGGTAATCGCCCCAGAGGATCTTCCGCCGCCCGGTCGTTGTTTCATTCTTCCCTATGTCGGGAACCGCAGTGCGCGAATGCAGATCATGCAGTGGCTGGAGGATAACGGATATATGCTCGAGCGGGATTACCTGCCTGTTGCCTGACCGCGTCGCAAGAGTCGGAAGGCCGTGTCGCGACCGTGTTCGTTGCCCATCGCCATCTCGATCCACAGCATCGCCATGGGCTCAAGATAGCGGGCGTGCTTCAACGGTCCGGTAATGACGGCATCGAATCCAATATCCTCCGCCATGTTCGCCACGGTCCGGTTCGCCGTGTCGTCGTCTCCGCAGAGAAACATCGACGCGGTAATCCCGTTGAAATCCGGATCCGCCATTGTTTCGAATCCCATGGTATTGAATGCCTTCACCACTGGAGTGCCGCCGACATACCCGGCGAGCTGTTCGGCACCGGAGCTGGAATGGCCCACGGTGAGACGGAGACCGGGAGAAATTGGATTCGTGCAGTCGACGAGGATATTACTGCGCAGATTTCCCATTTGGGCGATCACGGCACGCAGGGCGGGATGCGGTGTCGCAAGGACGATGGCGGAGGTGCGTCGGGGAATGTCTTCAATGTGTTCCGTGCAAGCGTTCGAACCCGCCTCCGCAAGGAGGGCGCGGACCTTCTCCGCGTCCGGGTCACGGACGCCGAAAAGGACAGTGTAGCCCGCCTGCGCCCAGCGCTTCC
This sequence comes from Bacteroidota bacterium, assembly GCA_016928515.1. Lineage (GTDB taxonomy): Bacteria > Bacteroidota > Ignavibacteria > SZUA-365 > SZUA-365 > BM516. Next base: position 183 of record JAFGKR010000256.1, on the reverse strand, counting down.
CGAGTGTGGCGCCGACTCTGCCACTGCCGATGATGCCGATGGTCATGGATTCCTCAAGTGTGTGGTATTGCTCACATAACATCTCTTGTGCATTTCACGTTCAACATCCGGAGTGGATGTGCTCTGCCCGGTATGTTCAGGCAGACCCGTGAATCTCTCAGAATGCCGTGAATCTCTCAGAAT
>JAFGKR010000255.1 GCA_016928515.1 Bacteroidota bacterium | reverse complement strand
AGGATGCAGGTGATGATGAGGTGTTTCATTGTTTCCTCCAGTTCTGAGATAGCCAGGAATCCGTACGGACTATTGCGCGGTCATTCCAGGGCAGAGTTGCATGGTACCAATGAACGAATATAGACTGTGGATTGAAGATATTGATATCGGAGTAGTCTGTCAATACACATACCCTGACCTCGGAAGTGCCATTCTGACGACGATGCATCCTGTGCTGTCACCATAGCGGCCATAACACCATTGCCCCCACACTTCCCCGCATCTTGGAACTTCCGTCCCCTCCCGCTATTTTACCGTGTCTGCCCTGTTTTTCCGCCGGGAGCCCTCTGACCTGATCCTGCTCCGTGGATTCCGTTCCTGAACCAAGGATCAAGCAGGGCATTCCACGGAGGTGGCGTATAGCCGCCGCTCGGCGACGGACGAGATCGCATTTTCCCAACACGAACGAGGCATCGAACAATGAATTCCACTTTCATGGAACGGACGGAAAACGCGATTCGCGGTCTCCACCGGCTCGCATACAATATCTGGTGGACCTGGAATCCAAAGGCACAGGATCTTTTCCACATGTTGTCTGAACGCAAATGGCGCTCGTCGAATCACAACGCGGTCGCAGTGTTGAAAGCCGTCTCGCATGCGGAGCTGCAGGCACGGCTGTGCGAGAAGGAATTCCTTGTCCAGGTCGAGGAAGTGTTGCAGGAATTCGACGATTACCTGACGAAACAAGACACCTGGTACAACGAGCATCCCGAAGGAAACAATGGCGACCTGGTCGCGTATTTCAGCGCCGAGTTCGGATTACATGAATGCCTGCCGATCTATTCGGGCGGCCTCGGTGTGCTCGCCGGCGACCATACGAAATCCGCCAGTGACCTCGGCATTCCCTTTGTCGGCGTCAGTCTGTTCTATCGCAGCGGATACTTCCAGCAGGCCCTCGGACCTGACGGCTGGCAGCATGAATCCTATCCCCTCATCGATCCAAAGCTTCTGCCGGTGGAACTGGTTACCGACGAGGCGGGCAACACCGTCACCGCCACGGTGCAGATCGCGCACAGCACCGTGACCTTCCACGCGTACCGCATCAACGTCGGCCGTGCGACGATTTACCTGCTCGACACCAACCGCGAAGAGAACGATCTGCATTACCGTGAAATCACTGCCCGCGTGTACGGGGGCGACAGTACAACGCGAGTCATGCAGGAGACCATTCTCGGCGTCGGCGGGGTCCGCTTCCTGCGCAAACTGGGCCTGACGCCAACCGTCTACCACATGAACGAAGGGCACAGCGCTTTTCTTACGCTGGAGCTGTTGCGCGAGCGCATCACCCAGGGCGACCAGCGCAGCGACGCGGAGGAGTGGGTGCGACAGCACTGCGTGTTCACGACGCATACTCCCGTGCCTGCCGGACACGATCGATTCACGCCCGACCTGCTCGACCACCTGCTCTCCAAGTTCCGCGAGCGGATTGGCGTGGATCATGACACACTCATGTCCTACGGCCGCGAACGTCCGGACGACGTCGGTGAAACGTTCTGCATGACCGTCCTTGCCCTGAAGATGTCCCGCACCGCCAACGGCGTGAGCGAGCTGCACGGCAGGGTCAGCCGTGACATGTGGAAAGGCCTGTATCATGTCGACGACGCGGAGAAGGTTCCCATCGGCCATATCACCAACGGCGTGCACATTCTCGGATGGATGGCCAACCGTACGCGCAAGTTCTGGCACAAGCATCTCGGCCAGAAGTGGATTTACTATCTCAAAAAGGAAGCCATCTGGGCGCAGGTCTCCGATCCGGAGCTGATTCCCGACGAGGACCTCTGGGCACTGCGCTACGGGCTGCGGCGCGACCTGATCGAGTACGTGCGGCGCATGATGCGGCATCAGTATCAGCGCATCGGGGCGGACTATAATGCCGTGCAGGACGGCATTCTGAACACGGACGTCCTGACCATCGGTTTCGCGCGGCGCTTCGCGACCTACAAGCGCGCACCGCTCTTTTTCCGGGACTTCACCCGCGCCGTCGAACTGATCAACAATCCCGACCGTCCCATCCAGCTCGTGTTCGCCGGCAAGGCGCATCCGCGGGACGATCACGGAAAACGCTTTATCCAGGAAATCGTAGGGCATTCGAAAAACCCGGCATTGTTCGGCAAGGTCGTGTTTCTGGAGAATTACGATATCAACGTCGCCCGGCACATGATCTCCGGCGTGGATGTCTGGCTGAACAATCCCCGCCGTCCGATGGAAGCCAGCGGTACCAGCGGAATGAAAATCGTCATTCACGGCGGACTGAATCTCAGTATTCAGGATGGATGGTGGCGTGAGGGTTATAATGGAGAGAATGGCTGGGCCATCGGTGGGGACGAACACAGCGACAATGTCGAAGAACAGGATGCGAGGGATCTCGCCCTGCTCTACGATATATTGGAGTACCAGGTGATCCCCGAATTCTACGAGAGGGACGAATACGGCATCCCGCGGAAATGGCTGCAGCGGGTGCGGAAGTCCATGGAAACGCTCATTCCGCAGTTCAACACTGACCGCATGGTTTCAGATTATTTCACCCGGTATTACCGACCGAAAAAATAGAAGCGGAGGCAGGAACGCCTGCGCCGCGATTCATGTTCTTTCTTCATCACAAGGAGGCATCATGGCATCTGTGTTTGAGTACAAGGAAGTCGTCGGCATATCAACCGAAAGTATCGAGGCCGCCATCAGCGAGGGCCTCGCGGACGTATCCGTGAACTACCAGGTTGCATGGTTCGAAGTCGTTTCGATCCGCGGCCGCATGGTGGATGCGCAGACGACGGAATACCAGGTCACGCTCAAAATCGGGTGCCGGGCCAAGTAACCATCTTTATCACGAGGAATACGACATGGTCGACATCGGCAATCACGCACCGGATTTCTCCCTGGTTGACACGAGCAGGGAAAGACGTTCACTGGGAGAGTTCAAGGGGAAGAATACCGTCCTTGCCTTTTTCCCCGCTGCATTCTCGAGTGTTTGCGAGAAGGAGATGTGCGCCTTCCGCGATTCGATGGCGGAACTCAACGATCTGAACGCCAACGTGGTCGGCATCAGCGTGGACGGGCCGTTCACGAACGCCGCATTTGCTGAGCGCAACGGTCTGCAATTCCCGCTGCTTTCCGACTACTCGTACGAGGCCGTACGAGCTTATGGCGTCGCACTGGACGATTTCGCAGGCATGCCCGGCTACACGGCCGCTCAGCGGTCGGTCTTTATCCTCGACGCCGAAGGTACAGTCCGTTTCAAGTGGATTGCCGACAATCCCGGGCAGGAGCCGGACTATTCCGTCGTCAAGGAAGAGCTGCACAAGATCGGTTGATCCGGGCACCCGGAACAGGTACGTGAGCTGCTGTCACCCCATTTCGCCACTGGTGGATGCAGGGTGACAGCTCACGCTTTCCGTCTGCCACCAATACGCGTGTCTCACACGGATAGGATTTCCTGTTGTTCACCGCTCCATCGAATGTCATTTTGGAGGATGCATGCCTGAGGTTGGAAAAAAAGCTCCCGCGTTCACACTGCCGTCCGTCAATGGCGGAAATGTCTCGCTGAAGGACTTCCGGGGGAAAAACGTCGTTCTGTATTTCTACCCGAAAGACAGCACACCCGGCTGCACGAAGGAAGCCTGTGACTTTCGTGACAATTTCGCCCGGCTGCAGGCGCATGGCGCCGTGGTCCTCGGCGTGAGCGCCGACAGCGTCGCCTCCCATGAGAAATTCCGGAAGAAGTATGAACTCCCGTTCGATCTCCTCAGCGACGAATCCTATGCAATGCTGGAGAAGTACGGCGTGCGGAAGCAGAAAAAACTCTATGGAAGAACCTTCCTGGGTATCGAACGGACCACCATGCTGATTGACGGGGAAGGAGTCGTCCGCCACATCTGGCCGAAAGTGAAGGTCAAGGGACATGTCGACGAAGTACTCAGCGCTCTTGAAAATCTGTAAGTCCTACTTTTTCTGATGTTGTCCGTATGAAAGCCCTCACTGTTGAAGAGATTCTGCCCAACGAAGCATATGAACGCGAGCGTCCCCGCATGCGGAAGGAAGCCATCGAGCAGCGGGATCTTCGCCGCATCCCGCTCGGCGACAGCTGCGTTGTCGTGTTCGAGAACCGGCTCACTGTGCAGTACCAGGTCCAGGAGATGTTGCGCGTCGAGCGCAACGACTCGCCCGAACGTATTGCCCTCGAACTCAGTTGTTTCAACCTGCTGATCCCCGGACACAACGAACTCAGCGCCACGTTGCTGATCCGCGTCCCGGAATACCGCGAGGTGGACAATGTCCTGCAGCGCCTCTCAGGTATTACCCGGCAGTGCATCAGTCTGGAGATCGGAGGCGAACCTGTCTACGCGAGCTTCGACGTGGATGAAGATACGCTCGTCTGCGACAGCGATGTATTCTACATACGCTTTCCCATGACAGCGGAACAGGCGGCCGCATTCCGCAATCCGTCCGTTTCCGTCCTTCTCCGCGGCTCCCATGAAAAATGCCGGGCGGAGGTGCCGATCGACGGTGCGTTGCGTGCCAGTCTCATCGAGGATCTCGGCCAATGATGTACGTCACCCGCAGAGAGCATTTCTCCGCCGCACATCGGCTTTTCAATCCTTCCTGGGCGGACGAGCGGAATGACGCCGTTTTCGGCAAGTGCAACAATCCCGCGGGACACGGACACAACTACTATGTCGAAGTCACTGTCGCCGGAGAAGTGGATCCGGAAACCGGGTATGTCGTCGATCTGAAGGAACTCAAGCACGTCATTCACACCCATGTCATCGATAAGCTCGATCACAAGAACCTCAATGTCGATGTGGATTTCCTGCATGACGTCAATCCCACTGCCGAGAACATCGCCATCGGCATCTGGGATCAGCTCGTTGACCGCATCCCACAGGGGCGGTTGTATCAGATTCGTCTCTACGAAACAGAAAAAAATATCGTCGATTATCGAGGGGAATCATGAATTCATCAGAACCGCAGCATCCGGACCACATCGATCCTGCCGAGGAACGCGATCGGGAGTTCGAACAGCACGTCTCAGGGATACTTCACAAGATCGGGGAGAATCCCCATCGTGAGGGGCTTCTGAAAACCCCCTATCGCGTCGCCAAGGCCTGGCGTTTTCTCACGCAAGGCTACCGCATGGACGTCGAGGAGGTACTCAACCGCGCGGTGTTCCGTGAAGACTACAACGAAATGGTCATTGTCAAGGACATCGATTTCTACTCGCTCTGCGAGCATCACATGCTGCCGTTTTTCGGGAAATGCCACATCGCCTACATTCCCAACGGCAGAATCGTCGGGCTCAGCAAGCTCCCACGCATCGTGGACGTCTTCGCGCGTCGCCTGCAGGTACAGGAGCGCATGACGCAGCAAATCGCCGAAGCCCTGCAGAACGCGCTGCAGCCCCTCGGTGTGGCTGTGGTCTGTGAAGCCCGGCATATGTGCATGATGATGCGTGGCGTCCAGAAGCAGAACTCCGTCGCCACAACAAGTGAGATGCTCGGTGCATTCGAGACCAACTCCAAGACCCGCGAGGAATTTCTCCGTCTCATCAATACAGGGTTCTGATCCATGCAGCTCGAAGGAAAAACCGTCTGGGTGACCGGGGGACGTTCGGGAATCGGCAAGGCCGTCGCGAAAGCCCTTGCCGTGGCGGGGGCGACCGTGTACATCAGTGCGCGGGGAGAGGAGGAGCTGCTCGCGGTTGCCGAAGAACTGGGACCGCCTGTGCACGCGCTCGCCTGTGACGTCACGGACGAAACGCAGGTCCGTGCCGCCGTCGATGCGATCACCTCGCAGTCCGGCCCCGTGGACATTCTCGTGAACAATGCAGGGACCTCCATTTTCAAATCCTTCATGCATTCCTCTCTGGAGGAATTCGATGATCTGACGGCCACGAATCTGCGCGGACCGTTTCTCTGTACGCAGGCTGTTCTGCCTGCAATGCTCGAGCGCGGGAACGGCATTATTGTCATGATCAATTCCATGGCGGCACTGAACGTCTTTCCCGACAGCTCTGTCTACGCTGCGACGAAGGGCGGACTGAAAATGATGACGGATTGCCTGCGGAGCGAGGTACGGAAATCAGGCATCCGTGTCGTTTCCGTCTATCCGGGAGCGACGCAGTCGGCCATCTGGCCGGAACGCGTTCTGGAGAAGCACGGCCACAAGATGATGTCACCCGAGGATGTTGCCGCGAACGTGCTGCACGTCTGCACTGCTCCCTCCCATGTGATGATCGAGGATCTTGTCATGCAACCAATTGGCGGAGGTATCTGATGGAACTCTCAGGCAAAGTGGCGCTGGTTACCGGTGCAAGCAGCGGTATCGGCAAGGCGGTCACGCTCACCCTGCTGCGGGAGGGAGTCAATGTCGCCGCCTGCGCGCGTTCGCAATACCGTCTCGATGAACTGCGCGAGGAGGCCGAATCACTCCCCGGCACCCTTATCATCGGAAGTGTCGATGTCGGAGCGGAAGATCAGATGCATGCCTTCGTGGAAAAGGCACGCATGCTGCTCGGCACGATAAATATCGTCATCGCCAATGCGGGTTTCGGAATCATGAAACCGCTGGTGGAAATGAAGCTCGAGGAGTTCGACGAAGTCCTCAGCACCAACGTCCGCGGTGTCTGGATCACGCTGCATCAAACCGTGCCCGCGATGGTCGAGCAGGGAGGTGGGGACGTCATCATCATCTCTTCCCTGTCGGGGAAGAGCGGATTCGCGGGCGGCACGGCCTACAGCGCGAGCAAGTTCGCCGTCCGTGGCTTGGCGCAGTCCCTCATGCACGAAGTGCGGCAGTATGATGTGCGGGTCGTCGCCGTGTTCCCCGGTTCCACCGATACACGCTTTTTTGACGGAACGCCCCTGTCGCCGGATCGCGACAAAATCCTTACTTCCGAAAACGTAGCAGACGTGATCCTCCACGCGTTGCATACGCCTCGACGGGCGCTGACCAGTGAAATCGATATCCGCCCGGCAAATCCGAAGTGAATGCTGGTTGTTTGTTTCCCCCATTTCCGTTACACTTCTCCCTGTCCCCGTGCCATATGTTTTTTGCGGGTACATTCACGAAACGACCAGGTTACGATCAGGACACGCAGGAGAATCCCTTATGCCCAAATGTACAGGTCAGTACGGAACGCCGGAGCGCATCCAGGCGGATGTGTACGCAATTCCCATCCCCAGCGAAACGACGCTGTTCGATAAAACCGTCAAACAGATCTGCCCTGAACTCAGGAATCTGATTTCCGCACTGCGAGAGAATGGGGACTTTTCCGGGAAGGCGGATGAGACAGTGACACTGGCCACCGAAGAGGGCCGTTTTGTCCTGGTCGGCCTTGGCGATACTGATGCGATGGGGGTGGAGCGTGTGCGCCGTGCGGCGGCACAGGCAATGAAGGAAGCCGCGAAGTTCGTGGCACCCGTCGTCGCACTGTATTGTCCGCTTGAAGAAATAGTGCGGAAAATCCTTCCGGTGTCTTTCGAAGAGACCGCTGTTGCCATGGTGGAAGGTGCGCTGTTGTCTTTGTATTCCTACGACGCTTTTCGAAAAAAGAAAGCGGACCAGAAAAAGGGGCAGATCCGGGAAGTGATGATCGTCACGGTGGATGAAGGGTATCAGAGCCGCCTGAAGAAAGGGATACAGGAAGCACAGATCATGGTCGAAGCCGTGGAGTTGGCGCGGAATCTCGCGAACGCACCTGCCAACGTGGTGGATGCCGACGCACTGGCGAAGGAAGCCGCCACCATCGGAAAAAAACTCGGGATCAAGACGGTCATCCTCAAGAAAACCGAGATCGTGGCGAATAAAATGGGAGGCCTGTTGGCCGTCAACCGCGGCAGCGAGAAAGACCCGCGCTTCATCGTCATGGAGTACAACGACAAGAAGCAGCGTCTGAAACCATATGTGCTTGTCGGAAAGGGGATTACCTTCGATGCGGGTGGGCTCTCCATCAAACCCGCAAGCGCAATGGAGGATATGAAAACGGACATGAGTGGCGCAGCAGCTGTGTTGGGCACCATGTATGCCATCGCGAAGCTCAAGCTACCCATCCGCGTTATTGCGCTGATTCCCGCAACGGACAATATGACCGGCGGAGGTGCGCTGTGTCCGGGCGATATCATCACCATGTCTGACGGTACCACGGTCGAAGTACGAAACACCGATGCCGAGGGACGCCTGATTCTCGCCGATGCGCTCCTGTACGCACAGCGTTACAAACCGGCTGCCGTGATCGACATTGCCACATTGACCGGCGCTGTCGTGGTCGCGCTCGCATCACATGCGACCGGCATGATGGGAACCGACGAAGAGCTGAAAGAGACATTGCAGGTTGCCGGAGATGCAACGTATGAACGCGTCTGGGAGCTGCCGCTCTTCGACGAGTACGCGAAGATGATGGAAAGTGACATCGCGGATCTGAAAAACATCGGTGGTCGCTGGGGCGGCGCCGTCACTGCAGCCATGTTCCTGAAGCATTTCACCGGTGATCTGCCCTGGATTCACCTTGATATCGCCGGAACCGCGAGCATCGAGAAAGCTACCGACTATCAACCGAAGGGTGCCACGGGCATTGGTGTTCGGCTGCTGACCAGGTTCCTTCAGCAGATGAAATAATGACTCTCCTGTCACCCTGATTCTGTCGAAGGGGGACGGTACTCCACAGTGTTGTCACGCTTCGACAAGCTCAGAATGATCACACTGCCAGAATCCCTCGTATCAGAAGGACGATCCTGTCCTTACTGGAATTCCACTCCGATGGAAAACGCGATCACCGTGGATCCCCACCGGATGGGTGTCGAGGGATTGCTGCGCAGGAAATAAAAGCTTTTTCCCACCGAAAAATCGGCCGGTCCGATGGGCGTGTCGAGACCCAGAATGAGACCCGCGCCGTGCCGGAGATCCTGTATCCGCACAAGCTCGGGATTTGCCCATGTGCGTCCAAGGTCGTAGCGAGCGGAAAGATAGCTGTCAAAGAGAATGTCGATGGGGAGACGGTAGCGGAATTCCATGCTCCCGACAGCGATCTGTCGCCCATTGAATTCGTTCTCCCTCATCCCCATGAAAGAGTATAGACCGCCGATGCGGAATTCCTCACTGCGCGGCATGGTCTTGTCCCCATATCCGAACATGAAACGGGGATGGACGACGAGTTCGTTTTCGATCAGAGGGATATACAGTTCATAGGAAGCCGAGAGTCGAGAAAACGCCAGATCGCTTCCCAGAGCGGTCTGAGCGGACACGTACTCAGCAGTGAAAAACAGCCCGGTCTGCGGATAGGGATAACGGTCCTGCGTGTCAATGGTCGATCCGATGCCGATGGAAATGATGCGCTGATCCTCTTCGAACACTTCCGCAGTCGGGAGGCGAAGCTGATCGGTGCGTACCTGCTGCTGCTCGTAGCGCAGTGTTCCAAGCAGATTACCGAAGCGCTCGACATAGAGTCCGAAGGATGTCGCTCCTCCGTACTTGATACTGCGGTACACCGATGCGACCTCACGCGCGAAGCGGTGATCGGGCAGGTCATCGACCTCCGTGTAACTGTTGTAATCCCTGAAGCTGTAGTACCCCTCAACGGAGAGACTGAACGGCGTGTAGAACAGCCGGTTGGTCGTGTAGCGCAGGGCGGTGCGCCGGTTCTCCGCACCGGTGAAGAAGGACAGGGCCGCTTCGGTCCCCGAACCGAACAGGTTCGCATCCCGCAGCAGAAGTCCGATCTGTGCATTCCGCTCGTTATCCACCAGCAATCCGGTCTGCAGCATCTGCGAAGGACGTTCGACGACGCGGATGATCAGATTGGCCTTTCCGCCGTTGCGTTCGATGTCGAAGGTGACGTAGTGGAAGAGATTCAATGCGGCGATGTTCTCCATGCCCCTGTTCAGATCCGCAATGCGGAACACTTCTCCTTCGCTGAGCGGCAGCTCGCGGAGCAGCACCACGCGGTTCGTTCGCGTATTCCCACGGATGATGATTCGTCCGATACGGCCTTCCCGGATATGGACACGCACCAGTCCGTCGGTGGACATGGATATTGAATCGATCTCCGCAAGGGAGTAGCCCTTCGTACGGTAATCCTCGAGGATGTACCGCTGCATGCCGATCCATGTGCGTTCCGTCCACGGTGAGCGCAGCCAGCGGGTTTCGATGCCGGCAATGTCCGCCTCGGAGAGGAGGGCGCTGCCGATAATCTCAATAGCGGCGATCCTGTGGACGGTATCAATCCGCAAAGTCATCGTCCCATTGTCTGTGAAGCGGTAGCTGACCTTCCGCACGTCGTCGCGGAGATTCAACTCCATCGCCTTGCGCAGGACATCGTCCAGGGATTGGCTTTGCGCAAACCAGTCATCACCGTCACAGATCGGGAAATGGCAGAGCACCCTGATGTCCGATCTTCTGCCGGCGGGCCGGGGCATGGAACGGACAGCGATGGAAATCATGGAATCGCGGATCACACCCGCCATGCGTTTTCCGGCCGTATACCCGGCTGAAATGAGGCTGTCGGCCAACTCAAATTGCGTTCCGGTGATTGTGCCAAGATCAGGCTCGATGACAAAATCCGCACCGGCGGTCTGCTCCTCGAATTTTTCCCGCATCATCACGTTGAAGACCTGGTCCAGCGTCTCAAGGGGATTGCCGATCTGTTCCGGAGTGCGCAGCGGACTGACCGTATTGACCGCGATGATGATATCGCACCCTCGTTCCTCAGCCACATCGATCGGGAAATTCGACACGATGCCGCCATCGACAAGCAGCATGGAATCGCGTGCGACTGCGGCGTACATCACGGGAATGGTGGCACTGGCGCGCATCGCTTCGGCCAGACTTCCGCTGCTGAGCACCACACGTCGGCCGTGCAGCAGATCCGTGGCAACCGCCCGGTACGGGACCATCAGGTTGTCGAAATCGGTGCTGAGCCAAATACCCTGCAGCGCGAGACCGTTGAGCACGTTGGTGAGCCGCTGTCCGTTGGAAACGGCGACCGGGAGCATCGGCTGCAGTCCGTCGAGACGCAGGGTGAGAATTGAACGGTCGGATACGGGCTTCTGATCCACGGATAGAGCAGAGCGGTTCGCCTCGTCCGTCAGTTGCATGATGCTCTGCCAGTCCAGATCACGTATGACCCGGCGAAGCCGCTCGGGAGTATAACCGCTGGCATACAGGCCTCCCACAATGGCGCCGATGCTCGTCCCGACCACGAAATCCGGACGGATGCCCGCCTCCTCCAGCGCAAGCAGCACACCTACCTGGGAAAGACCACGAGCCCCGCCGCCGCTGAGCACGAGGCCGACGGTTGGCAATCCTGGAGGGGGAGCGGGGGATACCTGCGAAGGAGATGCAGGGGCAACGGATTCCCGCAGCGGGACGCCGAATTCCACCGTCATGATATTATCGTTGGAAAGGTCCTGCGCCTGGACATTCAAGGGAAGGAGAACAAAGAGCGTGAGCAGCCGGAGGCGCCGGAGGCGCAGGAGACCCGCCGAAATACACCGGAGGCGTACGGAAGAGGGGAGCATTCCCCACAGGTATGAATGGCCTGTTGAATACATT
>JAFGKR010000254.1 GCA_016928515.1 Bacteroidota bacterium | reverse complement strand
TTCGAGATGGGAAGCGGGATATACATCAATCCCGTCCCTCCCGAGCGAAGCGCCGCGGAGCTGCGGGAGGCAGGAGCGAGAAAGTAGGAGCAGGAGCCCTCCCCGTTCCTATCCGCTCCTCCCCGTTTTTTTATGCAGCCGGTCCAGCTTCCACTCCTGCATGGTTTCGAAGAGACGCTGATCGGTGAGGTGGTAATGCAGCGGGGTGACGGAGATCATGTTTTTCCGCAGGGCGGCGTCGTCGACGAGGGGATCTTCATCCCACACGTACTTTCCCACGAGCCAATAGTAGTCGCGACCGACGGGATCCCGGCGTGTTTCGAAGCCGTCGTCCCACCAGGATCGTCCCTGCGTTGTCACGGCCACACCTTCGATATCCCCGGCGGGAACATTGGGCACGTTCACGTTGAGCAGGGTACCCCGGGGTATACCACGGGTGAGCACTTCCTTCGCGATTTTTCGTGCGAACGCGGCGGCGGGACGCAGGTCGGATGTCAGCGAATGCGACGCATGGGAGATCGCGATGGCAGGTATGCCGAGGATAGCGCCTTCCGTGGCCGCGGAGACGGTACCGGAGTAGATGACGTTGATGGACGTGTTCATACCGTGGTTGATGCCGGAGACGACAAGATCCGGTTTTCGGTCGAGCAGCGTGCTCACACCGAGCTTGACGCTGTCGGCGGGTGTGCCTTCTACGGCCCAGCCGATAAAGTTTTTTCCGCGTTCTATCGGACGCGCGCGCAGTGGCGTCTGCACGGTGATGGCGTGTCCGACCGCACTCTGCTGCGTCGCCGGTGCGACCACGACCACGTCCGCGATTTTGCGAAGTGACATCACCAGCGCGTAAATGCCGGGGGAATCATAACCGTCGTCGTTGGAGACAAGAATGTAGGGGTGTTTCATGGAGGGATGTCTGTGCTGTCAGGTTTCACATCCCACTAAGTTACAACCTGCATTCGAGATGAGCACGAAAACGGGAACGCGGATAAAGCGGACACGCGGTTCTTCGCCGGATCCGCGTCATCCATCTTGCCACGCCGTCCCCCACCGAAAGCGAAGCGAAGGCGGGCTTGGCTGTTTTATCGGCGTGGCGGTTATCGATTTGTGAAATCCTCATTCATCCTCTATCATCACAGCGGTGCCGTAGACGAGAATTTCCGCGGCGCTTTGCATGAGGAAGCTGGTGGAGAAGCGGACGTCGACGACGGCATTGGCACCGAGGGATTCGGCATCATCGACCATGCGGTCGATGGACTGATCCCGCGACTCGCCCATGAGCTTCGTGTACTCCTGGATTTCCCCGCCGACGATGGTCTTGAGCGCGGCAAGAATATCCTTTCCGATATGCCGGGCACGGATGGTGTTACCGCGCACCACGCCGAAGGTTTTGACGATGCGTTTCCCTGCGATCTGTGACGATGTTGCGATGATCATCGTGTCACCTCCTTGTATTTGTCGTGGCGCGACGTGAACCAGCGCTCACGGATGACGGAGAAGAACAGCAGGAAGATTCCGGCTGCCAGTGTGAAAATGGCGATCCTGACGATGAGCGGCACCTCGCTGTCGGCCCAGATGGCCGAAACGGCTTCGATGCTGCCCCAGGCCAAGAGCACGACGGCGCCCAGGGTGACGAGTATCCAGGCGATACCGCGCTCCATGCGGTTGTAGACGCCCCGCCAGTAGCCGTCCCAGACTTCCTGCGGGGGAGATGCGAGCTTGAGATCCATGGTGGCCTCCTTGACCTTGCGAAATGCGTTCCATTCCTGCCGGCATTCTTCGTCGCGAAGAAAATTGTCGAATTCCGAGTGTTCGCTTCCTGCCAGCTCTCCGTCCAGCGCCTTCATCATCAGCAGACGAAAGCGGTCGCGTTCCATTCCGTTCATAACACATCCTCCAGCAGATCCTTCAGGTGTTTGCGTGCGTAATACAGGCGTGACATCACGGTGCCCTGCGGACATTCGAGCAGTTCTGCGATCTCCGCGTAACTGTATCCCTCGAAGTCGCGCAGGACGACGATCTCCCGTTCTTCCGGACGCAGGCGGTCGAGTGCACTGCGCACCTGCTCCCGCAGCATGCTGCGCTCCGTGCTCACCGACGGATCGTCCGCCGTGCTCGCAGTCTCCTGCATGTCCACACAGTTTGAAAACGGCAGGGCCTGTGTCGCGCGGTCGCGCAGGCGGTTCAGGCAGAGATTGCGCAGGATGCGGTAGTACCAGGTGAAGAAACTGCACCCGCGTTCGAAACGCCGGATGGCGCCGTAGGCTCGGATGAATGCCTGCTGCGAGAGATCAAGCGCGTCGTCATGCGAACCGACCAGGGCAAGTGCCGAGTAGTATGCCGGCTGCATGTAGGCGCGGACCAGTTCTCCATAGGCATGTTTTTCTCCGCTCTGGATCCGGAGAATGAGTTCGTCGTCGTTTCGTTCCGTCGCTTTCATGGGGATTCCTGATGGCGTACAACAATGATACCCGCAAGCGGGGGAAATATTCAAGAGATGGTGAAGGCGGGGAGGCGGGATGACGGGATTGTGGAGTGTATCTCCTGATGCATCGGAACCTCCGGCATTCTCGGCGCATATCATTATATTGCATGTTATTCGAAACGACATCACGTATCCAAGGAGCCATATGAAATCGACCCTCATGCTTTGCCTCACCGCGCTGCTGGCATTTTCCGCTGCAAACGCGCAGGAAAAACCCGTCGTCCTGATGAAAACCGAGCTCGGCGACATCACGCTCGAGCTGTGGCCCGACATCGCACCAAAAACCGTGGGAAATTTCGACAGTCTAGCCATGGGAACAAAGGAATGGAAGGATCCCGACAGCGGGGAATGGAAGAAGGAGCCGTATTATGACGGACTGACTTTTCACCGCGTGATCGACGACTTCATGATCCAGGGCGGCTGTCCGAAAGGCGACGGCACGGGCGGTCCCGGTTACACTTTCGAGGACGAATGCTACGAGCAGGGTGAGGAGCTGACTGGGCAGATCCCGGACGAGGAAGCGGCGCTCATGATCTTCCAGGACGTGCTGATTCCGTACTTCCAGTCGAATGCGGCACCCGATTCCGCGCTGATCAGCATCGTCGAGCAGTGCCAGGAGCAGCAGAGCGGGCGCCCGATGATGGTGCATCCCGTCGAGTGGTACAAGGAAAAAACCGGATACACCGAACCCCTCCATTCGCGTGGCAAGCTCAAGGCGAAGGTCGCTTACGGCACCATCTGCATGGCGAACGCGGGACCGAACACCAACGGCTCGCAGTTCTTTATCGTGACGAAAAAGGCCGGCGCCGACTGGCTGGATGGCAAGCATACCGTGTTCGGCAAAGTGCTCACCGGCATGGACGTCGTGCACAAGATCGAAAAGAAGGGGAATGGAGTGAAAATCGAATCGGTACGCGTTGTGCAACAATAGTCTTTGTGATCACGAAGACACTACGCCGCAAGGACACGAAGAAATCTGAACAACGAAGCGAACGAAGACAGCGAAGGATTTTTTGAACAGAGAGGAACACCCAGCAAGCTTGCTGGGTGTTCCTCGTAATATGAGCCTTTGTTTGCTGCGATACCATCGTTGTTCACATTTCTCCGAATACCTTTGTCCTTCACCGCCGGGGTTGCTACTTTCCGGCACATCCATTCCGCTCGACAATCCGAGGTCTGTCATGAACACCCATCATTTTATCGTCCCGCCCGGGAAGAAGATCTCTCTCGCGGATTATGATACCTCCTTCACCGGCGAGTTCAAAAACAAGGAGGAAGCGAAGAAGACATTGAAGAAAAATATCCGACGCCTCGCGGAGCTGCAGGATGTGCTCTATGCTCATGATATATATTCGCTGCTGATCATCTTTCAGGCGATGGACGCGGCGGGGAAGGACAGCACCATCGAGCATGTTATGTCGGGCGTCAATCCCCAGGGATGCCAGGTATTCAGTTTCAAAGCGCCCTCGGATGAAGAACTCGATCACACCTATTTGTGGCGCTGCTTCAAGGCACTGCCTGAGCACGGCCGCATAGGGATTTTCAACCGCTCGTATTACGAAGAAGTGCTTGTGGTTCGTGTCCACCC
>JAFGKR010000253.1 GCA_016928515.1 Bacteroidota bacterium | reverse complement strand
GAGACGGAACTTGCGGCTGTGCTCGATGCGCCGCTCGAGCGCTGGCGCGTCTTCCTGCATCCCACGCAGCGGCGCGTCGTGCAGATGCGGGCCAACGGTCCGG
This sequence comes from Bacteroidota bacterium, assembly GCA_016928515.1. Taxonomy (GTDB): domain Bacteria; phylum Bacteroidota; class Ignavibacteria; order SZUA-365; family SZUA-365; genus BM516. The sequence goes on along the minus strand of JAFGKR010000253.1, from coordinate 2,863 downwards.
TGCGCGTGCTCGGCGGAGCCGGGACGGGCAAGACCGTCGCCGCCATGCACCGCGTGAAATGGCTGCTTGACAACGTGCTCGGCGAGGACGAGCGCATTCTCTTCACCACGTTCACGAAGAATCTCGCGATCGACATCCGGGAGAATCTCGCGAAGCTCTGCAGTGCGGATCAACTGAAGCGCGTCGAGGTGGTGAACATCCATGCGTGGGTGGACAATTTCCTGCGCGCGAACGGACGCGAGTTCAACGTGCATTATCCCGGTGCTGGAGACCTTTTCTGGAAGCGGGCGCTGGCTGTCAAGCCCCTGCAGCCCGATCTGCCGGACAGCTTTTATCGTGACGAGTGGGAGCAGGTGCTGCAGCCGGAGGGGATCACGGATCTCGCCTCGTATCTCAATGTTGCGCGCACGGGACGCGGGACGCGACTGACCGCCCGCGACCGGCAGTCCGTCTGGACGGTGTTCGAGGAATACCGCCGGCAGCTGGAGGCGGCGGGGAAGCGCGAGCTGATCGACGCCGTGCGCGAGGCGCGCATGCTGATCGAGACTCTGCGCGAGGGACAAGAGGTGTTCGGGGACGGTCCGCTTGTCCTCTACCGCAGCATCGTCGTCGACGAGGCGCAGGACATGAGCGCCGAGGTATTCCGTCTTCTGCGCGCCATGCTATTGCCGTGCGAGAACGACCTGTTCATCGTCGGAGACGCGCATCAGCGGATTTACGGATCCAGGGTCGTGCTCGGTCGCTGCGGCATCGAGATACGCGGACGTTCGCGTACACTGCGCGTGAACTACCGCACCACCGACGAGACCTGCCGCTGGGCGGTGTCGCTGCTCGAGGGCATTGTATTCGATGATCTTGACGAGGGAACGGACGATCAGCGTGGCTACCGTTCGCTTCTTCATGGTGATCCGCCCATGGTCCGGCATTTCGACAGCTTCGGCGAGGAAACGGATTACATCCGCAGTCTGCTCGCGGATATCGAACGCCAGGGCATGCCGCTGCGCCGCGTCTGTCTGGTAGCGCGCACGAAAAAGGATCGCGACCGGTACAGCGGCGCGCTCGAAGCGCAGGGCGTGCCGGTACTCACACTCGAAGCAGAAACCGAAGACGACCGCAGCCTCGAAGGATTGCGCGTGGCCACCATGCACCGCGTCAAGGGACTGGAGTTCGAGCACATGATCATCGCGGGCATGAGCGCGCGCAACATGCCCGCCGCCTGGATGCTCGCCGACGCGCCGGACGCCGCCGCCCGCGAGCGCATCGAGACCATGGAGCGTTCGCTCCTCTACGTCGCCACCACCCGCGCCCGGAGGCAGGTGTACATTACGGGGTACGGGACGCCGAGCAAGTACCTGGAATAACTTTATTATGGAGATTCAGCCATGCCGCGCTATTTCACACATTATTGGGCGACCGAAACGTGCAACGTGTTTTACGAGGAGGGTCGAAGCGATGAACCCCTTGTACACACAGCGGGCGGAAGATTCAGTTCCGCTGGGATCGAATCAGGGGACATTGTCTACGTCGTTTCTGTCACCAAGGGTCGACTTTTTCTCATCGGACGAATGGAAGTCCTGAAAACTGCTACGACGAAGGAAGCAGCCGAATTTTTAGGTAATGATGACCTTTGGGAAGCAGACGAGCATCTCCTCGCCCGTGAAGGGAGTTCAACAGCGTGTAACTATCTGAACGCAGTGGATCCTGAGGTTGTGAAAGAGCTGCGTTTCGTATCCAGTGGCAATGCGCCCATCCCGCTCAAGTTTGTCGATGAAGAGCGACTCGACAGGCAAACGCTTCGTGGTGTCCGTGAACTGACTGCCGCCTCAGCAGGGATGCTTGATACGCTCCTCGAGGAATACGAGGGGGATGAGATGTACGAAGGTGATGAAGCGGAGGAAGGTGATGGCGATAACTCTGAGGACGAGGATTTCGAGGAGGAGATTGAGCTCGATGCACTCGATGAGATCGGAAAAACCTTCAGCAATCCTGAGCACAACCGCGAGGTCGAGCGTGCAGCGGTAGAATTCGTTACTCGGCGACTCGAATCCGAAGGCTGGACTGTTCGTTCCCGCGAACAGGATGGATGTGGCTATGACTTACACTGCAGTGATGGTGATAGGGAAATACATGTCGAAGTTAAGGGGACATCTGGGCCAGATCAGCGGTTCATACTGACAGAAAAGGAATTTGAGCTGGCCCTTGACGACGATGATTTCGAACTTCACTTGGTCACTGGCGCATTGACGGAATCCCCAATGCTCCACGTCTATACTGGTGAACAATTAGAGGATTTTTTTGACTTCCGTGCACTGCAGTGGGCGTTCAGGCTGAGAGAAGTTAAGTCATTCACTGTGTCGGCGGAATGAGGTTGAGAACGTCTAAACACCCACTTTGAAGAGCAGAAAATAGTTCCTGTCCAAGAATAAACCGGCACCATGATGGATGACATCAATAAACTCTCGGACTTTGCCTTGCGCACGATGCAAAGCATTCCATCGGTCAAGGTAGAATTGCACCGGAAACAGAATCCACACATGGTGCTGAACGATCCCGCGTGTCACTGGGCGTGGTTGCAGCCTGAGCAGCAGGAGGGAAGGCAGATGCTGCGATTGGATATGCACGCGGGAGACAGTATCTCACAGGCGAGGGCCTTGTACAGGTCATTATCATTGGAAAAGCTGATCGCGCTCTCCAGGAAGGATGAATGGACCGTTATACCGAATATCCGATTTTCATACATGAGTACCGGGCTCCATGTCTCGTATCCACTGATGGCCCTGGAAACGTTCGCCGGTTTCTGGATCGAGCATGCGGAGTATATTAGGAAGATCCCTCGCGCGGACGATGATTTCTGCGGCATAAT
>JAFGKR010000042.1 GCA_016928515.1 Bacteroidota bacterium | reverse complement strand
TTGACGCATCAGGCGCTTCGCTCGTCAGAGTGTCTACGGAAGACGGGGAGAAGGAGTGCTTCTCACCGGATGAATGATCGCTAAAATATAGTGATTTCTGTCTTTTCAGCGTGAGCGCCCGTGAAAAGGATTGATGCCCGAAACCTCGTGCTTCCCCCGAAAGAAACCGGAACCTGCGAAACCGTCTACAAGCGGATGTCACCGACGAGACGCTGCAGTTCGAGCAACGCGATGCGTGCTTCGAAAAGTGATACAATCCATGCAGCTTCGGCACGGACAAACTGCAGCTGTGCATCGCGGAACTCGAGGGAACTGACGGTACCGGTTTCGAAGCGTTCGATCTGCAGGGCGAGATTCTGACGCGCGGCATCGAGGTTGAGTTCTTCGATGGCGATGGCGTCCAGTCGCGTCTGCAGGGTCGCATGACGTTCGAGCAGCAATCCTTCGAGCTGCTTCTCCGCCTCGTCGAGCAGCAGAGATGCCTGACGGGAGGCGAGAACAGCGTTTTCCACCTCGGCCGAGTTGCGGAAACCGTTGAAGAGATTAAAGGTGAAGGAGAGACCGACAGCGGCATCTGCGCTCAATGTGGTAATGTCTCCGGCGAAGCGCTCGTTGGGAGCGGTGCTTACCAGCCTGTCCGAGTACCCATAATTGGCAAACAAATTCACGCGTGGGTAGAACGCCGAACGCGACAGACCGGCGGAGGATTCTGCGACCTGCAGGCTCTGCCGGGCGACGATGAGCTCTGCATTTCGCGTCCGGGCCATTGTCAGCATGCGGTCGGGAGACCAGGATATTTCCGGAATGGTGATGCGTCGTTCGACGTCGAGAGCAGCGCCTGCGGAACGACCAAGCAGGAGGTTGAGATCCTTCCGAGCGATGGACCACTGCAGTTGTTGTTCGAGGACCGCAGTGGAATCATTGTGGAAAGCAATTCGCGCGTTGAGATAATCGGAGGTCGATCCCCCCAGTTCCCTGCGTACCGCTTCCTTCTCGAAGCGCGTTCGTGAAATATCGAGCGTTTTTCTGAAGGTGTCCAGCAGCTGCGTCTGTTGCACGAGGCGAAAGTATGCGGCCGCGATTGAGATCACCGTACGTTCGATCGTGCTGCGTGCCTGCGCTTCACCGAGATGGGCAAGGGCATCGTATCGTTCCTGATCGACGAACATGCGAAAACCGTCGAACAGCGTCCAGTTCAGCGCGAGTTGGGCACCGGCGCTGCGTGTATCGGAATTCCCGAAACTGAAAGGGGAATTCGTCTCCTGTTCGCTGTGCGAGAAGGAATAGGACCCCGTGGCATCGAGTGTCGGGAGGAAATTCGCAGTTCCGAAGGTGGTGTTGTTCCTGGCGATCTGCGCTTGAGCCCGCGCGACAAGAATACGGTGATTGCGCTCGAGACCGATGGCGATGGCATCTTCAAGACGCAACACCTCCTGCGCGGCAGCGCCGGAGGAGACAAGGACAAAAAGAAAGATTCGAATGAGGAGGCGATTCATGATTCCTGCTGCTGCTTCAGATAAAGGATTTCCTTTACCGCGGGCTCGAGCTCTTCAAGACGGATTCCCTTTCGGCGGAGGATGAACTGAGCCCACAGAACGCGGAGTTTATTGGCGACAAGGAACGCTGCCGGCAACACCATGAGGAGGATGAACGTACCGAATACGAGACCGTATGCGACTGAAATAGCCATGGGGATAAGGAATTGCGCCTGCCTGCTGGTTTCGAGGATCAACGGTCCCAGTCCCGCTGCCGTTGTGATGGTTGTCAGAAGGATCGGACGGAGACGCGAGAGTCCTGCGGTGTAGACGGCATCGTACAAGGGTACTCCGTTTCTGAGATTCCGGTTGATCTGGTCGATGAATACGATGCTGTCGTTGATGATGATGCCAGTGAGTGCGATCAGGCCGTAAATCGAAAGCGTGTTCAACTGTATCCCGTGGATGCCGTGTCCCCATATTGCTCCGAGAACGCCGAGCGGAATGATGGAAAAGACGAGCAATGCCTGCGCGTACGATCTGAATACGAGAATAACAAGGATGAACATGACCAGAAGTGCTACGGAGAATGCCGTACGCATCGAGCGCGTCGTTTTTTCCTGGTTGCGGGACTGCCCTTCAAAGGATGCACGGACACCGGTCACACCTGCGAGAACTCCGGGGATGACCTCGTTTCGAATCTCATCGAGAATGGGAGGGAGGTCCGCTTCGAAATCGGTGAGGTTCGCTTCGACCTTGATCTCGCGCAGATTCTCCAAGCGGTTGATGGTGATGATGCCGCGGGCGATGTTGTATTCCGCCAATTCCGAGAATGGATATTCGGCACCATCCGGCGTACGGATGCGCATTTGATCGATGAAACCGAGCGCCGAACGGTCTTCTTCCGTATACCGCACCCAGACGCGGATTTCGTCACGCCCGCGCTGGATGCGCTGCACTTCGAGTCCGAAAAATCCCTGGCGCACCTGTGAGGCGATATCCCGCAGTGTCAGGCCGAGCGCGTACGCACGCGGTTTGAGACGGATATCGATTTCCCGTCGTCCTTCCTGTTCCGAGTCCGTGACATCCTTGAGGGATGGGAAGTTATCGAGTTCGGCGACAAGACGGTTTCGAGCCTTTGTCAATTGCTGCAGATCGTTACCGAGAAGACTGATGGATACCGGTTTTCCGAAGAAACCCACCCGTCCGAAGGTGAGTTTCTGTGCCTCGGGGATGGCACCGACCATCTCCCGGAGGCGATTCGCAATCACCGGCGTATCCATGTTTCGTTCCTCTCCGGGAAGCAGCAGGAGCGTCAGTCGGCCGGTATGGCTCCCGGATTCACCGAAATCGTTGGTTCCGATATCCCGTTTGATACCGATGACCACATCCCTGTTGTCGGCGCGTTCGGCTTTCAGCTCATCATTGAGCGCCCACCCGGCGCGTTCGATGCGGGTCAGCAGTGAATCGGTGTCCGCCTCCTGCCGTCCCGCGACGAGAGAAAGATTGACCGGCATCGTGTCACCGTCGATGAAAGGAAAGAAGGTCACTCCGATCAATCCTCCGCGAAGCAGACCGAGGGTGATGAGAACGGCGGCAACCGGTGTCACAACCGTAATCCACTTGTGTCGAAGAGCGAAGCGGAGTGAAGTCCCATAGAGATCGTTGGTCATCCATGTGATGAAACGGTCTATTCGCTGTCTCATGGGGCGGTCCTGGGCATGGGGGTGCAGTCCCTTGGAATGCGCCAGGTGTGCCGGGAGGATAAGGAATGCTTCCATTAATGAGAAGGCGAGCGTCGCGATGACGACCAGTGCCATGTGCCAGATGAATTTGCCGAGGAAACCTTCGAGGAAAAAGAAAGGCAGGAACGCAACGATGGTGGTGAGCACCGACGTGGTTACCGGTCCCACCATCTCTTTCGTGCCGTCGATGGCTGCCTGCAGTCCTGATTTCCCGTTTTCATAGTGCGCATAAATATTTTCGCCGACGACGATGGCGTCGTCGACGAGAATACCCACCACGACAATCATTCCAAAGAGGGAAATGACATTGATGGTGATACCGGCAAACCCGGCGACGATGAACATCCCTGCGAAGGAAAAGGGAATGCCGATCGACACCCAGAAAGAGAGACGCAGATTCAGGAAAAAACCGAGTGCGATAATGACGAGCGCCAGTCCGATCAGCCCGTTGTTGATCAGCAGGGAAAGGCGTTCCCGAAGGGAGACGGTGTTATCGTCGAGCACTTCGGCACGGACCTGCTCATGAGTGTCGTTGAATTCGGCTACCAACGCTTTCGCGGCATTTGCGACGGCGAGGATATCCTCCTCCCGTGTTTTGTCAATATTGAGGACGGCGGCCGTCCGCCCGTTGTAATAGGATTTATCCGGTACATCTTCCCAGCGCTCGCGGATGGTCGCGATGTCCTTGAGAGTGGTGATCGTGCCATCCGGATTGCCCCGTACGACAAGATTCGCGAGTTCCTTGGCATAGTATGCACGTGCATTGGCGCGAATCAGAATCTCTTCGTCCCGTGTATCGACCTTGCCGCCGGAGAGATTGATGTTTTCGGAAGCGACGGCATCGGCGACTTCCCGGAAGGTCAGTCCGAAACGACGGAGGTTGCTTTCGGAGACTTCAAGTGAAAACTCGAGACGGGGCACCCCTTCGATTGCAACCTGCGAAATGTCAGGAGTAGCGAGGAGCTGGTCGCGCAGGCGCTCACCGTAATATTTGAGATTGTACAGATCTGTTTCCCCGTAGAGCACGATGGACAGTGCTCTTGATCTGAAACGTTGTTCGAATATGACCGGTTTTTCGCTTCCGAGCGGGAAGGAGTTGATGCGATCCACGGCGTTTTTCACGTCCCGAAGTACGTCATCCATGTCGTCATCGGATGTAATCTCGACGGTGACGTTGCCGAAATTTTCCCGAGAGACGGAAGTGACGCGTTCGATCCCCTCCAACCCGTCGATGGCTTCCTCAATTTTCAGGACGACGCCTTCTTCCACTTCTTCCGGTGACGCTCCGGGATAGGCGACCTGGACGTTCAGGAAATCGGGTCGCGTCTCCGGGAAGAAGGAGAACTTTATATTCATCAGGAAGATCAGGCCGAACGCAAGAATGCCGAAGAGCAACACATTCGTCCAGACCTTGTAGCGCACGAAGAATGCGATGACCTCCGTCATCCTTCATCCTCCACAGTCTCCGCGAAACGCGGTGTCACCGGCATGCCGGGTGCGACACCCTGCAGCAGTTCGGTAACCAGTGTATCGCCGTCCGACAGGCCGCCGGAGACGATGACGGTCTCCGGATTGCTGCGGATGATTGTTACCTCCCGCTGAAGCAGTCGTTGATTCTCGACGATATAGACGAAGCGGTTTTCGTACAGCGCTCGGCGGGGTACGACGGCCGCGGATGGAACCGGACGTCCAGGAATCTCGGCCTCGAGGTACAGGCCTTCATACAGCGGTGTGCCGTTTCCGCGCACGGTAATGTAGACGGGGAGCGTCTGCGTTTTGCGTTCGACCGCACCCGCGATGCGTGCGATGCGACCGGTCCATGTCTCGTTCGACTCGCGGGAGCGAAGTCGCACGTCCGCGTTGCGATCGATCCACGGCAGGTCGGCGGCCGGAACCGGTGCTTCGAGCTCCAGATCCTGAAGGCTGATGATTTCACCGAGTATGCCGCCGCTTCGGGCAGTTGCTCCCTCGCGCTGGGCGGTGGAAACGATTGCTCCGTCGAACGGTGCCCGTATCGTGTGCTTGTCAAGTGTGATTTCCAGATTGCGGGCTGCGTAGTAGAGTCGGTACACGTTGAGACGTGTCAGCAGTAACTTGATCTTCCTGTTTTCGGCCTCCGGAAGTTCCGAAAGAGGGGTGTCGAATCCACAGCGGTCGAAATACTCCTGCCAGCGGTTGTAGGACTCCGGGTGGTCGACCTTGATTTCCGGAAGCACACCGGCAAGAGCATTGAGAAAATCGCTCTTGGTGCTGTTGAGCGTGAGACGTGCCTGACGGTCGTCGATACGTACGAGTATATCCCCGCGGCGGAAGCGCCGCCCCGGTTTGAAGGGGATATCCCCTCTCTCGAGAATACCGGAGACCTCGCTGACAACCTGCACGGGTTCGGAAGAAACAACGCGGCCGAGCGTTGAGACGACAGTCGGAGTTTCCCCCAGCTTGACGACTTCGGCGAGCACGCTTTTCGCAGGACGATCGGGAATACGTCGCTCAGGCTCTTCTTTCATGTCTGCCAGAAGCTGCATGATAATGAAACCAACCGCAAGAATTGCGATAGGGAGGAGGTAAAATATCCATTTACTCATTCGACATGTGCCAGGATGATGTGAAATACGCAGTGAAACCAGCCGTTTCGGGCGTGTCATGAAAACACAACGGAGGGGGAAAAGGTTTTCGGAAAAAAAATCGGGGCCGAAATGGCCCCGAGTGGTTTGGATACTTTCTCTCTGCGCGCATCAGCCGTGATAGACCGTAGCGAAGGTTTTCGCAAAATCCTCGATGGATGTCGGGGTTGTATTGATCGCTGTCCGGGGCTGTTCAACCGCGAAGCGATGCTCGTTGATCGCCTCGCTGAGTTCGAGCATCTCCCTGGCGCCGTTTTCGGAGAAACCGTTGTCGATCAGAGCCGTCTTGAATTCCTCTGCGGGCACTGTGCGATAGCTCAGGTCGGGGAGACCGAGTTCATCTGCGAATACCGTGGTGACTTCCTTCATTGTAATGTCCCGTTGCCCGAGTAATTCACGGATCTGTGTGCCCACGAAATTCCGTTTCTGAAGAGCATCCGCTGCAATGGGAGCGATGTCCTGCGTCGCGATAACGGCGAAGGGGACCTCGTCCTGGATAGCACCGGCCATCACGTTGTGTTCACGAATCAGAGGGAGGCTGGCGAAGAAATTCTCCATGAAATACGTGGGACGAAGGTGGAGGACGTTCAGTCCCTGGATTGCGTTGAGTCGCTGTTCCTGGTCGTGCAATCCCTTCACCGGACCGGTGCCTTCACTCTGGTTTGCGCCGTGACTGCTGAGGTGCACGACATGGGAAACACTTGCATTCTGCAGGGCGCGGGCGATCGCCTCACCGAATGCATTCTGATAACTGCGAATATTTTCCGCATCCCGTTTCGTGGGAATCATGGCAAAGACCGAGGATGCTTGGGTGAAGGCTTCGGTCAGGAACGCGACTTCGGTGGCATTTCCCACGGCCGCTTCTGCTCCCAGCGCGACAAATGGTTGCAGCCGCTCAGCGGACCGTCCGATGACGCGAATACGCTCACCACGTTCAAGCAATGTCGTAGCGACGTTTCTTCCGACAGTGCCGGTCGCTCCCATGATAACAATCATGCTGTTCTCCTGACTTGTTTTCGAATCGGGTACATATTCAATCAACACCTGCAGGCCGGGGATGGTTTCGTCCGCGAAAAACCAGAGGTCTCATACTTCGGCTCTTCGGATACATGCGAATGCGAAAGGGGGAAAACACCATCGTCGTAACTCACGTTTGACATCCGCGCATCGAGGTGTCCGGAATTCGGGCGGAAAAGAAAATCCTTGAAGTCGGATCCGGACATTGCGATTCCGGCAGAGAATATTGTATTTTTTTCCTGTAACGGATTGCCTTTGAAACGCGATGGTTTGACAACAGCTCCGCAGTCCATTCATGAAATCTCATACTGTCCTTCCCGTTTCGGCCGGAGGTTGGGGACAAACAGCTTTACTGCTGTTCAGTATTTTCCTCATTCTCGGTGTCGTACTCGCTGAACCGCTCTTCGCTGATTCCTGGCCACGCGAGCGTCGGACGACTTTTTTACGTCTCGGAATGAGGAGTACTGCCTCCGACGTGTATTTTAACGGATCGGGCGAACGGATCGCTCTGCACCGGCTCGAAGATCAGACCTATTCACTCTACAGCGAATACGGCTATTCCCGTTACGTGACAGCGATTGTGCATATCCCCGCATACAGAAGGCTCGTTGCCCAGGAAGCCCCCGATGGCGCACTGAACATTGTTGAAGCACCGGGGGATATCGATCTGGGACTGCGCGTGGGGATTTATGCAGGAGAACAGGATGTCATTCTTCTCACAGGGATGTTCGGCATCCCGCTCGGAGAGACCGCGAACGGGAATGGTCTGTGGTCGGGTGATGACGAGTACGATCAACTCCTGTCTCTCGGGTATGCGCACTCCTTCGCACCATTTCCCGCGCACACCGCCGTACATGCCGGTTATCATTTCCGCTCCGAAGGATACAGCGACGAAATCCACATCAGTGGCGAGATCGGCATCCGGCCGTTGTCCTCGCTCGAACTGCTTCTCCGTTTCCGTTCGGTTCGTTCGCAAGAGAACGGTGTGCCTGATTTCATCGGCGGCCAGTACGGTTTTGCCGCCAACAATCAGGAATACCTGATGATCGGACCGGAGGCGACGTTCTGGATCACCGATGGATTCGGTCTCGTCGCTGCTCTGTATTCCTATTCGTCCGCAAAAAACGTACCTTCCAATATGGCCTTCACCACGGGTATTGTTTTCCATTTCAATCCCTCGGACTGATTCCGGGTTTCGAATGACATCCCGCCTTTTCGAATGATTTCCTGAGGCGGATGAATCCGCCGGTGTCGCCGCGGCTGCTCCATACCACACGGACGGGACGCGTCGCTGTTCGTCTGAATCACGATCAATCGGTTACGGGGATGGTTCTGTTTCATGGCACGACTGCTCATTCCATCGTTGCGAGTGTACCGGGTAACTGATCATTTCCTGGCAGGGAGTTATCCGGGGAGCATGGATGAAGCTGCAGCCAGGGACAAGATCGAAGCTCTGCTCGAACTTGGGGTGCATGCATTCATCAATCTGATGGAGGAAGATGAGCAGCACTGGCGGGGAGGGCCCCTTCGCGGCTACCAGGAAGTCCTTCCCGGCTTGAGCGCCGCCGATCACTCTCTTCCTGTGATGGAACGCTTTCCCATTCCTGATATGGATATTCCATCCGGGGAGCTGATGACTCGCATTCTCGACGCGATCGATACTCATCTCTCCCGCGGCACAACGGTGTATCTCCACTGCCTCGGCGGAGTCGGAAGAACCGGAACGGTGGTTGGCTGCTGGTTGGTCCGGCACGGTCACGCATCGGGGAAGGACGCACTCGACGAAATCGATCGTCTGCGTGAGTACGATCCCATGCTCGATCTTCCATCACCGCAGACGGATGCGCAGCGAAACATGGTTCGATCATGGAGGAAGGGAGCATGATACCCGCTCTCGAACGCTTCGGCGGAGAAGAGCTCCGCGAGGCGGTGCGATCCGGGGCGATGGTTTGCACTGCAACGCAGCGGCTCGCCCGCGCCCTGCTGTCCGCATGGGATGATCTGATGCGTGAGGAAGGGCGTGCCGCATGGCGGGCTCCACGTATCCTCCCGTATGCGACATGGTTGCGGAATCTGGTGGAAGCTCATCTGCTGTTTGACGATGAGGCTGCTGCCAGGGGACGGATACTGCTCACCAACCGGCAAGAGCAGCTGACATGGGAGCTGGCATTGGAGGATCAGGGGGATGCGCTCAGCGTTCTCCAGCCGGAAATGCTCGCCACCCTGCTGATGGAGGCGCATGCTCTCGAACATGCATGGTGTGTCGGGGAGGAAGATCTGCTCCGCCACGAAGGAATGGGATCATCCATGTATCTTCGCACCCGCCGGCGAGTGCGGGAACGCTGGGCACAGGACCGACACCTCCCCGTATCGGCATTGCCGACAATCGCAATCGAGGCGGTGAAACGTTCTTCCACCGGGCTTCCGGATACCGTCGTGTTCATGGGTTTTGATCTGCTCCCTGACCATTCCTTCACCGAAATGCACAGAGTTCTGAGAGGGAAAGGTGTTCGAATCATTTTCCGGAACGTGCGTGAAGTGACCGTTGCCGGACCCCTTCTCCGATATGCTTCGTTTGAGGAGGAAATCACAGCTGCCGCGGAGTGGGCGCGCGATATTCTCCTCAACGGTGGGGATGACGTCGGCATCGTGGTCCCAGCACTGCAACGATCGCGTACAGCAATTGAACGTATTTTCAGCGACGTTCTCTCTCCACGAACGGTCCTGCACGGACATGACGCCGAGACAGGACTCTTCGAACTCTCGCTCGGTCCTCGCTGCACTGACGAACCGTTGATTGCAGCAGCCCTGACTGCGCTTGACCTTCTGCATCCCGAGGTTTCCGTCGCTGCACTGGGGCGATTGCTCCGGAGCCCCTTTTTCCATACGGAAAGTGACGCGAGGGGGGGGCGCTTTCGCTGTGACCTGGCATTGCGCGAAGTCGGAATCGGAGCATTTCCACGGCATTCCCTCATTTCGATTCTGGAACCGTTTGCGGCCGGTGATCGATTGATTCAGACGATCCGTGAACAGACATTTCCGACAGGTATGCGCTCCATGCGGGAATGGAGCCGGGAAATTGAGAATTATCTGCGGAGCCTTGGATGGCCGGGGACAAGGAAACTGACGAGCAGGGAGTATCAGGCGGTGCGTCGCTGGAATGAGCTGCTCGAGGATCTCGCTCGCTGCGATGCCGTACTGCCGCCGACCGGGATCGCCGACACGATCGCGCATCTGCGCACCATTGCGGCGGAGCAGATATTCCAGCCGGAGACACGGGGAGCGCCGGTGCAAATCATGGGTGTTCTGGAGACGGCAGGGATGCGCTTTGCGCATTGCCGTGTCATGGGCATGAATGAAGAACAATGGCCCCCGCCTGCGAGGAACAATCCTTTCCTTCCCCTGGCACTGCAGCGCAGTGTCCGTATCCCGGAGGCGGTGCCCGACCGCTACCTCGAACAGATGCAGGGAGTTATGGCCCGCCTCGCAGCTGCTTCCCCCGACATGGTATGTACCTGTGCCCGTACTGAAGGAGATCGCGAACTGCTGCCGTCACCGCTGTTGAAAGAGTGTACGACCACCGACGCGGTCGTGTTACAATCCACCAACGTCAGCCGCATGCGGGAAGCGGAAGATACTGCGATGGAAAGACTGATTGACATGGCCGGGCCCGAGCTGCAGGTGGACGAGGATATCCGCGGGGGTGTGCGCGTCCTCACGCTGCAGTCCGCCTGTCCCTTTCGCGCGTTTGCCACATTGCGCCTTCATGCAGCTGAACCGGCAGATGTCGTCTCGGGTGTGCGTCCGATTGACCGCGGCAACCTCATCCATGAATCCCTCCGACGCATCTGGGGCGATTTGCGGGACAGTGCGGGACTCGCCATGCTCGGGGAAGAGGAATTGCGTGAGCGGCTGGAGCGACATATTCTCGAAGCGGAACACTCTCTGCGGGATGTGCGCAGCAGCCGGCTGCCGGAGCATGTCAGGGATGCGGAACGCAGGTGCGTTCGCGAGATCCTTCTTGAGTGGTTCGGGCTGGAGCGCGAGCGCACCGCGTTTACCGTCGTTGCTACCGAGGGTGGGCGGGAACTGCAACTTGGTGCCCTGCGTCTGCACCTGCGCATCGATCGCACCGATCGTCTGTCCGATGACCGGTTGCTTCTCATCGACTACAAATCTTCGAGGCATACACCGCTGGAATGGATGCAGGAACGCCCTCGTGAACCACAACTCCCGATGTACGCGATCGCGCAGGGTGAGCAGGTCGGTGCGCTTGCGTATGGCATTCTCCGTCGTGGAGAATGTGCGTTCCAGGGGCTGGCAGACGACGACCGCGAGCCGAACGTCGCGCAACCGCTTCACGAATGGCTCCAACGACAGGATCAGGAGGAGATGTCCTGGATGGATATGATAGCGCTGTGGGAGCGGCGACTCCGCAGTCTCGCGGATGCATTCTCCAGCGGGAAGGCGGAGGTGGACCCCAGGGATGGGAGCGACACCTGTGATACCTGTACGCTGCAGATCTTGTGCCGCATCGACGAGCTTCGGAGGATGGAAGCGGATGACTGATCAGCGCATGCAGATGGATGGAGCGCTCGGCGGTCTCGCCGGGCAGGACGCGGCTGCGCGCCTTCGCTGCATCGATCCCGCGACCTCTTTTATCGTCCAGGCACCGGCGGGGTCAGGGAAGACGGAGCTGCTCATCCAGCGATTTCTCTCACTGCTGGCGACGGTGCAGGCACCGGAGGAAATCGTCGCGGTCACCTTCACGCGCAAGGCTGCGGCGGAAATGCGTGTGCGCATTCTTGGTGCATTGGATGCCGCAGCGATGGATGCTCCCGCTGAGGCCCACGCACGGAGGACATGGGATCTCGCGCGCGCCGCCCTGGTCCGCGATGCGGAACTGCACTGGCAGCTGGCGCGGCAGCCATCCCGGCTTCGCATCCTGACCATCGACGCACTCAATGGATGGATTACACGGCAGATGCCCTGGATCTCGGGGATGGGCGCCCAACCGGCGATAGCGGACGATGCCAGGGAACTGTATCGCGAGGCAGTGCGCAGCGTGCTGTTCGATGATCGTCCCGACTCCCGAACTGCTCGGGAACTCACCAGTCTTCTTCTGCATCTTGACAACAGAACGACCGTGATCGAGGATCTCCTCATCGAGATGCTCGCCATCCGTGACCAGTGGCACGAACTGCTCGATGAACGCGAGGACCGGGAGCTTCATGCGCGTGCCGTCATCGAACACAGCCTCCAGCGTATCGTTGAAGAGCATCTTGCGCAGACGCAACATCAATTTCCAGAGGGATTGCTGGATGCCATTGTGGATCTTGCACGTACTGCGGCATCCAATCTGGCTTCCGATCCGCAGCTTCCGGATCCCGGTGTGCTCGAGCCGCTTCTCGCAGATGACCGCGTCCCCGGAAGCGAGGCAGAATTTCTTCCCGTCTGGCAGGGCATAGCCCATTTTCTTCTCACGGCAGATGGCGGTCTGAGAAAAGCGCGTGGGATCAACAGGAAACTGGGATTTCCACCAGGCGCGGCGGGCAAGGAGGAATTTCAACATCTGCTCGGGATGCTCGACGAATATCCTGCAATACACGGGGCGCTCCGCAGGGTCCGTGCATTGCCGGCTTCCACCTTCGCGGATGCACAATGGGAGATTCTCGGGAGCATGTTGCATGTGCTCGGACGCTGCCTCTCAGAGCTTCGCGTACTCTTTGCCCGACGTGCCACGGTCGATCATGCCGAAATTGCCGAAGCGGCACTGCGGGCCCTGGGAACGGATCTGGATCCCACCGACTTGGCGATGATACTCGAATATCGCATCCGGCATCTTCTCATCGATGAGTTCCAGGATACCTCGTCGTCGCAGTACCGGCTGATCGGTCTCCTGACCGCGGGCTGGGCCGCGGAGGACGGTCACACGCTCTTCCTCGTGGGCGATCCCATGCAGTCCATCTATCGTTTCCGGGAGGCGGAAGTCGGTCTCTTTCTCCGTGTCTGGGAAGAGCGGCGCATCGGCAGCGTGCAAATGACACCCCTGCGCCTCTACCGCAATTTTCGTTCACAGGCGAGGATCGTGGAGTGGGTCAACCACGCATTCAGCAGTATCATGCCCGCAGAGGACAACGTCGATACGGGGGCGGTGCGTTATGTGCGTTCCGAACCGACCATTGATGCCGAAGACGAGGGAGTCATTCTTCGTCCCGTCTTCAGTGGCAGCAGAGAAGACGAAGCGACGACGATTGCCGAGCTCATTCGCGAAGCGGTTAAGGGAACACTCTGCGGTCCGGTCACAAGTATCGGAGTACTGGTGCGGGCACGCAGTCATCTCGGCGCACTCGTTCCCCGACTGCGAAGCGAGGGGATTGCCTTTCAGGCAGTCGAGATCGAACAGCTCGCACGCCATCCTGCGGTCCGCGACGTGTTGGCGTTGTCACGGGCATTGGCACACGAGGGTGACCGCACTGCATGGCTTGCAATCCTGCGGGCGCCCTGGTGCGGGGTGATGCTCGCGGACATCCATCAGCTCTGCGCCGACGTCCCACGTGCCACGGTCCTGGAATGCCTGATGGATGAGGATCGCATCGAGCGGTGTTCGGAAGATGCACGCCGTCGCCTGGTCCGTCTTCGGGAGGTCATGCGGGAAGCACATGCACAGCGCGGTCGGAAAACGTTCCGGCGTCTTGTCGAAGGATGCTGGATCGCACTCGGAGGTCCTGCGACAGTCGACGGTCAGGGAGAGGCAGCGGCAATGGCCTGCTTCGATTTACTCGAGTCCTGTGAAACCGGAGGTGATCTCACGGATCATCAGCTGCTGGCGGAACGTGTCGCGGATCTCTATGCACCGACGGATCAGAAGAGCGACAGGACCGTGCAGTTGATGACCATTCACAAAGCCAAAGGATTACAGTTCGATGTGGTGATCGTGCCCAGGCTGGACGGCGTTCCCCGAGCCGATCAGGAACGTCTCCTGCTCTGGATGGAGCGTCCTTCCGCATCCGGTGTGGATTTCATCATTGCACCGATGCGCGAACGTGGTGCGGAACACGATCCCACATATCGCTATGTTCGGCAGGTCCAGGCTGAGAAGGGCAGACATGAACACCTCCGTTTGCTGTATGTCGCCTCAACGCGCGCAAAGAAACGCCTTGTGCTGACCGCACCAATGCGAACCGAAGAAAAACCGGAAGGTCCCGATCTGCGAACACCGTCGAAAAACGCATTCCTGGGCTTCCTCTGGCCGCTCTTCGAAGACAGCATCCGTGTCGAGTGGGAATCGTGGGTGAAAAATGGGTATGCATCTTCCGCGAAATCGGATGCGCCCGCAGAGGGTATCCCGATGCGACGCTTCCCGAGCGACTGGCAGCCACAGCTCCCGGAAAAGGCAGGCATTATGATGACGTCGCACAACATCGCCGGCAGCGCGCGCGAAACACGTGATGTGTTCTGGACCGCCGGAGAAGATGCCCGCGTCACGGGAGTGGTGATCCATCGTCTTCTTGCGCAGATCGGAATGACGGGATTGCAGTGGTGGACAACGCAGGATGAAACACAGCGATTCGATACCGCACGGATGCTGTTTCGGCATGAAGGTCGCCCGGATATTCCCGACGAACGAATCGGGCAGGCAGTGCGTGCCATTGACAACATGCTTGACGATCCGCGCGGCTCCTGGATACTCGCATCGCACGAGCATGCGGAAAGCGAACTCAAGCTCATCGGTACCACGGGGGAGGGAAGGGAAGCTGTGGTTCTCGATCGTACATTCATCGACGATGACGGGACACGGTGGATCATCGATTTCAAGAACACGGAGCATGAAGGAGGAGAACGTGACCATTTTCTGGATCTGCAGGTCCGCCGGTATACAGAGCAACTCCGGCGGTACGCACGCATCATGCGCGTACTCGATCCCCGGCCGTTACGCATAGCCCTGTATTTTCCGCTCCTGCGCGAATTCAGGGAAATTCCCTGTGCGGAGAGCCCTGATGATCTTCGTACACCATGATTCGTTCCGGAGATCCGTCGCGATGGTAGGAGCGCCACTGGCCCTCGTGCCGGCCCTCTTCGAATTGTCCTTCCATCCGCACATGTCCGTTTTCATACCAATCGATCGCCTCCCCCTCCAACAGTCCTCGCTCAAAGCTGCGCCTGCTGCAGGGATTTCCGTTGCGGAATCGTAATTCCAGTTTTCCGCTGTAGGGATGCGGGTTGTCATCCCGGTAAAAGATACCGTCGATCGCCTCGCCTTTCATCGCGATTTGCCCGTCCTCATGAAACCAGATCCATGCACCACACATCATGTTGTTTTTCAGCATGCCTTCTGCGCGGAGAACGCCGCTGTCATAATGCAGCAGGAGACGACGATACTGATCCTCATGGATGCACGCGCCGTCTTCATCGAAGTATTTCCAGCAACCGGTGCATTGTCCCTCCTTGACCAGTCCTTCCTTTCGCAGACGGCCATCGCTATCCCGGAAAAAGCAGATACCGGAGAAGGGCTTCATGGATCCGATTTCACAGATCATTCCGTTGCGTCGTTCCAGCCGTGACATGGGGACGCGGCGCTGCGGGAACAGATCCTCCATCGAGTAGTGATGCGCGCCCTTCTCGAGTTCATCAGAAAGGGAGAGCGAACGGGGACAGTTGAAATTGTGACAACCGAAAACCGTGATCTGCCCGGTACCCAGGTCGATGATATTGGAATAATACGTCAGTTCTTCCTGATGGGTGAAGTCGAGTGCTTCACGCAAGAGCGCGGGTGAGTGTTCCCGCTCACGCAGTATGCGAAGGAGTGCGTTGTATCGGTAGCAGGGATGGCCGCCTCGTTGTGGGTCGGTCAACCGAAAATTGGTCATCACCTGGTAGGACCCGGATTTCGGAAGGACGCGGAGTTCCTTCCCGTCCCACTCCACTATGGCCGCTGCACCGCTGCGATCTGCAACGAAGTAATGAACCGATCGAAGTTGAGGCAGCAGGTATCTCCTGAAGACCGCGACGGCTTCCTCGACGGTGGCACAGCCGTCGAGGATCATGGTGAACAGGGGATCAGGTGTTTCGATACCGACGTGGTCATAGGAGTCCAGATGCGGAACGCCGGTACAGTCAAGAAACAAACCGGCCTCATTGGTGCCGCATTGTATCCAGTTCTCATCACGTCCCCAGAACATTTTGCCGTATCTATTCTCGGTGCCGGGGACGAAAAACAGCAGCGCCGTCTGTTCTGACGGTCGCAGGTCCCTGTTGTTTCCGACGAGGACCCTGCCTCCGCCCGTTGCGACAAAGGACGCGCAGGCCCGTGTTCGCATCGGAAGAATGCAGGTCAGTATCAGAACAGCACACATCCATCCTCTCATGCCGATGTCCTCCGTTGGATTTCGAATCGCATAATATCCTCCGGAAGATCGTCGTTACGGGAATCGTCCTACACCTTTACCGTATTCGCCGTATCGATGATGATCGCTTCGATGCAAGCACAGAAACTGCCCATGGATGGATCGAAAATGTCCAATACCCTGTCATTCGTAATCCGCGGGAAAAAGTTTCAATGATCGGCGGTCATTTCAGCGTGAACGTGAACACCGCAGTGCCAGTCTGATCGGATTGTTTCATTTCGGGAGGGAGGGCATTGAAACGCCACGTGCGCATGGCCGTCAGGGCTGCGCGTTCGTAGCGGGGATCACCTTTCTGAATGACGGTCATACCGTACATGGTCCCGTCCGGACGAACGCGAAAACGCACGGCGACCTGCACCTCCCTTGTGGCTCCGGGGGGGAAAGAGGGGAGGACGCCGGAGATGCGGTTGCGTGACAGACCTCCGTCCCACTGAATGTCCGCCGAGGAGTGCGGTGTTGCACTGAGTGTGCCTGGGTCGGATGTGATTGCCGACTGCTCTCCGCTCCCCGCACCGGTGACGTGGTCGGCCGAGCGTTCTGACGCACTCAACCCCTGCTCACGGGATTCCTGACGGGTGTAATCCCCGCTTACGGGAGCATTGCTGCGATCGCGTTTGCCACCACCGTAATCCATGAAGTCGACGGCATCGGTCTCACCACGCAACTCACGTGGAGGGACAGGGGTTGACGGTGCCGCCTGTTGCGTCTTACTCTCGCGGGCGGTTGTCTGTTGCGCGGGAGCCTGGCGTGCCGCCGATTGCTGTGTGCTGGAGACTGCCCTGTTGCGTGGAGATTGCGCCCGCGCATCGGTGGGTTGCGGGAGTACTCTCGGTCGTGCATCCAGTTCCGGCACCGGGGCGTCTGGTCGTGCCTGCTCGAGAAAAACGAGTTCGACTTCCGTCGGAATGCGACGAATATCGGGGAAGGCCACCCAGAATATCATGATGAGCAGCAGCAGTGCATGCAGGGAGAGGGAAATACCCCAGCTTTTGACGTCAACGCTGTCGAGAGTCATCTTCTTCCGGCATTCTTGTGGATATGAAGAATCGCGATGCCCCGATGCCCTTTGCCTCATCCATCACAAAGACAGCTCGTTCGAGAGGAACATCACGGTCACTGGAAAGGACGACGACCTGCGTTTCCGGTTCCGTCAGACGTTGCTGCAAGGCGTTCCGAAAATCCGCGGGCTGGATTTCGTCGTTGTTGAGAAATATCCGTCCATCGTTGAGGAGGGCGACAATGATCTGTTCCTGTTCTGATGCGGTTGTGTTTTTCGCCTCCGGCAATGTCACCTGAAGGCCTTCGGTGATGATGAAGGAGGAGGTGAGCAGGAAGAAAATCAACAAAAGCAGCACGATATCCGTCAGTGACGAATAACTGAAAATGGTCAGCGGTTTGTTTTCCTGGCTGAGTTGGATTTTCATGACGACGACCCTTTCTGCGCTGATCCCTGCTGGCGGGCGAGCTGGGCTTTTTTCGCAGCGATCTGTGCTCTGCGCTGCTCTGTTTGTGCGATGTCGAGGAAGTCATTGCAGCTGTTCTCGGTCTCGAAGACGAAATGCGAAACACGATTCGTGAGGTAGTTGTACAGAAAATAGGCAGGGATGCCGACAATCAATCCGAACGCAGTGGTCAGCAACGCCTCCCAGATACCCGAGGCAAGGAGCTGTGGATTCACTACGCCCTCGTTCACTTCTATCACACGGAATGCACCAATCATCCCGGTCACGGTTCCCAGAAACCCCAGAAGGGGAGCGATGCCCGCAACCGAGGCGAGCAGACCGAGACCGCGCTCCAGTTTGTATACCTCCATCCGTGCGGCGCTTTCCACGGCTTCCTTCACGTCCTGATGCGTGCCTTTCATCTTCAGGAGTCCGGCACGCAGAATACTCGAGAGAGGTGTGCTTGCTTCGGAGCACATCGACAGCGCGGCAGAAATATCTCCCTTGCTCAACACTGACCGCATCTGCAGGATGAATTTGCCGCCGTCCACCTTCACGCGCGAGAGGGTGATGAGTTTCTGGATGATAATCGCCGTTGCGAGAAGGGAGGCGGCGAGGATGAACCACATGACGATGCCGCCTTTGAGAAAGAGATCGAATACTGTCATCTAGGTCTCCGCTGTATGGTGAATTTCACTGTGATCGCCTGTCATCGCTGTCTTGCGGGATGCGGGATTGTGTTACCGTCACGGAATCATCTGATGTCATTCCGAACGCGGGTTTTTCATCCTCACCGACCAGAAGGGAAATGATAATGGCCGCGACGATGACTGTCAAGACCAATGCGATGATCAGCAGGCGTCTGCTGTTCGCTTCCTCGGGAGGATTGTACAACTGATCCCGGTTGCGGAAGAATACCTCGTTATCGTCCTCTTCCGGTATGGCGTTTTCCTCCGTATCCTCGCCGTTTGACATCGTCCACTGAGCCTTATTCCTGTCATCATCGATGGAGAACGATTCCTCGGGGTGCGGTGAGGATCCCTCAGGATTCGGCACGTTCTTGGTGATGTCATCGCCGTGCTCGGTTTCATCTTCGTGCTCGGTTTCATCGCCGTGCTCGGTTTCATCGCCGTGCTCGGTTTCATCGCCGTGCTCGGTTTCATCGCCGTGCTCGGTTT
>JAFGKR010000252.1 GCA_016928515.1 Bacteroidota bacterium | reverse complement strand
CTACCAGCTCATCCTGGCAATTCTCTATATTGTACTTCTGGCCGCCGCAGTTGACGCGTTCCTGAGACGTTACCGCAAGAAATCCGCCGCGTTCGTTCCTGCAGCGGAGAAAGGACCTGACTGATGCGATCCTCCGTCCTCATGATCTTCTGCATCGGATGCCTTGGCATTGCCCTGCCCGCACGGCTCTCCGCCCAGGCGGAGCACGTCGGCGTCGATCACCCGGTGTATTCCTTCCTGAACCGCCTGCAGGTACGCGGCATGATCGAGGGATATTCGCGCAGTGCGCTTCCCCTGGAACGCAAGCAGGTGACGGAACTGCTCCGCGCAGCGGATGCCGCATCCGCGGAACTGAGCGCCGTCGAACGCGAGCTTCTCGCGCGCTTCCACGACGAATTCGTCGCCGAGGCGGACGGCACGCAGCAACCCGTTGTCCTCTTCGCGACGTCGCCCGGCGACGCGGCATCCGCGACCTTCAGCGACCGGGAGAAATTCCTCTATCGCTGGCAGTCGGAAAACAGGGCGCATTCGTTCTTCATGGAATTTCTCGGATCCCTCGAATACCGCACCCTTCTCGCGGACGACGGCGACGCAAACGTCACGCTCGGCCAGGTCGGCGGACGATTCCGGGGGACGCTGGGCGGCGTCTTCGGTTATGATCTGGCGGCGACCAACGGCACCGCGTCGGGCAACCGGTCCCTGGCGCTGCGCGATCCACAGCTGCGACGAAATTTCACCTTCGGCACGCTCGACAATCCCTTCTTCGATTTCTCCGAAGCCGTCATCTCCGGCAGCTGGGAATGGGGCTCCGTCGCCCTCGGGCGGGAAAAGCGTCTCTCCGGAACGGGACATTCCAATCTCGCCGTGCTCAGCTCCAACGCACAAACCTTCGACGCACTCGAGCTGCGTCTGCACAGGGGGGATGTCCGTTTTTCCTTCCTTCACGGAAGCCTGCTCTCGGAGCTGGAGATGCTCGAAGGCGGACGCCCCTGGTACGATGCGAAATACGTCGCCATGCATCGCCTCGAAGCCGACCTTTTCGGTGCTCTCCGTGCAGGAGTGTTCGAAAGCGTCATCTACTCCGGACGTGAAATGGATTTCGCGTATCTGAATCCCGTGAATTTCTACAAGTCCGCCGAACATGCCGGCGGTGACCGCGACAATCCCCTGCTGGGATTCGAGCTCTCCTCGCTGGGCATTCCCGATGCGGAGCTGTACGGGACCTGGCTCCTCGACGACGTGGATTTCGGAAGGCTCGGTGAATCCTGGTGGGGAAACAAGTTCATCTTCCAGACCGGCGTGACGTCCACGCATCTCTCGAACACAGACGTCACGGTGGAATACACGCGCATCAATCCCTACGTGTACACGCACCGTCTCCCGGGAAACCAGTACACGCAGCACGGCGAGTCGCTGGGACTCGAGATCCCGCCAAACAGCGACGAGCTGTACGCTTCGGTGCGGTACTGGTTCAGCGCTGCGCTCTGGCTGCAGCTCGAATACCGTCATCGGCGGCACGGACGCAACGAAACGGATGCGGAAGGGAACGTCATCGTCAATCACGGCGCGGACATCTACGAATCGCTGGACTACGAACGGGATTCCGAGATCGCACCGTTTCTGGACGGTCCCCGCGACGACACCGACCTTCTCACCCTTCTCCTCCGCTGGGAACCCTGGCGCAACATCATCTTCGCCGGCCAGTATCGCTGGCGCGACCGCCGCTCCGCAATCGACGGCGATCACACCGACCATTACCTCTCCCTCGGCATGTGGATCGAGTACTGACACTGATTGCCGATGCGGAACCTTCACGGGTGTCCTCCACCGCATGCGCTTCCGCGCCGGAGGCGCCATTCCGCTCCGGTTCTCTCATTGACTGCATTTGATTATATTTCAGCGATCAAAATCCTGATCGGTGAATACGTCATCAAGGAGAATGTCTCATGGCCAGAGTATCCGTTTCCGCCGCGCTTTTCTGTGCGGTCGCGCTGTGTTGTATCCCTGCGGCTCCCCTCCCGGCACAACAGTACCTCCAACTCACCTTCGAGGCCGTCGATGCGCTCGACCATTCGGCGGTACCCCTGGATTCCATCAGGGTGACAGGGCTTGGCTTTCCTCTCGATACCCTGCTGCAGGAGGTGAACGATCTGCGCATCGATCTGCTCACAGGAGTGGACCGGAACGGGATTCCGATGGACTTTTCGCTGAGCGCTCCGCATGCGAATCCATTTTCCGATGTGTCATTCTTCGACGTGACGAGCTCGGAAACGACGGCCATATCCCTGCACCTGCGTGCAATCGACGGAAAAATCGTCGCGACATGGAACGACCGTGTCTCTCCCGGAATTTCGCGCTTCCGTGTCGACGGTGCGGCTCTCCCCGCGGGAGTGTATCTGCTTGCGCTCGAGACCGGGAGCGGGCATCACATCGCACGGAAGCTGGTGAAGCTCTCCCATGCATCAGCGGGAACACCACACATCCAGTGCCTCGGAACTTCGCCTGCGATACCCATGGGAAAGTCGGGTGTCCCGCTGACGCATCTGCGTGCAACGGGATACAGGCATGGATGGATACCTGCTACTGTTGAGATCACCGTGACGCAGGACAGCAGCGTGACGTTTGACATGATGTCCGAGGCACATGCGCTGATCACGTGGCTTGAGGATCCTTCACGCGACTTCCTGAATACAGTCTGTCCGGCCATCGTCACCGCCCAGATGGTATACGAAGATGTCACCGGGGCGAAATTATGGCACATTATCGATATCCGGCAGGCGCAGGACTACGCCGCCGGACACATTCCGGGCTCTGTCAACGTACAGGCGGGGGATCTCTTCACGCACATTGCCAGTCTCGGGAATCCGGAACGAATCGTTCTTACCGGCTATACCGGTCAGAGCGAGAGTTTTTATGCCGCCCTTCTGCGTCTAGCCGGTTTCGATCATGTCTATGCCCTCAAGTACGGCATGTCCTCCTGGCATCATGACTTTGACCGGGTATCTGTTCATTGCGGAAGCATGTATGACGGGATGTTCACGGATGTCCACTATCCGAAAGGCCCGGCGGGACCGCTGCCGTCCATTTGCACCGGAAAAACGACTGCACCGGAAATTCTCGAGGCCAGAATCGCTGCCGTCCTCTCCTCCGCATATGGCGCCTTCGCCACAACAGCGGATGTGGTCATCGCCGCACCGTCGATGTTCGCGCTGGTGAATTACTGGAACGCCACACATTATGAGAATATCGGGCATCTGCCGGGCGCCATGCAGTACACACCGAAATCCGATCTGAAACTCGGGACCTATCTGCGAACCCTGCCGGTTGACAAGACCGTCGCGATTTACGACTACACGGGAATGGGCACCGCACAGGTCGCCGCAGTGCTCGCTGTCATGGGATATGACGTGAAATCGGTTTCGTACGGGACACAGGGGATGATATGGGAGCGCCTGAAATCGTTCGGCATCACGGCATTCGATCCGGCGACCGACTGTTTCAATTTCCCG
>JAFGKR010000251.1 GCA_016928515.1 Bacteroidota bacterium | reverse complement strand
ATCACGTTTCCCCCCGATTACCGGAAGCAGGATCAGCAGGGTGAGTGCCGGGCCGGCGTGCAGCCAGAGCGCATTGACGCTGTCCCGGAGGTGTGCGGCGGAGAGCAACGTATACCGATTCATCGCAGCCACACCACCCGCATCCACCGGCAGTGCCGAGAAGGGGATGAGATAGTGTACAAGCGGAGAATCGACCCGTCCGCTCAGGGCGATGCTGACCACAAGCGCCAGCAGTGGCACCGCGGCTGCTGTTGCGATTGCGATCTTTCGCTGCACCGCTCCCGCCGAACCGCCGCGTCCATAGAGAAAAATCAACAGCGTCGGAGCATGCACGAGCGCTGCGGCGCCGAAGAACACGGCGAGAGAAAGAAGAGCCACCGGCATCCACAGGGATCCTCTCCCGGACAGGTAGCGCCATGCCGCGAGATAATATCCCGCCACAAAAACGTATTGCATCTGGTAGAGTTCGATGTAACGGAAGAAGAACAATGATCCCGCCGAGAGCAGCATGCCGGATCCGAGGATGAGTGCAACTGACCGGCGTTCATCGCGCAGCAGCCACCGCGTGAGGATAACGAGCAGGACGAACGCAATGAGTCCCAGGATGGTAAAGATCTTCCGAAGATCATCTGTATCGTACATTGCCACGATGGACTCGATGAGCACGCCGGTCAGGAAGGACGTCGGTTTAAAAAAGAAATCCGATTGCAGAGAGGGATCATACAAACGGTACACTTCGCTGAGGATGATTGCACCATCCCCCAGAAATGCCGCAAGGACGGGAAACGAATAGATGAGCGCAAACCCTGCGATCAGAATCGAAAAAAGGAGTCTCCACGGTCGCTGGTGTCTCGTTGTGGCGGATGCGCCGGAATCGACGAAGCGGATCGTGGTACCGAGCACCTTGGGAAACAGCAGCAGGAGCGGAAGCCCCAGGGCAATCAGGACATCCGGTTTTGTGAGGACGAAGGAGACATAGCTCCATCCCCACAACGCCGGGTCACGGTCAAACAGGATCGCCGTGATGACACGGAGAACAGCGAAGCCAATGACAACAGAAACGACCTTGGTCAGGGAATGATCAACACTGAGATCAACTCCGGGATGGACTCTCCCTGACGAGTGCTGCCCCTTGTCTTTTTTCCGCTTCATCTTGAGGATTCCTTCTTTTTGAAGAAGAAAGGTACATTCCACTCAACCAGGATCAGCAGATCTCACCACCAGGCGGAATCCGAATCCGGATGAGGAGCGATGGCGAGTCCCGATGAGAACGCCGCTGGTCTTCCGCCTTACATCGTCCCCTTGAAATCGAGGCTCAGCTTGCTCTGGAATGTCTCGATGACGGAGAACGCCCGCCGCAGCGCCGCCTTCTCGAGTTCCGAGAGCGTGCCCGTCGGTATGACATTCCCCACCGGAGCATTCGCCGAAACCGCGCGCGCCTGATGCCGGAAGCGCAACGTCATCAGCAGTTCGTAGGCCTGGGACAGATCCCGGTGGCCGGCGAAGGAAAACGTGCCCCGATCATGGATTATCGCCAGTCGCTCGGTCGTGTTCGTTGCACGAACCCTGTTCCGCAGGGAATAGATCCGTGCAAGATCGACAACGGGGAGCAGGGCCGCTTTGACATCCACGGTCTCCACCGCCTTGAACTGCCAGGCCGGCGGCTTGATACGCAAGGCGTTCTGAGCGAGATACGCAAAGAAGGAATGATAGCCGGATACGGTCGAAAAAATATGGTTGCGAAGCTCCACTCCGAGCGCCTCCTCGCCGTACACGGAGCGGAAATCGAAAAAGATATTGATGTCGAGCAGATCGTGCGGATCGGACGTTGTGATCCAATCGGTGAAGTACCGTTTCCAGACCGAGAGCGGTTGACACCATTTCGGATTCATCGCCATCACGTCGCCGCGGCAATACGCAATCCCCGCATCGTTCAGTCCCCGGCAGACACGCTGCCCCAGCTGCCGGAAATAGGCTTCCTCCTGTACTCCCTCTCCTTCGCCTTCCCCGAGACTGCCGTCGCCGTCGGGAAGATAGATGATGGCGTTGTCCTGATCCGTCGCCAGTGTCTGCTCATTCCGCCCCTGGCTGCCAAGGGCGAGAAAGACAAAAGGACACGGGGGCGTACCAAGTTCCGCAATCGTCAGTGTCACCACACGCCGTACCGCCGTATCATACATCATACCGAGTGTGTGCGTGATCTGCCGCATACCGGCACCGCCGTCGATCAGACCGACGACGGAGCGGACGAGGTTCCGCAGGCAGCGGCCTGCCTCCGCGGTGGATTCCGCCTGCTGCAGCTGCCGCAGGAAGAAGGGATAGGTTTGCAATTCCGATCGATGAAGATCCGATAGACCGACGACTCCGCGTACCCCCTCTTCCTCACCGTCGACGACGATCGCCGAAGCACGGGCATCCGACAGACGGAGCAATGCCTCATGCACGGTCGCCAATTCGGAGATGCGCACAAGCGGCGAGCGCATGCATTCATAGGCAAGCAGAGAGGCAGCATGTTCGCCCTGCAGGATGGCGCTGCGCAGTTCATCGATTCCGATCATCCCGATCAGGGCACCGCTGTCATCATGCACCAGTACCGTTTCGCTTTCAGTGCGATGCATGGTCCGCGCGACATTCACCAACGGCTCCCGCATCCCGCAACGCGGAACGACACGCAGCAACTCTCCGATCGGACGGGCGAGAAAGGTCAGCGGCGCCTGCAGGTCTTCGAAAAGCTCCCGCATCTCCTCAGCATGACGGATCGTGCGCTCCGCATCTTCGACGAGCATATCACAGTAGCGGGGATGACCCTCCGCGTCACGGACGAGGACGATGGAAATCGAAAGATCCACCATGACTTCGTCATTCCTCCGGAAACGGACGATGCGATGAGAGAGCAGATCCGTCGCGTGCAGCTCCTCGATCAGCGACGGCAGGATATGTCCCTCTGCCAGGAGATCGGCGAACCGCTCTCCGAGCATATCCGGGATGGACGGGAAAGCGAAAATCTCGGCAGCAGCGGCATTCCCTTCAAGGATCGTCATCCCCCCTCCGGCATCGGTGCGGAGCACGGCGAGCGGCAGCTGTTTCGTCAGGGTCAGAAACTGCTCCCTGCTTTCCGAGAGCGCACTGGAGAGTTCCTTGTGATGGCTGAGATCCCTGACAATGACCACTGTTCCGCTCCTGCCGAGCACCTGAACTTCCGAAGCGGAAAGGAGAACATCGATCGTCGTGCCATCCTTCCTGCGAAGCGTCGTCTCCACCGGCGTTGCCGTCTCCACCGGCGTTGCCGTCTCCACCGGCGTTGCCGTCTCCACCGGCGTTGCCGTCTCCACCGGCGT
>JAFGKR010000006.1 GCA_016928515.1 Bacteroidota bacterium | reverse complement strand
TCTGATATTGGAGACATCATTGGTAGGGGGTGTTGATCTGAACAGCTATAACCGCTTCACGTATGACCTTTCAGGCATTGGGTATTTCACAACAGGGTACGCCATCTACCGCATCATGCTTCCTGAGGTGACAAGCATCCACTCTCCGAAACAGCCACCACTGCCACTCAGCATCGGCACACCGTATCCGCATCCGGTATCGAAGGACGCAGGCTCCGCAACGCTGTTCATTCAGAGCGACAAGCTAGCGGAGGTAAACATGACGGTGCACAACCTTGCAGGGCGTGGGCTGAGGGTACTATATACGGGAGAACTCGGGGCAGACGGCCGATACGTTACGTGGGACATACGAGGTATCGCCCCGGGCACCTACCTGCTGCAGCTCGGTTCGAAGAAGGGCGTGTGCAGGAGAAAGGTGGTAGTGGAGTGAAATTCTCAACCGCAATTACGTACCTGGGCCTCCTCCTGCTGGTGTCTCTCTCCGCAGCTGCTCAATCGCTGTCAGTATCGATTAAAGATATCGACGCTTCGCGTTTACCAAGGATGAAGTTGGAAGCAGCGGTGCGATGGAACGGTATGCAGCTGCAGTCGACGCAGGGACTTTCGCTTTCCGTCATCGAGAACGGACAGTCCATCGACGCGGATATCTGGTGTCCCGACACGGCGACGGGCACGGCTGTGGCGCTGGTGCTCGACAATTCCGGCACGATGTCGGGAGTGGATTTCGACAGCCTGAAGGCGGGCGCGCTGTCTGTCGTGCGCATGCTCGGCATCGGCGACGAGGCCGCCATCTACCACTTCTCCAACGGCGGGGAACGTATCATCGATTTCACCGGTGATATCCCGTCGCTCGAGACCGCGATCGGCAGCCTCGCTATCGGAGCCAACACTCCGATCTACCATACGATGACGCTCGCCCTGGAGGATCTCGCCGCGCATCCCGCCGCGCGGAAATTCATGCTCGTATTCACCGACGGAGTGGACAACGCCTCGGGCGAGCGTCCGGAGGACGTGGCCGACGCCATCCTCGCGCAGGATGTCACGCTGTTCATGATCGGCTACGGCAGCAACATGCTGAGCCAGGGTGTGATGGAGGACGTCGCGCGTCGCTCGGGTGGTTTCTACCAGCGCGTTTACGCTCCGGCACAGATCGCGGCGCTGCTGCGCGAGATTGGCGGGGAGGTACTTACGCGGAACTGTGTCATCACCTGGGAGACGAACTGCACAGACAGTCTCCGCGCCCTGCATGTCACCGCGCAGTACAGCGGGGAAGTGGCCGAAGCGGATACGCTGTTCGCATCGCCGTGGCGTCCGGATCAGCTTCATCTCCGCGTGTCCGGTCCCGCGCGTCTCACCCCCGGCCAGCGCGGCATCATTTATGTGGATCTCGATCCCCGCGTCCCGCGTGAACTGCCGCTGTCGTTCGAATTTCTCCTGCTTGCCGACCATGAATACCTCGAACCCACGGCGCTGACGCCTGTCACGCTTGGAACAATCACGCAGAATACTGCCGTACAGCTCGTGCGATTGAGCCCGGGAGTGTATCGTTTCCGCGCGGAATACGTCTACCCCGGTATGGATACAGGGCACCTTGTCGGTATTTCCATGCGCGCCCTGGCCGCGACGCAAAGCCACGCGGTACCCATCAGGATCAAGGACGTGACCATCACGAGCGGTTGTCCGAACACGGTGACGCATGACGGCTTCGTGATGGAAATCTGCCAGTGCGAGGAGACGCTCATCGCGCATCTGGATACGCTCGTGATCATGGGCAACCGGCAGCAACGGGAGTTTCACCTCTGCTGGGAGTCCTTCGGGGGACTACCGTCGCAGCTCCGCGGCGTGGTGCAGTACGATACGACCGTCTTGACCTTCGCGGAATTGCTCCCGGGCGATCCCGGGTGGCGGTACGAACTGGAGGAGATGCGTCCGGGAGAGCTGCACGTCGCGGGAAGTCTGCTGCAGCCGTCCAGCGTACGCTGCATGCTGCTGCGCTTTACCGCCATTGCGGATAAGGAAGTGCAGCGAAGCCGCCTCCTCGTGCCGAAATTCACCGCGTACGCGATGTGCTGCGAGGATGCGGACACGCTCGCCGCGCGCGTGCTGGTGGACGGCATCTGCAGTCCCTTGCTGCGCCGCAATGAAACGCTCTCGTTCTTCCCTCACCCCGCCGCGGATGTCCTGCATCTCACCGGCCGCCTGGAGGGCATGGGTGAATCGTCCACAGGCATCCTGCGCGTGTACACGCTGGACGGCGTGCTCGCCACCGAGCAGTCCGTCATCCTCTCCGCCGACGGCGGAATCCGGGCCGACATCGATCTCTCCGCCCTGCGTCCGGGCCGCTACACCGCCGTCCTCCGCATCGGCACGCGCCACTTCGTTCGGCCGTTTGTGCGGTTGTGAAAACATGCAATTTCTGCATATTTGCCCCCCAGTTTGCATCATTCTGCCCCGAAATATGCAGTTTCCGCAAGTCTGTGCGGCATAAGGTAAGCCTGCTGTGCGGCAGAGGGTG
The DNA here is from genome assembly GCA_016928515.1 of Bacteroidota bacterium. Classification (GTDB taxonomy): domain Bacteria; phylum Bacteroidota; class Ignavibacteria; order SZUA-365; family SZUA-365; genus BM516. Next base: position 2,559 of record JAFGKR010000006.1, on the reverse strand, counting down.
ACTTGCCGGCTCACCGTCGCCATAGCACCATCTGAAATACAGAGCTGCAGAGTGGGGGCGAGCCTCCGCCTGAGGCGGAGGCTCGCCCCTGCCATCAGGTACCTGAAACGGTGAACTCCACCCCTGTATTCTTTGTTCTTTAAAAGAGCCTGTATTTGAGAAAAACAGCACATTTCAAAGGATTTTCATGACTGAACAGGAACGCAAACAGCTCGAGGCGATCGAAACCCATGAGTGGATCGCCTCGCTCGACTATGTTCTTTCCGCGGGCGGAACGGAGCGTGCGCAGCGGCTGCTGCAGGATCTTCAGCAGTACGCCTACCGCAAGGGTGTCCGTATGCCGTTTTCCGCAAATACGCCATATATCAACACCATTTCCGCGGACGATCAACCGTCCTATCCCGGCAGCCGCACGCTCGAACGCCGCATCAAGAGCCTCATCCGCTGGAACGCCATGGCCATGGTCGTGCGCGCCAACCGCAAGGAAGCAGGCATCGGTGGACATATCTCCACCTACGCCTCCGCCGCGACGATGTACGAGGTAGCCTTCAACCACTTCTTCAGGGCACGAGGGGAAGACGGCTTCAGCGGAGACCAGGTGTATTTCCAGGGACATGCCGCGCCGGGCATGTACGCCCGTGCCTTCCTCGAAGGACGAATCACCGAGATGCAATTGCAGAATTTCCGTCGCGAACTGGCGGAGGGCGGCGGACTTTCATCCTATCCGCATCCCTGGCTCATGCCGGGCTTCTGGGAATTCCCGACGGTGTCGATGGGGCTCGGTCCCATCATGGCAATCTACCAGGCGCGCTTCAACCGCTACCTCGAAGACCGCGGTCTCAAGGAGGACAAGGGTACGAAGGTCTGGGCTTTCCTCGGTGACGGTGAAACCGACGAGCCCGAAACACTCGGCGCCATCTCCCTCGCCGCGCGCGCGAAGCTCAACAACCTGATCTTCGTCATCAACGCCAACCTGCAGCGCCTCGATGGTCCGGTGCGCGGCAACGGCAACATCATCCAGGAACTGGAACGGAATTTCCGCGGAGCCGGGTGGAATGTCATCAAGGTGATCTGGGGCAGCGACTGGGATCCCCTCCTCGAGAAGGATGCCGATGGCGTGCTCGTGCGACGCATGGGCGAAGTCACCGACGGCGACCGGCAGAAGTATGCGGTGGAATCCGGCGAATACATCCGCAACCATTTTTTCGGATCCGACGACCGCCTGCTGAAACTGGTTGAACAGTACAGCGACGAGCGCCTGCGCCGCCTGCGCCTCGGCGGACACGATCCGGAAAAACTCTATGCCGCATACAGGATGGCCGTCGAGAGCGAGGATGCGCCAACCGTCATTATCGCACGCACAATCAAGGGCTACGGACTGGGCGAAGCGGGGGAAGGAAAAAATATCACGCATCAGCAGAAGAAGCTCAACGAGGACGAACTGAAGGAGTTCCGAACGCGCTTCAATATCCCGATCTCGGACGAGGACGTTGCGGAAGCACCGTTCTACAAACCGGAAGACGACAGTCCGGAAATGAAATACCTGCACGAACGACGCAAAGCGCTCGGCGGCTACCTCCCGATGCGGAAAACGGATGTCCCCAAACTCAAAACACCCGACGAGTCACTGTTCGAGGAGTTCTACGCGGGCACCGAAGATCGTGAGGTTTCCACCACCATGGCCTTCGTGCGCATGCTGACCAAGCTTCTCAAGGACGAGGATATCGGAAAGTACATCGTGCCCATCGTTCCCGACGAGGCGCGTACCTTCGGCATGGAATCGCTGTTCCGCCAGGTGGGCATCTACTCGCACGTCGGGCAGCTCTACGATCCGGTGGACTCGGCATCGCTGCTCTATTACAAGGAAGCAAAGAACGGCCAGATCCTCGAGGAGGGCATTACCGAAGCGGGATCGATGTCCAGCTTCATTGCGGCGGGCACGAGCTACGCCACGCACGGCATTCCCATGATCCCGTTTTTCATTTATTATTCCATGTTCGGTTTCCAGCGCATCGGCGATCTCGTCTGGGCGGGGGCCGACATGCAGGCGCGCGGTTTCATGATCGGAGGCACGGCGGGACGCACGACGCTCGCCGGCGAGGGCCTGCAGCACCAGGACGGCAACAGCCACCTGCTTGCCTATCCCGTCCCGAATCTCGTCACCTATGACCCGGCCTTCGCCTATGAGATCGCCGTGATTGTCCGCGAAGGCATGCGCCGCATGTACGAGGAACAGGAAAATATCTTCTATTATTTGACGGTGTTGAACGAGAACTACGTCCAGCTCCCGATGCCCGAGGGTGACGACGTGAAGGAAGGAATACTCAAGGGGATGTATCTCCTCCGCAGGAGCGAGATGAAGAATGCGAAGCACACGGCCGATATCATGGCGAATGGAAGCATTCTCAACGAGGCGCTCAAGGCGAAGGACATTCTGGAGAAAAAATACGGCGTCGCGACGAACGTGTACAGTGCAACCAGCTACAAGCAGTTGCACAACGACGGACTCGAAGTGGAGCGATGGAACCGCATGCATCCCACAGAGGAGCCGCGGGTTCC
>JAFGKR010000250.1 GCA_016928515.1 Bacteroidota bacterium | reverse complement strand
GTCCAGCCGGGAGTGGAAACTCCCTCGTTGTCTGAGAGCGAAGTGTCTGGAGTGCGTGTATTGATTTCGAGCATGAAGCCGCTGCTGGTGCAGACCGTAATATGGTAAGATAGCGAAAGGGCCAGGGGGAATCAACTGCCGTGTTTTACAATGAGTTACGTGGAACGGCACATGAATGGTATACCCGTCGGAAGTGCCTGCTGTTCCACCGTGAAACACAAATTCAGGCTTCCGTGTTATGGGATGAGATACCTTTTCCCCTTCATGCAGGAGGAGTGCACCATGTCAGAGAAGCGCCACTGGCTTTTCAAAACAGAACCCGGCGCGTACAGCATTGACGATCTCAAGCGCGACAACAAGACAACCTGGGACGGTGTGCGCAATTATCAGGCACGCAACATGCTCCGCGATGACATCAGCGAGGGAGACCGGGTCTTGTTCTACCACAGCAATACCGATCCTCCTGCCATCGTCGGTACTGCGACGGTGATCCGGAACGGATACCCTGATCACACACAGTTTGAACAGGGACATCCGAAATTCGATCCCAAAGCTTCGCCGGACTCTCCCCGCTGGTACATGGTGGATATTCAATTCGAGCAGGCGTTCACGGAACCCATCCCCCTTGATCGACTCAGGGACATTCCGGCACTCAAGGAAATGGAACTGCTTCGGAAGGGCAGCCGGCTGTCCGTTCAGCCCGTCAGCAAAAAAGAATGGGATGCCGTCATGCGCATTGCGCGCTGACAGCTATTTCAGCAAACGCATGTGCCGCATCCGCAATTGTGTCGGGGTACGAAGCACGCTCACGTAGATGCCGGAGGGAAGATCCCCCGCCTCGAATGCGATCTGATAGCGACCCGCTTCGATATCTGCATTCAGAAGAGTCGCGACACGACGACCCAGGACGTCGAGCACGAAAAGCTCGGTCTGACCGTCCTCGATGACTTCGAATGTGATCACGGTCATGCTGTTGAAGGGATTCGGATGATTCGGCTCCAGGGCGAGCGTCCCGGTCGCATCGAACAACCGTGCCCCCCCCTCGCGGCAGACACCGAGCCTGAATTCCCCGTGTACGCGCGTGAGAACGACGTCCGGCCGATCCCATTCAAAGGATTCAATGAACAGCGGCGTCGATGCGGCATTCCCGAGCGTTGCGAGAAATTCGAGACGCGCAAGAAGATTGTTCGTTGAATCGTACACACCGGTCAGATGGATGATGCGCTGATCCCCCTCCATGCGTCCCTCTGGGGTGGAACCGATGGGAACAAGAAGACTTCCGTTGAAACGCAGCTGTGAAGCATAGGAACGCACGGCTGCTTCGGAAAGCTGTTCCTGTGCGGTCAGGCGCAGATCGATGGTGACGATCTCCCCTGGATTCGCCTCGACAACGGGGAGGGCAACTGTGGCTGCCGGTGTGAGGACCTCCTCGATCCGCCATGCAAACGGGAGAGATATGGTATCACATCCGAACTCGTTCCAGATGCGCACCCGGTAAGGCGTGTCCGGACGCGACCGGAGAATCCGGCCGTCCTCCCCATTGAGCAAAACCGGTTGTCCGTTTACCACTTCATACCATTGATAACGGAAGGCGGCTGTCGACATCAGGGAATCGCCCGCGCGGGATATTTCGGGCCGATCCGGCCAGGGATGTACGGTCACAACTACCGGTGCACTTTCACCACGGCATCCACCGCCCGTCCATACAGTCACCGTATGCACGCCGCTTCGGCGAACCGTAATCTCACGTATCGTGTCACCACCTGACCAGGCGTATCGTGCATATTCCTCTTCGGTACGCAACCGCACGCTGCCGCCGTCACAGAATTCCAACGGGCCGTCAGCGACGATGCGCGGCGAAGGTAAGGCAAGAAATTGTACCGTGAACGGTTGGGAAACACCCGTGCACCCGTTCTCCGTTGTGACGGTGACCGAGTAGGTCCCGGCCTCACGCACGGTCACTGTCGATGCACGCGATCCATCGGACCAGAGATACCCTGCATATGATTGCGTCGTACGCAGGACAACACTGTCTCCCACACACACCGGATATGCCGTCTGAGTATCAATCCGGGGAGAAGGCAATGGATAGACGGTGATCTCGACCGGCGGCGATGTCCCCTCGCATCCGGCGTCCGAGGTGACGGTCACATGATAGCTGCCCGTACGATTTACGGTGATCGACCGTGTGCTGTCGCCAGTGGACCAACGATATCCGGCGAAACCGTCCGCTGCGGACAGTCGAACCGATTCGCCCTCGCAGAATGCCGTGCGACCATCAGCACTGATCACAGGCGCAGGCAACGGGTGCACGATGATGGTGATCGTCGTATCTCCCCGGCAGGACGCAGCCCCGAACACCTGATCAATACGTATCGTGTACACACCGGGAATATCCCAGAGAACTTCGATCACCGGAGTACCCTGCCCGCTCTGCAGCGTCCCGCCTGAAAGTGTCCAGTCGTAGGTTGATCCGATGATCTCCGGAACGGCATACTGTCCGTATTCTCCCGCGCAGAGGGAAAGGGGACCGGTGATACGCGGGGCAGGTTTTTCGCTGACCAGAACTTCCACTGTATCGGAAATGCCGCGGCAACCGTCGACGGACGTCACTTCAACCCAATAACGACCGCTGTTGCCCGTCGTGATCGAGCGACTCCGGGCACCGGTGGACCACTGGTAGGATGCATATCCCGCTCCCGCATCCAGTCGCACGCTGTCGCCGATGCAGAATACGGGTGATCCCTGCACGTCGATACGCGGTGCGGGTTCCGGCCACACTGTGACGAGCACGGAATCCTCCCGGACACAACCGGCAGCATCAGTGACGGTCAGAATGTACCACATGCTCACGCGTGGTGCGGCGTATGGAGATGCAATATCCGTTGCGCTGAGTCCTACCGACGGTGCCCAGCGGTATGTGAAGGGGGAAGTTCCCTCGATAATGCGCGGCTCGAGCTGGACGCTGTCGCCGGGACAGAACGCAAGAGACGGCCCCGCATCGATGACGAGTCGATTCACGTAAACGCGTACAGTATCCCTCGCGACACAACCGGCATCGGAAACGGCCGTGATGATGTACGTCGTCGTCTGATCAGGCGCAGCTGCAGGGGTGGCGCTGAAGGGATTATCCAGTCCTTCCACCGGCTCCCAGGTGTAGACGACGGGGTGATCGGTGCTCCATGCCGTGTCTCCGATTGTGCGAGACTCACCTTCGCAGATCCGGATGTCCGGTCCGGCATCCAGGCGGATATCCGACACCGTTATCGTGACACTGTCATCGACGACACAACCGTTGCTGCTCCGGATGCGAAGATAGTACGTAGTCGTCGTGCGTGGCGAAACGGTATTCTGCGGGACGCCGGGATTCGGCACCGCTGCCGATGGCGACCACTGGTACGTATATGGCGGAACACCACCTGCCGCTTCGCCCCCGATAGTGACGCTGCTCCCTGCGCAGATAGTGGAATCCGGCCCCATGTCGACAAGCACACGGGAAACGAACACCGTGACCGTGTCTTCCGCAACACAGCCGCCGGGACTCGTGGCCGTCATCCGGTACGTGGTCGTCTGCTGCGGCGAGGCCTCGGGACTGACGGTGTTTGGATTGCTCAGTCCGTGCGGTGGCGTCCATACAACCTGGTAGGGAGGATTCTCCCCGCTCAGTACGGCCTCTATTTGCGTGATACCGCCCGGACAGATCACTTTGTCCGGTCCCGCATCCACGAAAGGAGGTGCTTCGATGGTCACGTGTACCGTGACGAATTTTTCACATCCTGTCAATGAATCCCGTACACTGAATTCGTACGTCCCTTCACGGGCCGGATTCATCTCAAAAATGCGATCACGGTCTCCTCCGGTCCATTCGTAGGTGAAGCTGCCCGAACCACCCGTGATCCGTGCTTCGAGCCGGAGGTTTTGACCCTGGCAGAGTGCCGTGTCACGCAGACCGTGAATGTCGAACGGCGGGACCTCGAGGATACGGATGGAATCCCGCACGAGCCCGGTCTTGCAGATATCCTCGATGAAAATGGTTACCCACTCCCCGCCATCCGGAATGGTATCCGCAATCGCTTCGATGGGAATGCGAATACTTCCCTGTCCTTGAAGGAAGGTGACCTTGGAGGGAATGGAAGTATAATCCGTTCCATTCGAGGCATCTCCGCGGATATGAAAGAACACGGTCACAGAATCAGAGAGTTTGCCCAGCCGCTGGATTTCGATGATACCCGGCTGGCAGCCGTTCTCCACCGCATCGCGCAAACCGACAACACTGTACATATTCCCCGCATCGAAGCTGCCGGACTTGAGAAACACTCCGGAATCCAGCAGGTTATCACCGACATCCGCAATTGCCAGTTTCAAGTGATACGACTGGCACGGGGTGACGGCTGCAGAGGCTTCAAGCACCGTGGTGAAGCCGTCGTACTGCACCGTCTGCCCGATGCCCACGGGATTGTCTATGTAGTACCGGATATTCTGCAGGTGATTGACGTTGTTGATGGCGACCGGAATGTTGGTCCCGGGAATGAGGGCGATATTTTCCTTCCCCGAAAACCCCGGCCCACTGATGAAAAACGCGAATACGTCGTTGTAAACCGATCCCACGAATTCCTGATATTCTTCCGACCCGAAGACATACTCAAAGCGTACCGTATCCTGGAATGGCACAAAATCGAATTCCAGCACTGCGGCATCGAGAGTGAAGAATTTGACGAGATTGCTGAGATCCGCATCCCCCGGGGCGAGCGCGGGAAAAGTGATGTCATCGTCATTGTTGGGACCGATTGCATAGCGCACCCATCCCGACGTGAGCAGGACACCCTCGTCGATACCGATGTTGGAGCGTGTCCCGTTGAAATAACCGATGCCGCGGGGGAACCCTTTATACGTGATGTTACTGACCTGCGCGCCGCCGCCGATGAAATAGGTTCTGACGAGGGAATCGATCGGGATGCCTTCCTGAATAACCAACTGCGCCCGTGTCGGGAGAGCAATCGAGGTGAGGAGAGTAAGGGCGAAAGCCAGTCGGAGAAGAACGATCATTGAACCTCGGTCCATACAGCGTGCCTGAGGCGTGGCAGTTGGAGTATCCGATCCGTTACAGACTGCAGCTGCGCGTCGGGGGATGAGGAAGAATCGTATGTTCTGACACCTGAGCATGGGGAAAGTTACGCTTTCCGCGGGACGTCCGCCAGCTTGAAGAATCGGGATACGGTTTTATTCTTCCGGCCGGTGTGCAGTCAAAATAAGTTTCAACCGGATACGAAAAAATACAGGGCAAAAAAGAATCCCCAAAATATTTTTTTCTGTTGCTGCAACCTGCCCTCCGACGGGTCGTACACGAAAGTGTTGATAATGATACACACATATAGATTTTCTGGAGGATGCTATGAAAAAGGTTTTGATTACTCTGCTGCTTCTCGTCGTCGCCACATCCGGCACGGTTCTCTCTCAGATCTCAAATCCCCCCCTGTCCGAAAAGCGGCAGGATCAGATTCGTGAAAACGTTCTTGCCGGTCTCGAACACCGCTCGATGGAAGTGCAGGCAGACTACGTCCAGTTGCTCGTCGATCTCAAGCGCGCATATCCGGATTACAATTTCGACTATGCAATCATTCCGCTGATGGATAAACTGAAAAACGAATCCGATCCGGGGATCCGCATCCTGGCCGCACTTGCGCTGTACGAATACCAGGATTCCCGCATGTCCAAATTCGCTATCCAGCAGACGGCAAAGTATGATGGCTCTGAGCGCGTTGCTCGCCACTGCCAGACGCTGATCCGCAAGTGGGACAACCGCGCCGAGCGCCCGGTCTACACGGCGCAGGTCGTCTATCCGTTCTGAGAATTTTCGTTCTGATACGATACGCAAAGACCGATGACAGGAGCCCCCGCTTTTTGCGGGGGTTTCTTTTTTACCCCTCGCCACGCTCGCTGCGCTCAGTGAGAAGCCCCATGAACAGGAGGAAATTCCGGATGATGAGCGCGGTCGCTCCCCAGATGGTTTCCCCGGCATACCGATAGAAGTGTACGGTACGCCGGACGCCGTCATGCACCAGCGTCTGTGATTCGGCGTTTCCCTCCTGCGCAAAAAAAAGCAGCGGTACCGTAAAGATTCGTGAGACTTCAACCGGATTCGGATGCAGGCCGTTCAGCGATGCGAGCACACCGACGACAGGTGACATGATGAATCCCGTGGGTGTCCAGATGTCGTCGTGGCAGCCGAGGATATCCACCTGCAGAGGGTCCAGTGCAATTTCTTCCTGCGCTTCACGCAGCGCGGCCGAAATGCAATCCTCCCCCGTATCAACGCTCCCTCCCGGGAAGGCGATCTGACCCTGATGATGCGGAAGATGCGCTGTACGGCGGGTGAGAAGAAGCTGCCATTCTCCCTCCCGGGCGTAGAGCGGAAGCAGGACCGCGGCACGGCGGAAGCCGTCGCGCTGCTGCGTTCGGCGTTGATACGTGCGCAGCCGATTCTCGATCTCCACGCGTGAGGGATTCGGCTCACGTATGTGCACGCTTGCTCTCACTCCTTTTCCCGGATATTGAAAGAGATGTCGAGTGCCCGCACGGAATGCGTCAATCCGCCGACGGAAATCATATCCACTCCGGTCTCCGCAATCGCGCGCACCGTCTGTTCGGAAACGTTGCCCGATGCCTCGATCTGCACATCCTTCCGCCGGCCACGGATCAATTTGACGGCCGTCGCCATCTCATCGAGAGAAAAATTGTCAAGCATGATGATATCGACCGCCATGCAGTTCAACGCTTCGATCACCTGATTCAGATTCGCGGCTTCTACCTCGATGCGAATCCCCCGCTCCTTCGGGATGCGTGCAGCGACAAGATCCACCGCAGCAGGCAGTCCACCTGCAGCGGCGATATGATTGTCCTTGATGAGGACCATGTCGTCAAGGCCGAAACGATGATTCGTTCCCCTTCCATGCACGACTGCCAGCTTGTCGAAAGCGCGGAGACCGGGAGCGGTTTTCCTGGTGTCCAGAATTTTCACTGCGGTCCCCTCGACGAGTTTGACCAGGCTCGCAGTCGCCGTTGCGATGCCCGACATGCGCTGCAGAAAATTCAACGCAACTCGTTCTGCAGTGAGCATCGAGGCGATGGGCCCCTCGACAACGGCGATGCGGGCACCACGAAGCACCGGCATACCGTCAGTCAGCGAGGCATCGATAACGAGGCCACGATCCACGATATGGAAGACCGTTGCGGCCACCTCCATGCCACTGAGAATTCCGTTGGCCTTCGCAAGGAACGTCCCTGTCCCTGTCAGGTCCGTGGGAACCGTGCATTCGGTGGTGATGTCACCGGTGCCGATGTCTTCGCGCAGGGCCATTTCAATGCGCTGGAGCATGGTACTGTCGTGAAGAATGCTCAGTCTCATAATCGCCCCGTTCTCCGGTATTCGAGATAGGAATGAAAATCCAGTCCGCGATCGAGATCGCGGTGCCGGCGGTAGGATTCCACGTAGCGCATGTACTGCCTCGCGGAATGTCGGATATATGCCCGTTCTTCTTCAGTGAGATCACGAACGATTTTCGCAGGGACGCCGGCGGCGAGCGTGCCAGGTGGGACCTCGAATCCCTCCCGAACGACCGCACCAGCCGCGATGAGCGATTCGCTGTGCACGGTCGCGTTGTCCAGCACTTTTGCTCCCATGCCGATAAGGCAGGCGTCATGAATGGTACAGGCATGAAGGACGGCGGCGTGTCCCACGGTGACGTCGGCGCCGATCATGAGGGGATACTTCTGCCAGGTTTCATGCAGGCTGCAGTTGTCCTGAATGTTTGTTCGGGCGCCGATGCGCACCTGATGCACATCACCGCGAATGACGGTGCCGAACCAGAGACTGACGTCTTCAGCGATGTGCACATCGCCGATGACGACCACATCCTCACTCATGAACACACTGGGGTGAATATCCGGGTACGTTCCCTCGAACGGATAGATCATCGATTCGTCCTTGCTCAATCCTTGATAATCGGTGGTGACCAACCGGACCGCTTCCACTTCACAAGCTCGATCCGGACGCTGCCGATGAGCACATGCATTTTTGCCGTGATCGGAACGGCGGCAGAGTCGTCGCTGAACCATCCCTCGAACCCTCCAGTCAATCCAAAAATGCCGGTGAATCCGGTTTCGCCATCAAGCTTGACGGTCCGGACGGGATGCTCGAGCGCATCGATCTCCTCCTCCTCACGTCCGATGCCGAAGCGGATTGTCGTGATGGCCTTGCTGCGATACATAAGCACGGGGACCTCCTTCTCGCAACGCGTGCGTGCATAGGCCCGCGCGTAAAACAGCAACGACAATCCATCCTGCCACTGCTTCCCTTCAAGATCCAGCGTGTCGATACGGTACCACCCCGGCTTGTCCGTAAGCGTCTCGTTTATGATCACCGCATCCTTCCCGCTCGGGAAGTGATAATCGATGTACTTGAACACCGTGTCGTCGCGTATATACTCCTTGTTCCGGAAAGCGGTAGACTGCAACGATGCGCCGATTCTGCTCTGAAAGAGCGTGTTGAGCGTCACGAAAGGAACACCACGATATGTGCGGATGAGTGCCTCCGTCTGCACACGCAACTTCCCACCGACTGAATCGACGGCGACAATGCGGCTACTGATCATCCCGAGTGCAATCCCCATGTAGCTGACCTCGTAATCGAGCCGCTCACCTTTCACGAAAATGCCGAAATTCGGTGTGCAGCGCCCATGCACATCACGTGATCCCGTCGCGCTGCGTGCACCTTGCTGCGCACTGGCTCCGGCTTGCAGAAGAAGCAGGAGCAGGGCGCAGGAGAAAAAACGAGAAACGTGGTTTCGGAGGAAACCACGTTTCATCTGCATATGAGATGGCATCACGTCTCTGATGGTTAACGGAGGCCGGCGATCTTCCTCGCTTCCGGGAAGAGGTCGATCGCCTTTGCGAACTGCGGATCAACTTCGAGCATGGCACGGAACTGGCCTTCGTTGCCATAGAGCGTGCGTGCAATCTGCGCTTTGACTCCTGCCTTCAGCCAATCCTTGTCCTTCTCATATTCCTCCTTGTTGAACTCGACGCCTTTGGCTTTCCCGAAGTCGATGAATTCCTTCATCATCGCTTCGCTGACGTTGAAACCGGCGATGAACTGTTTTGCGTCTGCATCCTGGTATTGCCTGCGAAGACCCGCTCCATTCTTGTCGATATAGGCGGTACAGTATTCGAAGACATGCAGGCGCATCCGCGCGGCATAGTTCTCCAGATTATCGTAGCGGACGATATAATCCGGAGTAATGCCGCCACCACCGTACACAGTGCGTCCCGCATCCGTCTTGTATTTCGGTCGCGTACTGTCAGCCTCTTCTGTGTGAGTGATATTGTCACCGTCCTCTTCTTCCCTGAGATAGGCACTGCGGTAATAATCTTCATCGGATCCGTCGTAAGGACGCTGGATCATCCGCCCACTCGGCGTATAATACCGCGCCGTGGTCAGGCGAAAGGCCGAACCGTCGGGAAGCTCGAACTGCCGCTGCACCAATCCCTTCCCGAATGACGTCTCGCCGACGATGAGTCCACGGTCATGATCCTGCACCGCACCGGCGACGATCTCGCTCGCGGAGGCGCTGCCGTTGCTCAGCATGATGATCAGCGGAATATCCTGAAACTCCCCGCTGCCGGTGGCGACGAAATTCTCGTCGAAATCAGAGCGCCGACCCTTGGTATATACAATCTTCTCGCCACGCTTGAGAAATTCGTTGGCAAGACGGAAGGACTGCTCCAGGTAGCCTCCCGGATTCCCTCGCAGATCGAGAACGAGCTTTTTCATGCCTTTCTCGCGCAGATCCCGCAAACCGGTGAGAAACTCCTCGTATGTCGTCGAGGAAAATCGGTTGATGGACATGTAACCGACCCCATCGTCCAGGAGGAATCCTGCCGTGACGCTGTAAAGCGGGATTTTATCGCGAATGATGGTGAAGTCGATGGGAGTCTCGATACCCGACCGTACGATACCGACCGTCACCTCCGTTCCCTTCTCTCCGCGAAGACGCTTCTGCACGTCGTCATTCGTGAACTTCACCGCGTTCTCATCGTCAATCCGGACGATCTTATCCCCGGAAAGCAATCCCACCTTCTCGCTTGGACCGCCATAAATCACATTTGCAACGGTGATCGTGTCGTTGACAATGCGAAATTCGATACCGATTCCTTCAAAACTGCCCTTGAAATCCTCCTGCACCTTCTCCAGCTGCTTGGGGCTGATGTAGACGGAGTGTGGATCAAGGGACTTGAGCATGCCCTCCACCGCGGATGCCACCAGGTCGGAAACCTTTACCTCATCCACATAATACTTCTGCGTGTAGTTGAGGACATCCTTGAACTTGTTGAATTGCTGATAGATGTTGTCTTCCGAGATCGCCCGGACCTGCGTACCCATGAAAACGGCGAATACGAGCAGAACGAAAACGCTGGCGAGGGAGACTTTCTTTTTGAACATGGGCGTACTCTATCTAAAAATGGGGAAGAGCGTGATATGCTTCATGTATTGTATGGTAGCAAATGTCCATTTGGAAAACAATGCGTTTTACAATCCACAGGGCAACGGGCAGTAGCCGGGAATTGAACCCGATCGGCGGAGGAAATGGTTCCACGGATCAGACGAATTGCCCCGTGCGTTATCCTGCCGTCCGTACGATGCGAAATCCTATATCGATACCCGGGTATTCCGGTTCGAGCATGGAACGGAACGATGAGCGGCAACCATACTCGAACACGAACCAGGATCCGCCGCGACAGATTTTCTGCTGACCGACGGCCGGACCGCGAGGATTGCTGTTCACACTCTCGGAATAGTATGACGAACCGTACCAGTCCCAACACCATTCATACACATTTCCGTGCATGTCGTACAGTCCGAAACTGTTTGCTTCCTTCAAGCCGCGATCCCGGGGCGCATCACCTGCATTCCCCGAATACCAGGCGCATCGATCCAGATCCGCCTTCGTCGATCCGGTGTAGTAGGGTGTCGTCGTGCCTGCACGACAGGCGTATTCCCATTCTGCCTCTGTCGGAAGCCGGTATCCATCCGCGGAAAAGTCGGCGGTCAGGTTGCCGTCGATGTCTGTATAAACGGGCTGAAAACCATCGCGCGTCGAGAGGGCGTTACAAAAGCGCAGGGCGTCGTACCAGGTGACTTTCTCGACCGGCTTGCTCTTTCCCTTGCTCTGGCTGGGATTGAAACCGATCACCTGTTCATACAGCGCCTGCGAAATTTCCATCGAACTCATGAAAAACGCGTTGACGGAGACAGTGTGCGCGGGCCGCTCGTTTGGCTCCGTTGTCCCTGACGCATCCCCCATGGTGAACGATCCGGCGGGGATGAGAACCATGTCGAGATTCAGCGCCGCATCATCGTCTTCATCGTCGCTGCATGAAGATCCAAGAACCGATATGCCGGCTGCGAGAAGGACAAGAAGGAAAGAACGAAAAGGTCGAGATCTCATAAACGGATGGATGCTTAATTCATGAATCTACACAGGTGTGAAATATACAGATGCGCTGCCGAAATTCCAGCCGCTTAGCGCACCGCTTCCCATTCCTCGCTGGAGGAGGAGTTCCGGAATATCACCGCCAGCGCGTTGCGCGTCCATCCCCAGAGTATGTGCAGATACCCGTATTTGCGGAAACGGCGTGGAGATTCATATATCGTGACACCGGGAAGCATGACAATCTTGCCGTGCTTGCGCACGCGGCGGAAAAGGTCGTAATCCTCCCCTGCGACCATTGTGGGATTATATCCGCCGACAACCCGGAAGAGTGCAGTCGACAACACCTGGCACTCGCCACGCCCCATCCCCTCTCCGACAACATTCAGAAAGCGCACGTACCCGTTGTGCCAGACATGAAACATGCGGTCGGCGGGAATCTCCTCCTCCGGGAATACTTGCACCGGAGCCGTTGCCCCCACAACCCCTGGTTTCTGCAGGACCGTCTTCGCCTGCACAAGGAAATGCCGGACATTGCTGATCCGGATATCAGCATTGATGAAAACAAGAATGTCGCCGTGGGCGGCGGCCGCACCGCGGTTACGACCTTCCGCGATGGTCTGTCGATGCTCCCCTTCGTGCCGGACGACGCGTGCACCGGCACGTTTCGCGATGGCCACCGTGTCGTCTGTGCTGCCGCCGTCGCTGACGATCAGGTCGAGTTCGTATTCCGCCCGCAGCTCGGCGGGAAACTGGTCCAGGATCTGCGGGAGCAGGCGTGCTTCCTGCAGGGTAGGAATGATGATGCTGATCACGCGATGGTCCCTCGCTAAAAATACAGCCCGTAGGCCACGTAATTCGGCGAGATTCGAATGGCCGGTGAGGGGAAGTGAATGAAATTGAGTCCTTCCTTGAGCGCACGCAACAGCCAACTGTCACCGGGAAGGATCTTCGTCATGTCGTAATCGAGGGCGAGGATGACATTCCGCTCCATCCGTGCCGGATCGTCTCCGGCGACGCGTGGCATGTTTCGCACCGAAACGCCGATGGCGATGCCGAGCCACTCGGGCCAGTACGATTGCCAGCTCCGGGGAAGAAGACCGTGCACATGCACCCCCATCCAGTAGGTCTGTCCCTCGTAGTCGTCAATGGCATTCCCCTTGTGTTTCCCGTCGAGCATGTCGTCGGAGGGGAAATAGGAAAACTTGGGCTGAAAGTGCTGCACGAAAGGCACGTAATGCTGGACGACCGGCCATGCCGCGCCGATCACATCGGCGTAGGCATCGCCCGGACTGAACCCCCAGTCACGCGCGAAACCGTCCTCGAACTCCACATACAATTCGAAGAGCGCTCCCATCGCGAACCCGCCCCAGACCGCGGTCGTCCTGCCGGCACCGGCCCATTCGAGGGACTTCTGTCCGATGAACGACCCCAGGGCGCCACCGTAGACGTGTCCGGCCTTGTCGACGTTCAGTGCATAATCCGGGTCATCGGTAATATGGAAGCTCGTACGCTGATCCTTCCACCAGGCGTTCTGCTGATAGACATGAATACCGGCGACGGTCGCACCCAGTACCCCTCCCACGATCGCCGCACGATCCCATTGCCAGTGTGTCGTCATCGGATCGTATCCCTCGAAAGGCAACGCCCTGATGGAATCCGCAGGGCTGCGCCACTGCTGCGCCTGCAATGGGATCACACCGGAGAGAAGCAGAAAGAGGAGACACAATCGAAGGCGGGACACGGGCGAGGACTTCCATTGATACTTGAATTCATCCTATCTAATAAAAATAGCTCGGTATACATGCTGGAACAAGTCCCTCTCAGGGTACATACCGGCACATCTCCCGTCGTTATTGCGGAACTCGGAATTCCGGCGAACAACTCGCTACGGGGGACGTTGTGGCCAATCCTCGATGGTTCGCAAGCCGGCGCACCCGGTGTCGGGAGCGATACGGGGATATTTGGCGTTGATATGTTATTTTTTGCTGATGAGGAAGACCGCATCGCAGCCGGAAAATCTGTTCGGAAAAACCCTCGAGGAACTCGAGGAGGAGTGTCTCTCGGCAGGACTCCCCCGCTTCCGTGGCATTCAGCTGTTCTACTGGCTCTACAATCGTGGTGTGACGGATTTCGAGGCCTGCGACAATCTGCCGAAGACGCTGCGTACAGAGCTGTCGCAACGTCATGCGATCATCCATCCCGAGGTCACTGCCGAGCAGCGGAGCGCAGACGGTACACGGAAATTCCTCTTCACACTCGCGGACGGCAGGCAGGTCGAAAGCGTGCTCATTCCGTCGGAATCGGAGGAAGAGGGACAGCCGAAACGCCTCACGGTCTGCGTGTCCACTCAGGTCGGATGTCCACTGGACTGTAAATTCTGCGCCACGGCATCGATGAAACGCAAACGCAATCTTGCGCCGGGTGAGATTGTCGGCCAGTATCTCGGCGTTCAGCACCGCAGCGAGCGTCGTATCACGAATCTGGTCTTCATGGGAATGGGCGAACCGCTGCTCAACTATGACGCGGTGATGAAGGCTGTGGATATCATGACACATGAGAAAACCGGTGGGCTGGCGCACAGCCACATCACTCTGTCGACCGCCGGACTCGTCGACGGTATCCGCCGCATGGCCGACGACGGAAGGAAAATCAAGCTCGCCGTTTCCCTGCACGCCACTACCGACGACCTGCGTCAGCGTCTTATGCCAATCAACAGGAAATGGCCACTGGCGGACATCCTCGAAGCGGTGGAATATTATTACCGCAAAACGCGCCGCCGAATTACCTACGAATACATCCTCTTCGACGGACTCAACGACGGAGATTCTGATGTCCGGCGCCTCGTGAAACTTGCACGCCGTGTTCCGAGCAAGATCAACATCATCCCCTTCCATCCGATCGACAATGCCTGGCCGGAGGGGATCCCCCTGCAGCTCGCGCCCACTCCCCGACCGCGCATCGAAGCGTTCGCACGACAGTTGCGGGATAACAACGTAACCGTTATGCTCCGCTCGAGTTCGGGGAAGGATATCGATGCCGCCTGCGGCCAACTCGCCGTGCGACATGGCGGGTGAGGGTCGGCAATCGGGAGCATTCATGTCTGAAATTTGTTCACGCGGGGAAATTCCGTACTTTCTTAGCCATACGCTCGATGCACTGACATTCATCCCGTCCCATGACAGATATTTGAGGTCCACATGCGGCTTCTGATCTTCGGCCCTCCGGGCGCCGGCAAAGGAACCCAGGCGCAATTCATTTCCGAACGTTACTCCATCCCGCACATCTCCACAGGGGATATTTTCCGCGAGAATATCCGCAACGACACACCGCTCGGTCAGGAAGCGAAGCGCTACTCCGAGGGGGGCGAACTCGTGCCTGATGCAGTGACCAATGCGATGGTTCAAGCTCGCCTCTCGCAGCCCGACGCACAGAACGGTTTTCTCCTCGACGGCTACCCCCGCACCACCAACCAGGCGGAAGCACTCGAACGCATGCTTCCCGAGGGGACCGGACTCGACGCCGTCCTGAACATGATCGTCCCGGAAAACGAGATCCTCGAGCGCCTGAGCAAACGTGGACGCACCGACGACGCCGACGACACAATTCTCAAACGGCTCCGCATCTACCGCGAGACGACCGAACCGATCGCGGAATACTACCGCGGCCGCGGGATTCTGGTCGATATCCAGGGTGTCGGTACGATCGAAGACATCACCGGACGCATCATCAACGCGATCGAAAAAAATACGTGAGGGTCATGTTGACACGATTCCTGCGCATCCTTCGAGTGGTAGCCGGATTCCTGATCATCATCGGGATGACAGGCACACCCCGTGCACAGGCGCAATCACTTGGCGACCTGATCGAGCAACTCGGCATTCAGCAACTGGCGCGCGACTATCTGCGTCCGGGTGTCGATGCTGTCGGCTATACGCTCAACAGCGCTTACGCCCACACCGCGCGCGTGGATACCGGCTTCCATGTCTGGGTGGGAGCGAAAGCGATCGCCACCTCCATTCCGGAAGATGACCGAACCTTTGTCGCGAAGCTGCCACCGGAACTCACCGCGCTCGGGTATCCTTCGCAGGTGACGACTGCCACAGTGGCAGGTGGTGACGGTGCGGTGATCCGTTCGCTGACCGATCCGTCACAGCCGGAAATCGCCCTGCCGAACGGGACCGGTCTCGACAACACCCTGCTCTTCATGCCGCAGATATCCATCGGATCCCTGCTCGGAACGGAACTTATCCTCCGCGGCCTCCCTCCTGTCACCTTCGATCCGGAGGTCGGGAAGATCAGCTTTTACGGAGCCGGACTGAAGCATGAACTCACGCATTATTTCGATTCACCGATACAGCTGGCGATCGTGGCCGGTATGCAGCAGTTCGAGATCACCGATGTCGTCACCGGTACGGGCTATGCGGCCCTGCTCCTCGGCAGTGTGGAAATGCAGATGCTCACAGTCTTCGGCGGCCTGGGTTACGAGGCCTACTCGATCGAGGTTTCGTATACTGCCGTTCCGCCCCCTGCTCTCGGACAGACAGCAGAAAACATCACTCTCGAATTCCGCCGCCGCAATCTCCGTTTCAGTGTCGGCGGAGCACTCTCCCTGCTCTCTCTCCTCGACCTGACGGCGGAATACAGTTTCGGAGAACAGGATAATATTGCCGTTGGTGTCGGACTCACATTCTGAAAGGTCATTCGATGCGTCTGTACTGCATGAGCGTCCTGCTGTTTCTCCTCGCCGTTCCCGCTGTCCACGGACAGATCCCGCGGGAAATCACCAAGGGACTGCTGGAGGACTACTCTCGCGAAATTTTCGAACAAAACGCCGAGGGCTTCATGAGCCCCCTGGTAATTGTCGCCAACGTCGGCGCGAATGATGCGTTCTACAATCACGCTTTCGTACCGAAGGAGAACGCTCTGTACTTCGACGTTTCGGTGCGCAGCATGATCGCCTTCGTCCTCGATGAGGAACGGACCTTCACTGCCGTGCTTCCGCTCGCACGAAAAAATTACGCAGGGGCCCCGCCGGATGAACAGCTCCGCGGATTCTACCTGAACACCTTCAAGACACTTCTGCGGGATGCCGCGGATGCAGGCGAACTGGAAACCGAAGTCGTTACGGCAACGGTGTTCGGCGGTCAGGGGAATGGCTTTGTCATCCCGAAAAAATACCTGCAGGAAAACGCATCGCTCATTCTCGACAGTGCGATTCTTGCAGGGCTGCCCAGCCAGCTCTCCCTCACACCGGGCACCAATCAGGATATGGTGATTGCCGCGGTCCCACAGGTCACCATCGGTTCCTGGAACAGCACCGAGCTGCTGTTGCGATACATCCCCCCCGTCGTCTTCGATGAGAACATCGGAAAATTTTCCTTTTTCGGCATTGCAGCGAAGCATGCATTCACCAACTGGCTCGACAACCCGCCATTCCATGCCGCCTTCCAGGTGGGCTTTCAGCACAGCACCATCACCAATGAAGTCGGCATCACACGGGCGAAGCTGGAGGCAGCAACAGACCTGTTCGCTGTGAATCTTCATGCAAGCCGGAGATTCCGCTGGATCGAACCGTACGTGGGGATATCGTTCGAAATGTTGAATTCGGACGGATCCTACACGTTTACCCTTCCCCAGAACATCAAGGATGAAATCGGGTACGACATCGATCCGCAGACCGTACCGGTGACATTGAGCGACAATGCCTTCAAGGGAACGCTCGGTGTCACGGCGCATCTCGGTCCCCTCCAGGCGTTCGTGAGCACCGGCATCGCCAAACACCTGATTTTCAGCGGCGGCATCGCTTATCGTTTCATCCCGTAATCCCGCGGACGTCCGCTGCGCAATTCCTGCAGCATCCGAGCGCGCACCCGCAGATCTACATCGCGATCGTGCTCGTCGACGATTTCCCCGACAAGTTGCTCGAGGATATCCTCGAGCGTGATCACGCCCGCCATTCCGCCGTGTTCGTCCACGACGACGGACAGATGTTCGCGGTTTTTCTGAAAATCGCTGAGCAGCACGTTTACGCGCACGGTGTCGGGCACGAAACTCACCTCGTCGGCAAACTCCCGCAGGAGTTTTTCCGTCCGGCCTTTTGCCAGCGCCGTGAGCAGATCGCGGATGTGCACGAGCCCGACGATATTGTCCAGATCCTCCTCATACAACGGGATGCGGCTCACCGATGCATCATAGAGCTGTTCGGCGACATCGGCGAGCGAATCCGAGGCTTTCAACGCGAACACCACCGTGCGTGGCGTCATGATGTCACGTGCCATGATGTCGTCGAGCTGGAGGACACGACGGATGAGAATATTCTCCGTTTCGAGGATGCTGCCATGGCGATGACTCATGCGGGCAAGCACCTTGATCTCGTCCTCGGAGAGCCGTCGTGACATTTCGGGTTTTCCTCCGAAGGGACGGGCGAGCATATTGATGAGCAGCACCAGTGGTTTGAACACGACACGCAGCAGAAACACCAGCCGCGCGGTTCCCCGTGCATACCCGGCAGCATAGCGTTCGCCGATGGTTTTGGGAAGCACCTCACCGAGAAGAATGATGATGAATGTGAGAATGGCGGAGAAGATGCCGACCCACAGCTCACCGAACACCTCCACGGCGAGAGCGCCGACGAGGATGGAGCCGGCGATGTTTGACAGATTGTTCAGGATGACGATCGCGACGATGGATTCCTGGATATCCTCCTTGTTTGCACGGAGACGTTGAGCACCGGGCAGCCGTCGTTCCATCATTTGCTCGATTTCAATCGGTGTGACGGAAAACAAGGCAGCCTCCATGCTGGAAGCCAGGAAAGAGAGAAGCAGGATCAGGATACACAGAACGATGAGTACGAACATGACCGAATCTATCGGAATGGCGGATCAAAGGCAACCGGGGACGCTTGCCTGTCGCACGTACACATCGTCCGGGAGCGCACTCCTGCCGACGTCAGGCGACCACAAAGCTTGTACAAAGGTGTTCGAGCGGGGCCCCAGCTGCCTTGCGCGCCCACGCATGCTTTCGTACTTTTATTGTTTGAATGATACGAAATCGGAAACTCAACGCAAGGAACGCTGCATGGCAGACGACAAAGGGCATATTCTCTGGGTGGACGATGAGGTCGAGCTCCTGCGGCCGCATATCCTGCATCTCGAACAACGCGGCTACCGCCTCAGTACGGTGACCAACGGCGAAGACGCCCTTGACTTCGTGCGCGAACAGCCCGTCGACCTCATCCTCCTCGACGAATCCATGCCCGGAATGGGGGGGCTGGAAACCCTGGCCGCCATCAAGGAATTGCACCCCGCCATCCCGGTCGTCATGGTGACGAAAAACGAGGAGGAGGCACTGATGGAGGAGGCCATCGGGGAAAAGATCAGCGACTACCTCACCAAACCGGTGAATCCCAGCCAGATCCTCCTCGTGGCAAAAAAGGTGCTGCAGGGCAAACGCATCGTCGGCGACCGGACGGCGCAGGACTACATCCGCGAATTCAAAGACGTCATGATGAAACTGCAGGGTTCCCTCGACCTCGATGAATGGATCGAAATTTACACGAAACTCGTCGAATGGGAAATCGAACTCGACCAGCATCCACAGCTGGGACTGCAGCAAACCATGGCCGACCAACGCAAGGAATGCAACCAGGAGTTCTGCAAGTTCGTCGAACGCAATTACCGGGACTGGCTCGATGACGAAGACGTCACCCTCTCCCCGCAGGTGGTGGATCGTTTCCTGATTCCACATCTCAAATCCCAGGGGCCGGTGTTCTTTTTTGTCATCGACTGCATGCGTTACGACCAGTGGCTGGTGATGGAGCAGCATCTGCGGAGCCTCTACACCATTGAGAAGGATTTCTACATCGGCATCCTGCCCACGGCCACACCCTACGCACGGAACGCCATCTTCAGCGGTTACTATCCGAGCGAAATCGAACGCGTCTTCCCCGACCTCTGGGCAAGCAAGGACGACGACGACTACTCAATGAACAAGTACGAGAAAGAATTTCTCGAGAAGCTGTTGGAGCGCCGCCGCATCCGGCTGCGCAACGATCTGAGGTACATCAAAATCATCGATCCCGAATTCGGGAAGCAGATGGTGGGAAACATCGCTTCCTTCATCAAGAACCACCTCACCGCCATCGTGGTGAATTTTGTGGACATGCTCGCCCACAGCCGATCCGACTCTCCGATTCTCAAGGAAATCGCTCCGGATGAATCCGCCTATCGGTCACTGACGAATACCTGGTTCACGCATTCCTCCCTGTACAGTATGTTTCAGCAAATCGCACGCACGCCGAACGCGACGGTCGTGGTGACGACGGACCACGGCAGCGTGCGCTGTCTCCGCGGAACAAAGGTCCTCGGAGACCGGGAGACCTCAACGAATCTGCGATACAAATATGGACGCAACGTGAAGGCCGACAGCAAGCATGCGATGTATATCAAGGACCCGGCCGCCTATCGCCTCCCGAAACGTGGGATGACGACGAACTACATCATCGCGAAAGAAGATCACTACTTCGTCTATCCCACGGAGTACAACAAGTACCTCTCGTATTACCGCGACAGCTTCCAGCACGGCGGGATGTCACTCGAAGAACTGATCCTCCCCGTCATCACCATGAAACCCCGGGGATGAGCGAACGCCGTGATGGTAATGAAGGAAATCCACACATACCGCGAAACGGAGACGCGACGTGCCGGACGCGACTTTGCCCTCCGCCTCCCAGCGGATGCACTCGTCGCGTTCAGCGGTGACCTCGGGACAGGAAAAACCGCATTCATCCGTGGAATCTGCGAGGCCTTCGACTGTGCCGACCAGGTGAGCAGTCCCTCCTTCACGATTGTCAATGAATACCGAGGGAACCGGCGTGTGCTGCATTGTGATCTCTATCGACTGGACACCATCGATGACATGCTGCAAATCGGGCTTGACGAGCTGTTATCGTCAGGGGGGACGACCCTGGTCGAATGGGCGGAGCGCGCCCTTCCCCTGCTCCCCTTCCCCCGCTGGGAAATCGCCGCACACCATGGTGCGACACCAGAGCAGCGATCGTATTCGATCGTTCATCGAGAAAGTGAAGCGGATGCGTCCCTGCTGTACTCACCGCAGGAACTCGTTGTGAGGAGGATCCCGTGATCCTCGGCATCGAGACGGCGACACAACTTCTGAACCTCGCGCTCACGCACGAAGCACAGGTTCTCGGCAACATTTTCATCGACCGGCAGAATGTGCAGGACGAATTGCTCGCTCCCCTCTGCCGCGATCTTCTCCGGTATTGCGGCGTCACAGCACGAGAACTCGACGGCATCGCAGTTTCGGCAGGTCCCGGATCGTTCACCGGACTACGCATCGGCATGGCAGTCGCCAAGGGCATGGCAGTAGCACTCGATATCCCGCTCGCCGCCGTTCCCACCATGGACGCCATCGCCTTGGGGATGGCAAAGCGCATGACTGATACGGCGACATGTAACGCAGCTGTCGTCCTCCCCGCTCGCAAAGGCGAGCTGTACTGGGGAACCTATATCCTCGAGGGAGGAAAGGGCCGGCGAACCGGCGATCCTGTGGTGCTGCCTGTGACCGACGTCCCCACCTGCCTCGGTGAAGAGATGGTCCTCGGCGGCATTGGCATCGACCTGCTCCCTGCGCAGATCCGGCCACCCCATATGCGTATCCTCCCGGACACCGGAGCCGATGCGCGCGCTGTCGCTTTGCTCGGAACATCCATGATCGAAACAGGCCGGGCCGTAGATGCGGCGACCTGTGAACCCCTGTACGTCCAGGATTTTGAGGTAAAGCAGGCGAAAAACGTCCTGTTGCGACCGTGACACCTTCGGAGAAACCGCCATGGCATGGTTCAAACGAAATAAGAGCAATATCGAAACCGCGGGAAGGAAGCGCGAAATGCCTGATGGATCCTGGGTCAAGTGTGAACACTGTTCCGAGATGATGCATCAGAAGCAACTCGAAGGTGCGATGTACACCTGCATCCACTGCGGAGCGTCATTCCGTGTCAGCAGCACACAATACCTCGCCATCCTCCTCGACGAAGGGAGCTTCAAGGAATACGACCGCAAGATGCAGGCGACCGATCCGCTGGGATTCAGTGACACCAAATCATATAAGGATCGCACGGAAGCCACGATTCGGAAAACCGGATTATCGGACGCCATGCGAAGTGGTACGGGAAAGATCCATGACATCCCCGTTTCCATCGCCGTGATGGATTTCGGTTTCATCGGCGGAAGCATGGGATCCGTGGTCGGAGAAAAAATCGCCCGCGCCATCGACCGCGCGATCAAGAACCGATGCGGTCTGATCATCGTCTCGATGAGCGGCGGTGCACGCATGATGGAGGGCGCGTATTCCCTCATGCAAATGGCGAAAACCAGCGCGCGCCTCACTCTCCTGCATGATGCCGGTCTGCCCTACATCTCCATCATGCTCGATCCCACGACCGGCGGAGTGACCGCAAGTTTCGCCATGCTCGGCGATATCAATCTCGCCGAACCCCGAGCGCTGATCGGTTTCGCAGGACCGCGCGTCATCAAGCAGACTATCGGCAGGGATCTCCCTGAGGGGTTCCAGCGTGCGGAGTTCCTTTTGGAGAAGGGCTTCCTCGATCGCGTCGTCCCACGAAAGGAGATGAAGGATACGGTCGCGCAACTGCTGCGGCATATGACGGAGTCCCGCTGAAGCCATGAACATCATTCGCCGTGTCACGGATATGCAGCGCGAGTCCGACCGCCTTCGCGCCGCCGGAGCATCCATCGGTTTTGTGCCGACCATGGGCTACCTGCATGAGGGACATCTCGATCTTCTCCGTATCGCCATCAGCCGCTGCGATATTTCCGTCTGTTCCATATTCGTCAATCCCACGCAATTCGGCAGAGACGAAGATCTGGCACGCTACCCCCGTGATTTCGAGCGCGACTGTGCGCTCATCGAAGCACTCGGATGCGACATCCTGTTCGCACCCGATGAGAGCGAGATGTATCCGGAAGGGGATTGCACCTTCGTGCATGTGGATCATCTCACCAATACACTCGAAGGAGCCTTCCGGCCGACGCATTTTCGCGGTGTGACGACGGTGGTGACCAAACTCTTCCTGGCCGTGCGGCCGCAATTGGCGGTGTTCGGGCAGAAAGACGCACAGCAGGTCGCCGTGATCCGCCGCATGACGCGGGATCTGCATTTCGGTGTGGAGATCGCGGTCGCACCGATTCGGAGGGAAAAAGATGGACTGGCAATGAGTTCCAGAAACACGTATCTTGGCGAGGATGAACGCCGCGAGGCACTCGCTCTTTTCCGTTCCCTTCAGCGCGCACGGAAGCTTCACGACGATGGTGAGCGCAGCGCAGCAAACATTCAGCGTTTCGTCGCGGAGGAAATTCTTCGTAGCGGTACCATGACACTGGACTATGCTGCAGTGGTGCATCCTGATACGATGGAACAGATCGAAGATGAAATACATGGCGCGGCGCTCGTTGTGGTTGCGGCACGCATCGGATCGACCCGGTTGATTGACAACACGTTTCTCGGAAGTGAGGGCTCTTCATCATGAAGCGCATCATGTTCAAGTCCAAAATTCATCGTGCCCGCGTAACACAGGCGGAACTGTACTACGAGGGCAGCATTACCATCGACAGCGATCTGATGGCGATGGCGGATATTCTCGAATACGAAAAGGTCCAGGTGGTGAACGTCAACAACGGACATCGCTTCGAGACCTACGCCCTCAAGGGAGAACCCGGCAGCGGCACCGTCTGCCTGAACGGCGCGGCCGCGCGACTGGGGCATGTCGGGGATGAGGTGATCATCATCACCTACGGCGAATATGACGACGATGAACTGCAGAATCACGCACCGAACATCATTCTCGTCGACGAACACAATTCCGTAAAGAACAATCCGGGAAATGGATAATCGTCCTCTCGCAGCGGTGATCATGGCGGCAGGCCAGGGCAAGCGGATGAAGAATCCCGACAAAGCCAAGGTGATGCATACGCTCGCCGGGATCCCGCTCGTCGAGCATGTCGTCCGTCTGGCTCGCAGCGTGGGATGCGCCCGAATCATCGTCGTTGTGGGACATCAACGACAGAGTGTCATCGATCATCTGACCGGAATCGATCCCTCCATCGAGTTCGCCGTGCAGGAACAACAGCTGGGGACAGGGCATGCGGTGCGCATGACGGAAACTCTGCTCCGGGATTTCGAGGGCGACATTCTCATCCTGTCCGGTGACGCTCCCTTGACGCGGGAGGAAACCATCCGCGAAGCGCTGCGGAAACACCGCACGGCCGATGCAGCAGTGACCGTACTGACGGCCGTGCTGCCCGATCCCGACGGATATGGCCGCATCATTCGCGACCGGAACGAACATATCCTGCGCATCGTCGAACAGAAGGATGCCGATGCCGAGGAGCGCAGCGTGCATGAAATCAACAGCGGCATCTATGTTTTTCGCCGTGACGTGTTGTTCGACGCGCTCGAGCGCATCACGAACGACAATGCACAAGGTGAATATTACCTGCCGGATGTGTTCGCCATTTTTCGCAGGGAAGATCGTGTCATGGTTCCGCATGTCGTCGAGCGCTTCGACGAGCTGCGTGGGGTCAATACCATAGATCAACTCATGGAAATGGAGCACATTCTCGCAGAACCGGAGGACTGACTTCCGGGCAGCGATCCCGACGACATTCGTTCAGCAAGACAGGCAGCTACGATGGCAACCCGCTACAAAATCCACCCCGAGAATCCGCAGATGCGCCTCGTCGACAGCGTCGTGGACCAGCTCCGGCGCGGCGCAGTCATGCTCTACCCCACAGACACGGTCTACGCGATCGGCTGCGATATCAGCACCAAAGCCGGGCAGGAACGCATCCGCCGTATTCGCAGTCTCCCGGACGACAAACCGCTCACTTTCGTCGCGGCAGGGATTTCCCAGATCTCGGATTATGCGAAAATTTCGGATTCCGCCTACCACGTCATCCGACAACTGGTGCCGGGCCCGTACACCTTCCTCCTGCCTGCAACCAAGATGGTACCGAATCTCGTATTGAATCCACGACGGAAAACCACCGGTATCCGTGTACCGGATCATTTTCTCTGCCAGGTCCTCATTGCAGAACTCGGAAATCCTCTCATTTCCATGTCGGCCAAACTCCCCGACTGGGAGGAACCGGATACGAACGAGGGTCTGTTCGACACATTTGAATCCCTGGTGGATATCATTATCGAGGTCGACGCCGAGTACCGTTCTCCTTTCAACGATCACCTCTCCACCATGATCGATTTCACTGGCGACATCCCACGGATTACGCGAGAGGGACTGGGCATCGAGCTGGCATCCCAGTTGATCTGAGTATCCCACCACATCCCCGGTACTCTTCTGAACGTGACGGCAGTGCCACGCTCAGGCCTGGAGTGCCTGTTCCTTCGTTTTCCGGCTGAGAAAATACGTTCCGTAGAGAATCAATTCGAAGATGGTCACCAGAACGAGGGATATCGTATCGTTGTCAAGCAACGGACCAAGCCCCTTCTCCGGAAAGAAAAAGCGAACGATGAAACCGGCAAGTGTCCAGCCGACGGAGAAAATAATGGCGACGAAGGCGAGCGACATGAAGGCATCGACGAGCTTGTGCTCGATATAGCCCTTGCTGAATGCGTACACAGCGCCGACGATGTGAATGTAGAAAACGAGGATGGCAATCATGTTAGTAGGCGTCTTTTCCGAAGAGAATGGTGTAAAGCGTTTTGAAGATGATACGGAGGTCGAGTTTCATCGACCAATTCTCGATGTAGTACAGATCGTATTTCGTCCTTTCCGCGATCGGGACTTCTCCACGGAGACCGTTGACCTGTGCCCAGCCGGTAAGTCCGGTTTTCAGACGATGCCGCTCGAGGTATTTGGGAACGTACCGTTGGAACTGCTGCACGAATTCCGGCCGCTCGGGACGCGGTCCGACAACACTCATTTCTCCACGTAACACGTTGATGAACTGCGGAATCTCGTCGAGACTGAGGCGACGCAGGAATCGGCCGATCCGCGTCACACGGGGATCACCGCGCTTCGTCCAGGTCGGTCCCGTCTCATCCTCCGCGTCGACATGCATGGTGCGAAATTTGAACAGCTCGAATTCCTCGCCTTCCAGGCCGATACGCACCTGCCGGTAAAAAATCGGGCGACCGGATTCGAGGAGGATCAGCACCGCGATCACACCCGCGAACGGAGCGAATCCGAGAAGTACCGCGAGACTGAAAGCGACATCGAAACTTCGTTTCGCGATCCGCGACCAGGTGGTCATCGGGAGATCCTTCACTCCCAGGAAAGGCGTTCCGAACAATTCACCGATACGCAGGCGTAACGGAGTGATGCCCATCACATCCGGTTGTATGAGGATCTGCACGGTTCGTCCTTCGAGAAGTGCGATCAGGCGTGCGAGTTCGTCGGACTCTCCGGGCCCCAGGCACACGAGAATGGTCTCGATGCGATGTACCTCGACAATGCGCGCGATATCTGCGAGCTCACCGAGTCGCGTTGTGGAGACGGTGTCGATCCGTTCATCGTTGGGCGTGACAAATCCCTGTAAGCGGTACCCCAGCATCGGATGGTGCGCCATGCGCACGGCCAGATCCTGCGCGAGCCGATTGGTACCGACCAGCAACACGTTCCGCAATTCCTTCCCCTTCCTGTACAGATACTTCTCGTAGGAGAGCACCAGAACACGTCCGATGAAGATGAACAGGATCGCGAGTATCCATACAAAGAGAAAAACGAGACGGGAGTAGGAAAAAGCGCGGTAGAAAAACGTAAGACTGAGAACGACCAGCATGCCGAAGCTCACCTGTCTGACGATCAGGAAGAATTCCAGGCTCAGATCGACGTCCCTGCGCGCCCGATAGATCCGGTTGCGTTTGAAAAGTAGCAGCCAGACCGGCGCGATGACAAGGCCGCCGATGAGGTAGGCCTCGAGCGGTGGATAGCCCTTCGTCACCGGAAAAATCTCTGCGATGAAGCTTTCGAAACGAAGGAGATAGGAGGAATAAAACGCGAGAATGATCGCCGCAGCATCGGCCAGCACGGCGAGGAGAGGGATCAGCAGGTCATTGCGGCGCGGCTTCGCCATATGGCTCTTCCCGCTAGAATTCGATGCGCAGATTGACGGTCGGAAGTATCGGGAGCATGTCGATACGCTCCCCGGAGGTGCGATCGTAGTAGAACATGTTGCTTCGATCGTACACGTTCAGCACACTCGCTTCGAGAACCAGGCGGATAAATTCGAACTGAAAGGCTTTCGACGCACTGACGTCCAAACGGTGGTACGCCGGAAGACGGCCGCTGTTCTTTGGTCCCAGCATGGTGTACGGCTGCCCGGTTTCGTCGATATAGCCGTTGCCATCGAAGAGTCCGGTGAACAGGAGACGATCATAAAAACCGATGATCTGTGAAAAGGGGAGGCCCGAACCATACTCCCAGCGTACATTCACATCCCAACCGTCTCCCGGCTTCCAGCCCGCGATGATGTTGAGATTATGCCTGCGGTCGTAGCGGGGATTGTACGTGAAATCCTCCAACTGTCGTTCCGTGTAGCTCAACGTATATGACACCATACCGTAGTAGCGCGGATGCCGCTCCTCGAGAAAAAACTCCATGCCGTACGAGCGTCCCGTCGCACGCACAAAGTCGGGATCAGCCGCATCGACCTTGTCCCGGTTGTAATCGACGAGATTTTTCAGATCCTTGTAATACCCCTGGACGTTGAAATTCAATCCGGGGACGAGCGGAATGTCTCCGTCGAAGCCGACAATGTAGTGATCGGCCTGCTGTGAGGGCTCGTCCTCAGGCACCGGAATCCAGGTCTCGAACAGCGACACCACATCGTCTTCGTTTGTGATCGTAATGACGCGCTGATGCACACGGCCGTAGGAAGCCTTGAACGCCAGGGCCGGCGAGATGTCCCAGGCGAATCCGAGTCTCGGCTCGAAAGCGTCGGAGCTGTTCGGGGACAGGACGGAAAAAATGTCTGACCGGATGCCGAGCTCCAGGGAAAACGGACGAAACTGTTTCAGCTTGTATTTGAACCAGATGCCCGTTTCGCTGTTCTTCTTGACTTCATCGCGCTCGTAATTCGCGGAGTTCACAAAACGGTAGTGGTACTCCGGCAGACGAAACATGAATCCCGCACCGTACTGATCACCGTTGTCGCGGAAGTAGGTCACCGAACCGTTGAAATACACATCGTTGACTTCCGAGAGCCGCGGGGTGATCTGTGTGTTCGCCCGCGGACGCAGTTCCCCGAGGAAATTGGAGAAACTGAACGTCGTCTCGATCAGGTACTTGTTTTCCAGCACCTGGAACCAGCTCATACCGTAGGCGGCGTTGTTCCAGCGGTATTCGGGATCGAATTCCGAGCCGGGCTGAATGACGTCACCACTGAACAGGGTGTGGACGGAAAGACGCCCCGCATCCCCCGTGGCCACATTCATGCGACCGATCACGTCGTAGAAATCGAAGGGGGTCTCCTGACGCACGAACTTCTGCAGGACCTCATCGAAGAAACTCTTGCGCACCGAGAGCATCCAGGATCCCTCCCAGGGGGTGGGACCTTCAAGCAGCGCTTTGCCCGCTACCTGGCTCATGTTGAGTTTTCCGGAAAAACGTTTCTTGTTCCCTTCGCGCGTCCGTATGTTGATCACCGATGAAAGGCGATTGCCCCACTGCGCGGGGAAACCACCCTTGAGAATTTCCGCTTCCTTCACCGCGTCCGCATCAAAAATGGAAAAGATGCCGAGCGCATGGAAGGGATTGTATATCGTCATACCATCGAGGATGATCAGGTTCTGATCTCCCCCGCCGCCACGGACGTAGAACTGACTGCTGACGTCGCTCGTCGCGACGACACCGGGAAGAACGGCGATGGTTCGGAAAAGATCGGCTTCCACGGCCTTCGGCACCACGGAAATCTCCGCCGCGGAAATCGGTTGCGTGCTGATCTCCGTGTCATACCGGATGCGCCGTTCCGCCGTGGTTTCCACCATCTCCATCTCCACAATGGAGGGCGTGAGTTCGAAATTCATGGTCACGATTTTCCCGCCCGTGATCGTGATCTCGCGGATCACCGTGCCGTAGCCGATCAACGTCGCACGGACAGTGTGCGTGCCTGCGGGAATGTTCCCGATGAAATAGAAACCGTTGGCGTCCGTGGCTGCGCCCATGCCTTCCGACGGCAGATACACATTGACGAGAGTCAGCCGTTCTCCTGTCAGCGAGTCCGAGACGATGCCCTTGACGCCGCCGGTACTACGCTGTGCATGAAGGGTCTGGGAAATCAGAAGGAGCGGGAGGATACAGAATGCGACGGTCGCAATGCGCTTCATATGCTTGCAGATAATGGGATGGAGACACGTAAACGAAGCGAAAAGAACGGGAAAAAGTGTACCTTTTCCATGCACGCACTCCTACGGTTCTCAGACGATCGCATGCGCTTCAGATTCACTCCGGAACAGGTCGAATTTCTCTCTTCGGACCGCGTCGCCGGTATTCGCGAGGAATACCGGAGACAAGCCAAAAAATACGCTGATTCGCTCAGAATCCAAACTGCCCTCAGGGGAGAATTTCCTGACCTCAGCACTGATTTCATCGGCGCATGCATGGAACAGTTCCGTCTGCAGGAACGGGGACGCAGAAAATGCGCTCTTGCACCGGACGCACTCTACACGGCCGATGCACTGGAAATGGCCTCATCCGCTGCAACTGCGCGCCTGCACGCCTCGCTCCTCCCGCAGGACGGCATTCTGCTCGACATCGCAGCGGGCATCGGTGCCGACGCCGTCCGGCTCGCGGAACGGGCGGCTGGTGTGATCTGCATCGAGGCGGATCCCGTCCATGCACTCATGCTGCGGCATAATCTCGAGACAGCGCAGCAGCGAAATACCCTCGTGCTTCAGGGACGTGCAGAGCACTGGCTTCCACTCCTGCGTCTCGATCGCATCCGCGGGGTCTTCGCTGATCCCGCCCGACGCGATGGATCGCGGCGCGTCATGGATCTCACGGACGTGCATCCCCCGCTTGCTCTCCTCGATCGTTTCCCTTCCTCACTGCCGGTCCTGGTCAAAATCGCTCCCGGTGTACCACCCCCGCAGGATTGGGGGATTGCGACAGTCGCCGTCGGGCGCGAATGCCGTGAGCAACTTCTGCATCGGAATTGCACCCTTCCCTCAGTCTCCGCGTTGCATGCGGATGCCGATCTTCGATGGCAACCGCAGCCGAGCACATCGGTGCACATCACTGTTCCGCGATTCCTCATTGAACCTCATGCCGCCATCATCCGGACTGGTCACGTCGCGGATTATCTCCACGAGCAGCACGCAACGGTGATTGATCCCCACATCGCCTACGGATGGAGCGAAAGGGAACCATCCGTTTCTCCGTGGCACCAGGCATTCCGCATCATCCGGGTGGAAGGATACAACCGCAAGCGGCTTCGCCGGATCGCAGCAGAACTCGACTTCTCGGCAACAACGGAAATCAAGAAACGCGGTTTCCCCGACACACCGGAGGACATCCTCCGGCAGCTGAAGCTCCGCGGGTCACGGCCGGGGGTCATCATACTCACCCGGCAGGGAGATGGACATCTGATGATTTTTGCGGAGAGGATGGAGATGTGACCGGCGAGCCTCGCTTTCTTCCCTGTGAGGGGGAGCCGGTGGTTTTTCCCTCTGGAGCGGCGAGCCGATGATTCGCGGTCTCTCGAACGGATGAAACAGCATTGTGAGAACACACCGGCGTGCCGGTAGCACGCCGGTGGTGACGTCGATGTGACTTCTCGACAGAGTGTCAGGCGGACTGCTTCAGCTTCGCATACTCCTCGAGGAAATGCATGGTGGTGACCAGTCCGTTGCGGAACTGGGAAAGGTCCATTTTCTCGTTGGGCGCGTGCAGATTGTCGTCCGGCAGACCGAAACCGAGCAGCACGGCTTCAACGCCGAGGAGATGCTGAAAATCTGCGACGACGGGAATGGACCCACCTTCACGCGTATAATAGGGATACTTCTTGTACACCTTTTTGATGGCTGCTGCGGCGGCCTTCATTCCCTCGGCATCGAGCGGCGTCAGTGCGGCGTACCCGTTGTTTTCGTACAGTTTCACGTCCACTTTCACCGTGTCCGGCGCGATGTCCATGATATACGCC
>JAFGKR010000041.1 GCA_016928515.1 Bacteroidota bacterium | reverse complement strand
GGCGGCAGGACACGCACGGTCGCCGGCACGGTCGAGAAATGCCGTTCCGCCGTCACCTGGCGCATCCGCAGCGCCATGAAGAAGATAGCGACGCTTCACCCTTCCCTCGGACGACACCTCGAGGCTTCCATCCGTACCGGCATGTTCTGCACGTACGCACCGGAGAAGGATATCGACTGGGAACTCTGATTCCCGCCTCCACGTCCCTCGATACGTCCCTCTCTGCCTTCGGCGGATCGGGACTATTACCAATGACATCTGTGCTATTCCGGCTACGAACGTGCTATCGGTTGGAACGCCGAGCCGGTGGCTCGGCGCTACTATCAGCTTCGCGCCGGATTCATCTGGCTCGATGTCATTCATTGGGTGCAATGACGATCTGTGTCATCTGTGATCTCGGGATGACAGTATGCTGCCTCCCCGGCTCCTCACGTTGTGAGGCCTGTCCTTACGCAAAAGGGGTGAACATCGGAAAACGGTCCACGGCGCCCTCGGTGGAGAACCGCGCACACACCGGACCGTCACCCGAATCATTCCGTTTCATCCATTCGAGGAGCACCCATGTGCACCATACATCAGATTGATACACAGAAGCAAGAGGCATTCGGCGAGGAACTCATCGACATGCTGAACAAGGCCTCCATTTCCATCATGCTGTCCGTCGGCCATCGTACCGGCCTCCTGGATTCGATGCGCGATCGTCAACCCGCCACGAGCCGGGAAATAGCCCATTTCGCCGGACTCGACGAACGCTACGTGCGGGAATGGCTGGGCGCGATGAGCACCGGCGGCATCGTCCGCATTCACCAGAACGGTGGCGAGCCGAGGTATGCGCTCCCCTCGGAGCACGCCGGCT
This sequence comes from Bacteroidota bacterium, assembly GCA_016928515.1. Lineage (GTDB taxonomy): Bacteria > Bacteroidota > Ignavibacteria > SZUA-365 > SZUA-365 > BM516. Next base: position 2,736 of record JAFGKR010000041.1, on the reverse strand, counting down.
TCCTCACGCGTGCGGCCGGCGCGGATAATATCGGCGTGTTCGCGCAGTATATCGGAATGCTCGGTACGGTGGAGGATGACATCGTCCACTGTTTCCGCAGCGGCGGCGGTGTGCCCTATACCCGCTTCCGGCGTTTCCACGAAGTGATGGCGGAAGACAGCGGGCAGACCGTTGTCGGCGCTCTTCTGGACGGCATCCTCCCGCTCGTGCCGGGTCTGACAGCGCGTCTGCAGGAGGGTATCGATGTGCTCGATGTCGGCTGCGGCATGGGTCGCGCGGTTGTCACGCTCGCCGCCGCATTTCCGCGCAGCCGCTTCACGGGATATGACCTCTCTCCCGCGGCCATCACCGCGGCGAAGGCGTCGGCATTGGCGCGGGACGTCCCGAACGCGCATTTCGAAGTGCGCGACCTGACGACCTTCGACGAGGATGCTCCCGCGGAGTGCTACAACTTGATTACATCATTTGACGCCATTCATGATCAGGCACGGCCGGACCGTGTTCTGCGCGGTATCGCCCGTGCGCTGAAACCCGGCGGCACATATCTCATGCAGGATATCTCTGCGTCGAGCGAGCATGCGGGAAACATGAATCACCCCATCGCGCCCTTTCTCTACACAATCTCGACCATGCACTGCATGACCGTCTCTCTTGCGCAGGGAGGGATGGGGCTCGGAACGATGTGGGGACGCGAGAAAGCCCGGGAGATGCTCACCGAGGCAGGATTCGGGGATATCAGCATCCACCGTCTCGAGCACGATTTCCAGAACGAGTATTATGTCACAACCCGCCCTCTTTTGTCAGCCTGAGGCCAAGGAGAACGGGTTCCTCGGGAAGACCACCTCCCCGCTTGCCCACCTGCCCGTCTCCTCCCTCCCCCAAAAAAAAGCAGGTCCCGAAGGACCTGCTTTTTTTCGTACGGAAGCGATGCGGGTTTTATTTCACCAGCATCATCTTCCGGTGTTCGTGGTAGACTGCACCGCTTTCGCTCTGTGCGACGATACGATACGTATAGACGCCGGAGGGAAGGTTGGTCCGTGTGTTGCCGCTGTCCCACTGAACCGCGTGGGTACCGGCGGGAACCTCCTCGTTCACCAGGACCGAAATCTCCTCACCCATGGAGTTGTACACTGCGAGATACACAGTGCTGCGTTCCGGCAGGGTGTAGGTGATTGTCGTCACCGGATTGAACGGATTCGGATGATTCTGATGCAGTGCGTAGCCGTCCGGACGCAGGTCGATGCGTGCATCCTTGGGCGGCGGTACCGCAAAGAATCCCGCGAGGAAGCGCGCCTCGTCGAAGCCCTTGTTGATGGCGTCGAGCGCGGCCGCAATGTCATTCAGGGAAACACCCGGAATTGTTGTACCACCAAGCGCGTCATTGGCCATGTCGAGCAGATCCAGCGGTGTGACGTTGAATCCGTTCGAACCCAACGCACTGAGCACGTTCGGTGGGAAGTAGAAGAACTGGTATGTCGTGTCGGGCATGTCGTCGCCGTCACCGCAGATACCGTTGACGTGGATCGATGCTGCCGTCCGCATCCATGGAGTGGACGGAGGCGGCAGGAACATCTGCGTTCCCAGGATCGAATCCAGGCGCAGGTTAAGCGCGAAGGTGATGGTCTGGGAAAGCAGGATGTTCCGGAAACGGCCCTTCTTCATCGGAAGACCGCCCGGGACGATGTTGCAGTTGTTCGCGTTATAGACGTAATCGTTGGAAAGTGCCGCCGCAGGACCACCGCCCGGGAGGTTGGCGATCAGGCAGGAGCCCTTTCCGGCGTCGATCGTGAGAGACCCGTACCCGACGACACCGACGGTGAGGCCGTTTCCGAGGGCCAGCAGCGAGTCGACGAGTGTCGGTGTTCCCTGACCGGTTCCGCAGTACTTCCCGCCATTATTGCCGTAGAAGCCCTGTGTCAGCGTCTCGAACTGGTTGCACAGCTCGACGATGGTCTGGCTGACGGTCTGGGACTCATTGCCGCACGCATCGACTGCCTTCCACGTGCGGGTGTGATGGTACACGCCGGCGATGTAGGTGGTGTCGGTGCCGACGACAACAAGTGTCGGAACGGGGTCACAGTTGTCACTGTATGTCGGATCCGTGAAGACGATCGCTTCGAGACACGCGACCGTGTCCTCCGGCGCTGCGGTGATAATCGGCGCCTCGTCGTCTGCCACGGTGATGGTCTGACTGACCGCGGCGGATTCGTTGCCGCATCCGTCCACTGCCTTCCAGGTCCGTGTCACCGTGTACTCCTGCGGACAGTTGCCCGGGGTCATCACGTCGCTGCCCACCTGGGTCACAGTGACCGTACCGCAGTTATCCGTCGCAACCGGGGTGCCGAAGACCGGCGTCTCGGTGCAGGCGATGGTCGAATTTGCCGGCACAGATGTGAATACCGGCGGGGTACCGTCGATCGTCGTGTTGTAGGTCACGCTTGCCTGGTTCCCACAGTCATCGGTCGCCGTGACGGTGACGACCGCATTGCAGTCACCAACCGTCGATGCGGACAGCGTTACACCGCCGCAGACATCACCGGCCGTCGTTGCAGCGATTGCCGCCGCTTCGGCTGCCGCCTGCGTGGTGTAGCAGGTACCGATGCTGCCGGCCGCAATGGTCGGCGGAGTCGTATCGACGATCGTGAACGTCGCCGAGGTCGAATCCACGTTGCCGCAGTCGTCGGTGGCGTAGAACGTCACCGTCGCGCTGCCCGTCGCGCCGCACAGGTCGCTGAG
>JAFGKR010000249.1 GCA_016928515.1 Bacteroidota bacterium | reverse complement strand
CATTAACGGGTGCCAGGCGTGGTCCCGGCGCACCACCCCAGCATCTGAACATCTGTACGCCGTCTCATTCGGCGGATCCGGGTTCGGTGTGGCGGCTGGTCGTTGGGGAACCGTGATCTATACGCATGACGGCGGTGCCACCTGGGATGAATACGACCCGTACGGAAGCCCAGAGTATTATGGTGTATCGTGCCTGTCGGCGCACAAGGCGATTGTCGTCGGTGAAGGGGGAAGGATAGTTCAAACGTCCACCGCCGGCGCGGAATGGTCGAAGTATCATGAAGGACCTTCCGATGTGCTGCGCGACGTATGTTTCCCGAACTCGACAACAGGCCTTGCGGTCGGCGACGGAGCAATCCTTCGCTCGTACGATGGCGGACTCTCATGGTCCGGAGTATCCGGCACCGGCGGTAGGCTGTATGCCATTTCCTTTTATCATACTGGCGGCCTCGCCGTCGGCGATGCCTGTACGATATACAGGAGCAGCAATAGCGGAGCGACATGGACAGACGTCAGTCCCTCACTGGGAGGATGGCTGCGCGGCGTGCATGTTGTCAGCAGCTCGGTTGCCATCGCGGTCGGTTCCAACGGGATGATTATCCGCTCGGGGAATGGCGGATCCAGCTGGACGGCACTGGAGAGCGATGTGAGCGTGGAGTTGCTGGACGTATACGTTCTGCACGGCGGCGTCGGGATCGCAGTAGGAAGAGATGGGACGATCACACGAACTTCCGATGGAGGAGTAACCTGGGCTGCACAGGAGAGCGGAACGACGAAAGATCTTCGTGCGGCATACCTGCGCGATGAAAACAACGGGATTGTCGTGGGACGTTGGGGCACGATACTGAAGACGACAAACGGTGGGGTCGACTGGACAGAGCAGAATAGCGGTGTCTCTATCGATTTGAATGCTATTGCGTTTACGAGTGCGCTCGAAGGGATAATCGTGGGAGATAACGGCACGCTCATTGAAACCTCCGATGGAGGTGAAACGTGGACGAAGCGAGTGGTGGCCGATTCGGATATTGAATTTCACGGGATATGCAGCACCGGGACGGATTTCACCGTCGTGGGTGACAAGGGAGCCATTCTCTCATCACGCACGAGCACTTCCGGCACCGTCCCTCTGCCGGAGACCGACATGACCGGGACAATAGCGCTGCATCAGAATTTCCCCAATCCCTTCAATCCATCGACGACGATCCGTTTTACCTTATCGGCACCGACGACAGTAACGCTGGTCATTCATGATGCCCTCGGACGAGAAGCGGCACGACTCACCGACAATGCATCGTATCCGCCGGGAACACATGCGCTGCGGTTTGACGCTGGCGATCTGCCGTCAGGACTGTACACCTATCGAATTGAAGCCGGAGAATCGGTCCGGGTTCGGAAAATGGTTCTGGTGAGATGATCTGAAGCAGGGCATTTCTTTCCCCGGCCCTGAAGACGGACTGAGAAAGAATCCCGATTTTCGTAGATTACTGCATGTTTGTGCCATGGTGGGCACCAGAGGATCGGACAAGTGTTCAGGAACATGCACCATCTGTTGAAAGAGGATTCCGCGATTTACGACGCGAGACGTGCAGACCGCCTTCGGAAGAACGGGAGGCGGTTTCGCCTCATTGACCTCTTCTCTGGAGCCGGGGGCATGACGCTGGGCTTCAGCGCGCGGATGGGTCACGCTTTCGACCCGATCTGGGCAAACGATTTCAACAGGGAGAGCGTCGAGACCTACAACGCGAATTTCGGCGAACACTGCGTCCTTGGAGACATCGTCGACATCCTGCAGAATCCGTCGTTCCTCGTGCCGAATGCCGATGTTGTCATTGGCGGTCCTCCTTGTCAGGGTTTCAGCCTCCTGAACAAGAACCGCGAGGGAGATCCGCGAAAACAACTCTGGCGCCCGTTTCTTGAAGTGGTCAAGAGATCCGGCGCCGAGGTGTTCGTGATCGAAAACGTGCCCCAGATTCTCGGCTCCTTTGAGCACGGCGAGATTCTCGGAATGGCAATCGGGATGGGTTTCAAAACACAACAGGCCGTGTTGAGTGCCGCGGATTTCGGCGTTCCGCAGAACAGGAAGCGCGCATTCATTATCGGGAGCAAGCGACTCGATCCCAAAGTTGTGTTTCCTCCGCTCAAATCACATTACGAGCCTTCACGGAACGGCGTACAGATCGCGATCCCGGACGGAAACGGGAACGGATACATGAAGGAAGCGGAACCATGGCGAACTGTCCGTGATGCGATCTCGGACCTGCCTCCTCCGGAGGGAACAACACTCAGAGACGAAAATCCTCCTCTTAACCTTCATTTCGGAAGAACACCAACGGAAAAAAGCATCGCTCGCTACCATGCGATTCCGGAGGAAGGGATGAACCGCTTCGATCTTCAACGTATTGCTCCCGAACTCACACCAGAATGCTGGATCCGTAAGGAAAAAGGTGGGACGGATCTCTTCGGTCGACTCTGGTGGGATCGTCCGGCGTTTACGATTCGAACGGAGTTTTATAAACCCGAAAAGGGGAGATACCTGCATCCGTCCCAGCATCGTCCGATCACGCATCGCGAAGCTGCCCGTCTGCAGTCCTTCCCGGATGATTTCGTGTTCAGGGGATCGAAAATCGAAATCGCGCGTCAGATCGGGAATGCGGTGCCGCCACTCCTCGCCGCACGGATCGCGGATGCCGTCTATCTGCTCTTGACCCTTCCGTCAGAATTGGAATGACCGATCGACTGACACCGGCGCAACGCTCATCGGTGATGCGTTCCGTTCGGCAGAAGGATACCGCCCCCGAACGAACGGTGCGGTCGAAGATTCACGGTATGGGATTCCGTTTCCGTCTCCATGTGCGAACCCTCCCGGGAAATCCCGATATCGTGCTTCCGAGGCATCGAAAAATTATCCTTGTACACGGATGCTTCTGGCATCAGCATCCCGGTTGCCGAAAAGCGACGATACCGCAGAGCAACAGGGAGTTCTGGCAAGAAAAGCTGGAGCGAAATCGCAGCAGGGACAGACAAGTATTGCATGATCTGAGGGGACAAGGCTGGTCCGTACTGATCGTCTGGGAATGCCAGATCCGCGACGGAAAGAAGCTGGAAAATCGGCTGCGTCGATTCCTGTATGACGAACACAGGTGAAGAAATGACTGACAAATCGGAAGATATCAGACTGCGTCTGGAAGGGCTCGTGAAGAATTTCGAGTCGGAACTACAAAGGAATGAACTGCGGGAGAAGGTCCTGTCCCTCGTTCCGATGTTCCGCGAGCTGCGCCTGCTCGGCAAGTCCCTCATACCGGCTGAACTTGCCTCGTCCGCCAGAGATCGAATCCTCCACTATTTCCTCAAGTATCCACAGACGATCATTCACGGGGACGAACTCCTGGTCGTTTCCGGGATTCAGGAATACGCCCGGAGAGTTCGCGAACTCCGCATCCAGTTCGGTTGGTCGATTGCATCCGGACTCACTATCGGCGAAATGATGAATGAGGGCGAGGAATTCCCTCAGAACTTCACAGGATTGCGGCCTGAAGAATATGTGCTTCTGACTACGGAACAGGATGTCTGCGCTGCCTACCGCTGGAATGTCGCAAACGATATTCGAAAGCAGAGCACATCAATTCGGGACCGCATCCTCGCGTACCTCAAGGCCAATGTCGGTCAGCCGGTGACGGGGGAGGAATTGCGCTATGTCGCCCGCAACAAGACGGAGTGGGCAAGACGCGTCCGCGAACTGCGAACGGAACACGGATGGTCAATCGTCACTCATCACACAGGACGACCCGATCTTCCGATAGGTACGTACGTCCTTGAGTCTGACAGACAGAGTCCTGAGCACGACCGTACAATCCCGGATGCCGTCCGGAGATCGGTTCTCCGCCGGGATCATTACCGATGCACACAATGCGGATGGTCTCACGAGGAATGGAATCCGTCCGATCCGCGGCATCTCGAATTGCACCATGTGCATCCACATGCCGAAGGTGGCAAGAATCAGGAGACGAATCTCGTTACCCTCTGCACAACCTGTCATGATCAGGTGCACGCGAAGTAGATTCCCCTGATGGCGCATATTGCGGGCCTTCGGCGCACATCCCTCCTCCGTTCGCCTGCGGCGAACTCCGGCGGGCCTTCGGCCGTGCGCCCCTACAACCCGGAGAATGCCCGAAACGCCTCCCGCATCCGTGAGCCGTACCAGGAATAATGCTCCCCGTCGACGATGCGCATGCTGACGGTCTCCGCCCAGGTGCGATCGATGGTGCGGAGCTGCTCGCGCAGTTCGGCGATGTGCTCTTCCTTGAAAGGATACGGCTCGCTGGAGAAGAGGATGTGCTCGGGACGCAACGCGGCGATGTCCTCCGCCGTCAGTTCGGGATAGCGGCGCGCGCCGCCCCGGAGATGCCGCGCGTCCAGCCAGGCCTCGCCGATGACATGCCGGTAACCCGCCTCCGCGAGCATGGAATGGATGTAGGTGTCCGGTGATACCGTCATGAACGGCTGCCGCCAGATGAGATACAGGGCGGATTGGGCGGGATTCCTCGGAATGCTCAACCGCGCATCGGCGATTTGGGCGAGGAGTTCCTCCGCTCTCGAACGCGCGTCGAGCAGTATCCCGAGATCCCGTATCATCAGCAGCGCGTCGTCCACCGTGCGCGGATGCGTGACGTACACCCACGGCTCATCCTTCCATCCGTCCAGCTCCTCGACGATCTCCCGCGTGTTCTCGTCGATGTTCGCGATCGCGAGATCCGGCTGCAGATCGTGGATGCGATCGGCATGCACGGACTTTGTTCCCCCCACCACCGGGATCTCACGCACGAGCTGCGCCGGATGCACGCAGAATTTCGTGCGCCCGACGACCTCGTCCGTTCCGAGCCCGAGATCGAACAGCAGCTCGGTGATGCTCGGTACAAGTGAAACAACGCGCAGGGGACGCCGCAGCATCGTGAACTCCACGCCGCGAGCATCGACAAGCATATCAGAACGGTGCGACATGCGCGTCCTCCGATCTCGGATCATCCAGCGTCATTCCATACATGTGCCTGTGCAGAAAGGCGCGGATATCCTTCGTCTCGTCGCTGCTCACCCGATGCGCCGTATCGTATTCGTTATACTCCACGTCGTATCCCATGTCCTCCAGCACGCGTTTGTTTTCCCGCCCGATCTCGACGTGCAGAATCTGATCGCGCGTGCCATGCGCCAGAAAAATCGGGATCCGCAGGTTCGCTTCGTTCCGCTCCTTGCGCAGATGCTGCGGATGAATAACGTATCCGGAGAGCGAGACGATCCCGCCGAGACGTTCCGGATACCGGAGTCCGGTATCAACGCTCATGACCGCACCCTGTGAGAAGCCGACGAGGAAAATATTCTCCGGCCGGACGCCGTCATCGACCTGCATGCGGATCAAGCGACCGATTTCATCACGACTCTGCTGCACCTCCACTGGATCCTCCCGGTCGTTGTCATACCACCAGCGGACATTCGGCGCAGCGTCCTCCGCAAAGGTCGCGGACGGAAGCACCCAGCGCGTGTGCAGAAATCCCATCTGCCGCACGAACGGCAGAAAGGCGGATTTGTTACCGTATCGCCCGTGCAGTCCGAGAATCGCGTGGTCCGCACGCTCGAGATCATCCGGAAAAGTCAGGTAATCAAGCGCCATGAATGAACCGTTGCTCCCGGTTGATGTTGCTTGCGCCCGAAGGCGTAATTGATTGCTTCCGCTTTGACGAAGTCAATTGTCCCAACCCTTGAACTTCGCCCAGGCACGAAATTCACTGTCCAGTTGCTCGAAACTCTCGAT
>JAFGKR010000248.1 GCA_016928515.1 Bacteroidota bacterium | reverse complement strand
CGGAAACACCTATCGCTACACATCGCGGATGTACCCGAGCAATCCCCTTGCCGCATACGCACTGCTGCAGCTCGCATCCTGTGAGCACCGGCAGGGCATGACCCCGTCCGCCATCTCCACCCTGCGCGGAATGCTCGCTCGCTACCCTGACTCAGAGTATGCCGACAAAGGACAGTTCAGCCTCGCATGGATGTATTTCCAGAGCAAGGATTACGAGGTAGCCATTACCGAATTCGAGAAACTCATCCGGATGTATCCGAAAAGTCCGCTCGTCCCTCAGGCAGCCTATAGCATCGCCGACTGTTACTACAACACGGGGAAGTATCCGCAGGCCGAGGAAGGCTATCGCCGCGTCCTCACCGACTATCCTGCATCGGCTCTCGTCAGCGATGCGCTGGATGGACTTGCGCAGACGCTGCGACTCCAGGGACGCGAGAATGAAGCCGCACGCGTGAAGGATGAGTGGCTCGCCTCACATCCGAAAAGCAATGCGGCGGATGCAGTCGTGTTCGCGAACCTTCGAGATCTCGCATCCCAGGGGGATGCCACGCGTACGATTCCCGCTCTGCAGGGCTTCATCAGCACACATCCGGACAGCCCCCTGCTGCAGGAAGCCTATTTGCTGCTCGGGATGGCCTTTCGCGATAACGACGACCTCGATGATGCCGAAAACACACTGCGCGAGACTGTGCGCATCAATCCGGGAAGCGAATTCGCGGTGCAGGCGCGCCTGGAGCTGATTGAAACCGCCGCAGCCCAGCAGGACCGAAGCAAGGCGCTGGCCATCAGCGAGGATCTGCTCTCCGATCCGGCCGCTCGCTCCGTCCGTTCTCGCATTCACTACCGGCGCGGATTGATCTGGAAGGCGGACAAAAACTACCCAACCGCTCGTAGAGAATTCGAGTCCGCACGAAAGGCACAGCCCCAGGATCGCCATGCCGCGCTCGCTGCCATCGAGCTGGCCGTGCTCAGCGCGGAGGAGGGAGACCTCGAAACAGGAATCAGCCAGCTGCGCGCCATCGCTTCAAGCCGCGTGGATGCCGTCGGAGCCGAGGCGCAATACCGCATCGGCGTGTTGCTTGGCGAGGCCGGTCGCAGGGAGGAAGCACGTGAAGCGCTCCTCCGTGTCGGCTATGTGTTCGCCGATGCGGCCACCTGGAATGCCCGCGCGCTGATCCTGCTCGGTCGCAATGCCGAAGCGGACGGAGACGTACCCACTGCGCGGGGACATTTCGAAAAAGTCCTCCGGGAATACGCAGGAACAGATGAAGCAAAGGAGGCACAACGGCGACTGGAGATGCTGAAATGAGATACTCCGTCCTGATCGCGCTGCTGCTGCTTCCAGTCCTGCTCTTCGGACAGGACAAACCGCTCCCTCCTCCCCGCGACTTCAAGCCCGAAACCAAAGATACGAAGGATGTCCTGCCGGCACTTCTTCTCCCGGAGTATATCATCACGGGAAGTGATCTGATCAGTTTCACCGAGGATCGCAAAGGAGCAATGACGGAACCAGACAGCCGCGCCTTCACGGCACGTGCCGGTCGAGGCATGCGCGAACAGCATTTCCTCGACACCTCCCCAACACGCATGCCATTGGGCAAAGCGGCTCTTCCCGGGAGTGATCACGTCCTGCTCACGAGGGCGGGATTCGGGTCGTTCTCCACACCGCAGGTGCATATCCTCTACGGCGACCGTTATGCACTCGGTGACGCGTCCGCTGCGCTGCAGTATGAACGCAGCAACGGACATGTCCCGCGATCGGACTACTCCCGCTTTCGCTTTGGCGCAAACGGAGGAACATATCTGCCGCGTGACGTTGCACCCCTGCTCGCCTCATCACGTCTCCAGGGCGGATTGAGCGCCGATGTGCATTCCTACGGCCTCTATGCCGACAAACTCGAGCGCGTGACACCCGCCCCGGACTTCCGACGCAACGTACAAGGCCTGGGAGCGGACGTAGAACTGCTTTCCCGTAGAAATCGCGTCATCGATCACACGCTGCGATTGTTTTTCGGACACACTTTCGTCGAAGAGGAATTTCTGCTTCTCGATACAATGCGAATCGACGAATACAGCATCGCGGAAACACGTATCGGTCTCGACGCCTCCGCATGGTTCGACTACCGGAGCTTTCCCCTCCGCACGAACCTGCTGTTTCGGGTGAACGATCTGAGTGAACGAGACGAGAACTCATCGAGGCCGTTTCACATTCGCGCGGATGCAGAGACGCAGTATGCGATTGGTGAGGCCACGATGCTCAGCGGCGGTCTTGCTACCTGGGTGTTTCGCGGCAGTGATCACGCATCCCAGTTCCGCCTGTATCCGCAACTGCGTCTTCAGCACCGTCTCACGGACGACTGGGCTCTCGAAGCCGCATTCTCGCCCACGGTGCAGGAACAGACCTTCGCCGGTCTGCTCGAACAGAATCCCTATCTGATGCTGGCTTCCGAGATCCGTCAGACTGACATCCCGGTGCGAATCGAGGCAGCGGCCTCTTTCGACGACCGCGCCGCGACTGCAGGGCGCGTCAGACTCCGCTGGAGCAGCTCACCGTCCTGGCCTCGCTTCTCCCTGCTTCCGGATCCGGTCCGCCAGCAATGGGAAATGCATTACAACGGTTGGGCATCGATCACAGAATTGAGCGGGGAGTTCGTGCACAACTTTTCAGACCAAACACGTATCCAGACCGACGCACTTTTTCGCATAAGCTCAAACGACGAGCTGGACGGCAGTATTCCGTATCTTCCGGATTACGAGTGGCGGGTGCTGCTCGGCCACCGCTTCCCATTCGACCTGCTTGTGGAAAGCACGCTGCAGTTGATCGGAGACAGGGCGAGCACGCAGGGGAGTCTGCTGACCGGTTGGATGCTGCTGGGATTCGAACTCGAGTATCGGGTGTTCCGCTCGGCGGCGGTCTTTCTTCGGGTCGATAACCTGCTGGACCAGACATACCAGGTGTGGGACGGGTACCGTGCCCGCCCGTTTTTTGTGCTGGGTGGTCTGATCATACGCATCTGAGACGACACGGAACCCAAATGGCGACACTTCCCGACATCCTCTCCCGTACTGCAGCCAATATCGGCATGGATGCCGGTGCGTTACGTCCTTACGTCGAAGCTCTGATCGCAATCGTGGCGGAAGCGCACACCCGCAATGAAGCGGTGGAGCTGATGACTTTCGGAACACTGGAGGCACCCGGCACATCTCCGCCCTTTCGTGCGCATGCTACCCTGCTTCCGTCCGGGGACGGAGAAGAGTCATGAATCGCCGCGAACTGATTGTGGAACTCGCACAGCGCCTGCAGGTGCCCGAGCACAGTGCGCAGGTGTTTTTGCACGCATTTTTCGATGCAGGCAAGTCCGTGCTGCGCTCCGGCGACACTCTTTCACTCGCCGAACTTGGCAGCTGGTCACCCCGGATCGACGAGCAGGGTCTCCTCCGTGCGGTGACATATACTCCACACGGGCAGCTCGATCAAGCTCCGGAGAACGGGCCGGTTCCTCTGAGCAGCATCGAAGCTCACCATTTCATCCCTGCGGAGGCCCTCGATTCTCCTCCTGGAAACGGGCGTCAACCTGTCGACGTGGAAGCGATTGTCAGTGAGGTGCGGAGGATATTCGAGCATGAGCAGCCACATGTGCCACCGGTGCATGATACCCGCCCTGGTGGAAGCGAGCACGGCGATGAAACCGAGCACGGCGATGAAACCGAGCACGGCGATGAAACCGAGCACGGCGATGAAACCGAGCACGGCGAT
>JAFGKR010000247.1 GCA_016928515.1 Bacteroidota bacterium | reverse complement strand
GGGTTCACAGATCGGGTATCAGCAGTGTCGCAGACCGGGGAGGAAGAACGAAGGAAACCTGATCCCTTCGTGTATAGAAGGATATTCCGTGAATGGGATCGGTCAGACGAACACCTTCGGGCAGTCCGAGATAGGAAAGCACGCAGAGCTGAGAATTATCTCCGGCATTGACGGCGACGTAGATCTTCTCGGTACCCGCCGCGCGGACAAAAGCATACAGCCCTGCTGCGTCGTCAATGAGCAATGTCTGCATGCTGCCGGTGTTGAGTGCGGTGTATCGCTCGCGAAATGTGATCAGTTGCCGGTAATACGCAAGCAGACTGCTGTCGACCTTCACCGGATACCGAGCCGGATCGCCGGTAACGTCAAAACTGCATTCCGCCTCGAATGTCATGTCGGCCCAGCACATCGGCTTGCGGTTGTCCGGATCGTCGCCTCCCCACATCCCCACCTCATTTCCGTAAAAGATGACCGGCGACCCCGGCAAGGTGAACTGCAAGAGCAAAAGGGTTCTCTGCAGCCGGGATTCCGCCTCGTCAGGCGGACGTGCTTCATAGGCGGGATTGATGCGCGGACTGTTCTTCTGATCATATGGAAGAGTTTCATTCACACACATGGAAGCCACACGATCCGTTTCGTACGAGTCGAGAATGTTAAGCTGCATGTCGCTTCCGGCCAGCGTTGTCCGGCTTCGCTGGGCCATGATGTGCGCATCGAACTGTGTTCCCGAGATGCTGCGATGGAGGAAGAACGAAATGAGGGAGCGACCGAATTCCCGTGGTCGGTCCATGTCGAAAGGGGCTGCGGTCGGCCCCCAACCGTCGCCGAAACTGACGAGGAGGACTTCCGAATTCAGCGACCGACACTGCGCAGCCCATTGCTCCCAAAAGACTTTCGGAAGTTCCTGTGTCAGGTCCACACACCAGCCGTCGATCCCGTCGGAAGGATCGCCGTCACCATTCGGGTCCATCCATCGACGCGTGCTTGCCAGCACGTACTCCCGTGGGCCCGTCACCAGCCCCAGCGTATCCTGCCGCAGTTTCGGGAAGGCATCGATCCCCCACATCCGTTCATAGTCGAACTCGGAATCGTACGGGGTCTCCGGGCGGTCCCATTGTCGGATGCGGAACCAGTTCCCGTAGGGTGACGTCTCCTGTTTCTCCAGCACATTCTTGAAAGCCCAGAAATCCACGCTCACATGCGCGAATTGTGCGCTCAGCAGAACGCGCATTCCGGCGTCATGCGCTGCGGCGATCAGATCGATGAAGGCCCTGTCCGCTGCGGTAAGGTACCAGGTCCGGGGATCCTCCGGGATTTCGCGGTTGACCAGCGCAGTGTCCACTGGAACGCGAGGACCCAAATGTGGATCGACGTGGTGGAAGGAGCGAACGTCGAATTTGTGTGCGGATCCTGCTTCGAAAACCGGTGTCAGAATAATACCGCGCACTCCAATCCCGGACAGATAGGAAAGATGCTCCTTCAGCCCCGAAAAATCCCCTCCGTACTGCCGCAGAAAGGCGGCCGGATAGAAACTCTCGTGCAGCATGCTCTCTTTGACCGTACGATCGAACCAGTTCGCTGTCCACTTCGACACCTCCCAGGGAATTGCTTCGTCATTGAAGACATCCCTGGCCGTTGGATCGTTCAGCGGATCCCCGTTTCGGAAACGATCGGGTATGAGCTGGTACCACAGTATCCCGCGCGACCATGCCGGCGGGTCGCTCTGCTGCGCCGAAGCGAGGAATGAGGGCAGCACGAACAAGATGATGACTAGTCCACGCGACACAACAACCCTTTCAGATACCATGACTCGGGAATGTGAAGTGCGACCGGATGATCTGCCGCCTGTGTCATCAGTGACAGGACATGAACCTCCCTCTCCGCATCCACCGCTGCGTCGGACACAATTTTGCGAAAGAGCGGCTCCGTCATGTGTCCGCTGCAGGAAAAGGTGAAGAGCAGGCCGCCCGGTTTGAGCAGCTTCAATGCCAGCAGATTGATGTCCTTGTACCCCCGCGCGGCGCGTTCGAGCTGTGAGGCAGACGCGGCAAATTTCGGAGGATCCAGGACGATGACATCGAACTGTTTCCTGCTGTCACGGCAACTGCGCAGGAAATGAAACACATCACCCTCAATCTGCGCGTAGCGGGATGTATCGAAGCCGTTTCCCCGCACATTTTCTTCGGCCAGACGCAAAGCCTCCGTTGAGACATCGACATCCGTTACCTGTCTGGCTCCGCCGGAAAGCGCCGCGACAGCGAATCCTCCCGTATATGAGAAACAGTTCAACACGTCTGCATCCCTGCAGTACCTGCGGAACAGTGCACGGTTATCCCGTTGATCCAGGTAGAATCCCGTTTTGTGACCGTTTCGCACATCCACATGAAAACGAAGACCATTCTCCACGATCATGATTGTTTCCGTGGGATCGACGGTCCGGCAGGCACCGCTGCGGGGCGGAAGTCCTTCTTTTTCGCGCGCATCCGTATCGGACCGCTCGTACAGCAAGGCAGAGGGAAACCGCTCCTGCAGAATGTCAAGGATATGTTCGCGCTGGTATTCCGCTCCGGCGGAGAGGAACTGACAGACAAGAACGGAATCATATTGATCGACGATAAGCCCCGGGAGGCCATCCGCCTCCGAGGAGATGAGGCGATAGGCGTTCGTCTGCGCTGCGTCCACGATGCTGGCCCGCCACTCCTGCGCTGCATCGATCCGTCTCTGCAGAAATGCGCGGTCGATGGGAATGTCTGCGCCGAATGACCACATGCGTGCGCGGATCTGGGACGCCGGGGACCAGGCGGCGTATCCGAGCACGTGGCCGTGGGAATCGAGCACGCGAACAGATTCTCCCGATGCGGGATTACCATTGAGACGCTGCACGGCACCGGAGAAAATCCAGGGATGACGCCGCAACACCGAGTTCTCCCGGCCGCGGTGCAAAACGAGATCCGGCACTAGAAATCCTCCGTGTCGAGGAAGTCGTCGTCCTCGTCGCGATAACGGAAGGCCCATTGCGCAGGGCGAGCATCGAAAAGATCGTAGAGGTCCTCCCCGCTGAATGTTGCGAGAGACGGGGAAACCGACAGGGCATCGGTCACGAGGCAGAGCGCAAAATGGCCGTCGCGCTCTGCGCGGGCATACTCGAGTTCGGTAAGCAGGAATTCGAGAGAATTGTTCAGATTCCCCTTCACTACGACGTGCAGGTGGTCATCGCCAACGGTACACTGCAGATCGTAGCCCTCCTCCGGATCGTCGACGGGCATCACCGTCCACCCCTTTTCTTCGAATGCCGATGCGACGAAATCCATCGCGCTTTCGCGCACTCGCCGGTTTGTGGCTTCGTCGGCGAAACTGCGCGCGATTGCCACCAGATCGCTGTCATCAATCTCTTCTTCTTCCGTCCCTTCAGCCGTATGTGGTTCTTCATCCTGGAAGGACTGCGAAAGGATCTGCTCCAGCAGGACTGCGGAGGCAGGAGCAAGCTCACGGACGCCGGCCAGTGCCGTCTCGTCGACTTCGGCATCGTCAGCGAATTTCAGCGGTTTCACGCTCCCGTCCGTTGCCAGAAAGCGCAGATCCCCGGTTTCCTCCATTGTCAGCGGCCGCGTGAAATACTGAGGTGTCGCATCGTCTTCCGCTGCGAGGACGTATTCGGGCGCCTGCTCAACGTCCGGGGCGAGCACGGCAAGGGCTTCGCTGTACGACGTCAGGATGCGGTCGACGGTGATCCGGCCGATGAGCATCACCTGGCCGTCATAAGCGCTGATGATATAGATGACGTCACCCGGCTCCACCCCGAGCGTACAAAAGCCGGAGCCCGCCGTGAATTCCAGGGGCACCCCGCTGAGTCCCCCGCGGTAATGGACGTCGCAGAGTGCGTCGGACCAGAAATGTGTAAAGAAGCGGGGCATGCGATGGTTTCAGACTGTGGAAAAGAGAATATACGAAGGTCCATCATCGGATGCAGTAGCAGAGTGGGTCTTGACTTTTCGTAAAAAACTCATTAGCATAAGACCACACGCTCTTATTTCGTTATTCACAGCCCTCCGCCGGCTGTCGACGTGCGGAACACCGGCGGGAATTCCAATGGAGGTCCCTATGCCGAAGCAACGACTGAAGGAGTATCTCGACCGCGAAGATGTCAAGTATGTGAGCATCGTGCACTCACCCGCGTACACGGCGCAGGAAGTGGCGGCGTCTGCGCATATCCCCGGAAAAATCCTGGCGAAAACAGTGATCGTGGATATCGACGGCACGCTCTCGATGGCGGTCGTTCCGGCTTCCTATGCAGTGGATTTCGATCTTCTTCAGGGCGCTCTCGGTGCCCGGAAGGTCGCCCTTGTCCATGAAGAGGATTTCGAAGAGCGTTTTCCGGACTGCGAGCTTGGCGCCATGCCACCCTTCGGCAATCTGTATGGCATGCCGGTCATCGTATCGCGCAGTCTTGCGGAAAATGACGAAATCGCATTCAATGCCTGCACCCATCGTGAACTGATCAAGCTCGGATTCAAGGATTTCGAGCGCTTGGCGCAACCGAAGGTGATCACGTTCTCAGTGCATGCGGATTGACCGTACACGAGCCGGGACGTCTTCGTTATCCTGTTATCGGATCAACGCGACTTTCCCGAGCGCCCTTGCACCGACAGCTTCGAGCACGTAGAAATACGTCCCGCTTGGGACCGGTTTGCCGGCGGGGTCACGTCCGTTCCAGGTCGCCTAGTACAGCGTCCCTGCCTCATGCGCCCGTGGCGCGACGAGTTCTGCGACCTGCTGCTGCAAGGTGTTATACATGACCAGCCGCACGGTCGCGGCACGTTTCAGAGAATAACGTACCTGCAATGGTTGCAGAGCGGGATTCCAGGGTGCAGGCCAGGCGCGCACATCCTCGTTGACGACAGGCGGCGTCCGATACGATGTAGGTGTGTAATCCCGCAGTACGATCACATCGTCCACATGACCGTTGTTTCCATCGTCCACTTCGATAACAATGCGCGTTGTTGCAAGACTGTCGGGACTGCCGACAACGAGCCGGTGTGTGGATGATGCACCGAGCTGCAATCCCCCGAAATCACCACTGCTCACGAGATGCTCCGCCGATCTCAGAAGTGTCAGCTGCCATTCATCGGAGTGATCGACCGGGACCTCATATCCGAGATGCTGCAGACCGAGCCCGTTGAAAACGACCAGCGGATCTGCCTCCGGGATGCCGGTCTGGAACAACTCCCGATCGCCGAGTACGCCGCCGTTGTTGGCGACCGAACTGATAGAGATGTCGTTTGAGGATTTCCTTGCGCGCTGCATCCGAGGGTTCAAGCCCGAACAGTGGACGCTGGAGCGTGTTCGCAAAGCCACACTCATAGGGTGATGCTTGATTTCATGTCGAAAATGAAGGAACTGAAGGTTTTCTCGTACCCGACCTGCGAGAGAACGGGGACAGGGAGCAGCAGTGCACAGAGGAAGAGAACGGCAAAACCGGGACGCATGCAGGACTCCTTGCGACAGTCGCACTCCGCCGTGGTCACGGCATTCCCCATCGGTTAGAGGCTATATTGTGGATATGTTTTGTCCTATTATGCACCAGGAATGCAATCTTTCGCAAGAGTCCGGACAAAAAAAATGTGCCTAATCATCACACCTCCGAAGAAGGGCGATGGTTCTGCACACATTCCGGTTCGATGAAAAATCGGGTTCTTCCCAGGGCGAACGGGCGGAACAAGCCGTCAGAGAATAAACACATCTGAAGGGATTTGGTTACACGGCACGGTAAATGATTGCCGACGCCGTTCCATGAAGCATGGTGACATGGCCTTCTCCGGTCCCGTTTCCCGGGATACCGGGCTGTGCATCCATGTATATGGATCTCGCATGAATCATGGACGGTAGGGATCTGCGAAGTCGTATGTCACGGGGAAGAAACAACGTGTTCCGTACGCAGCTCGTTGCGACATATTCGGTATTCCTCACCACTGAAAACATGAAGGATTTCCACAATTATGAAGTTCATTTTCGATATCCCTTGACTTTCTCATTTTTCTTCCGTAAGATCAGGAAGAACAACTTCTCCATAAAGGTACGACCGGCTCAGCCGGCGGCAGCGGCCTCATCTCTCTCCTCCTCAAAACCCGCAAGGGCACGATGCGCTGTCAGGTCTCATCGGCCCTTGCGGGGAGCTGCCGATTTCTGACGAAACAATGACGAATCGATGACAGGGAGTGGTCGTTCCTTCCGTATTCTGCTGCTGAAACTGCTTCGGAGTGGAAAAGGAAAAGGAGACCACGATGAAAACTCTCAGCATCATCGGAATCACTGCACTGAGCATCCTCGTAATCGACCCTACGCGCGCGCTTTCTCAGACAGCGCTCGAGGCGAATCCGGATGCTCCGTTCAACAGCGGGGGAATCTATCTCGGATCGCAGAACGGATCGCAGGGACCGTCAATGGCCGCAAGCGTACGTTTTGCGCATGATCGCCTGTTTTTCCTCATCCAGGGCCGATGGAATTCCGTGGACGTGGATGTGGCCACCGTCTCGCTCGATAACGAAACGCATCAGGATTACAGCATTCTTGCAGGGTATCAGATTTCGAGCGACAGATGGGCGTTCCACATCGCAGCCGGTCCCGCACTGGTGCGCGGCAAGGAGCTCGGTGCGTATCGGCACACGACAGAACGGCGCGTGACCGTGTCCGCGAATTTCCTCGAGTGGCTGCTTTCCGGACAGACCACGGCGACACGCACTGTGAGGGAACACCATTACGCGGTAAACAGCTATGCCGAAGCGGGCGGGGTGTTCCATACCGGAGTGTCGGTCCGGCTCACCGGGAGCTTCCGGATCGCGCTTGACGTACAGGCGCTGTCTTCGAAGTCCCATCGCGACGTCTCCGCCGGCCTGAGCGTCGGAATCGGGACGTTGTGACCAGGCACAGGCGCTGTCTTCGAAGTCCCATCGCGACGTCTCCGCCGGCCTGAGCGTCGGAATCGGGACGTTGTGACCAGGCACAGGCGC
>JAFGKR010000246.1 GCA_016928515.1 Bacteroidota bacterium | reverse complement strand
CGTTATCACCGGATTGACGGACTCCTGGAATTATCCGACCACACCCGGAGTCGTGCAGAGCAGATATGGAGGCGGCGAAGACGACATTTTCGTGACGAAGTTCAACCATGACGTTTCCGAACTGATTTTCAGCACGTATATCGGAGGGAGCGGTTGGGATGAGGGTCGCAGTCTGCGCTTCACACCTGACGGAAACATTCTGGTCGCAGGGTACACGAATTCAGACAATTTCCCTGTCACGGAGGACGCCTTGTACAGCAGGCGGGCTGCCTTCGACGAAGGCTGCGTGTTCATCCTGACGCCCGGAGGCAGACGCCTGGTGTATTCGACATATATTGCATGGGATACACATGAAGATGCACGGGCGGCATACATCGCTGACGATGGAGTGATGACGGTGTTCGGCCTCACGACCTCCACCGATCTGCCGGTCAACGAGGATTCCTTTCAGAAACGGAAGGGGGATTATCCCGCGCTCAACCCGACGATTCCCGACTTCTACGTGCTCAAGTACCGTCTGGATACCGGGGACATTCTGGCCTGCACGTATCTCGGCGGAAGTGGAAGCGAGAAATATCCAAGGGCGTTTATTCCATTGTCCGGTGGAAATGTACTGATTGGAGGAACCGGTTCATCGATTGACTATCCAATCACCGTGGATATCAACACAGCCGAATCCGGCGATTATGCAATAGAGCTTTCGGTAATCAATTCTTCTCTTTCCGATTTATCGTATAGCATTCGTGTTGGCGGTAGTGACTACAGTTCACTATATTTTGCGCATGTTGAACAGAATATGTTGTTTCTCTCCGGTTTCACCTATTCCGCCGACTACCCCATCACTTCGAATGCCCTGCAGGCACAGCACAACGGAATGGCAGATGCGTTCTTCACCATTCTCGATCTTTCCTCGGTACTCGTCGGCTTCGATGCTCCCGTCTTGCTTCCCGAGACGGTGCTACTGGCCGCGAATTATCCCAATCCTGTCCGTGACGAAACGACCATCCCGTTCTCGCTGCCGGCCGCAGGTCACGTATCCCTGAGCGTTCATGACCTGGTCGGTCGACAGGTTCTGCGCGTGCTGGATGCGCATTTCAATGCAGGAACGCATGCGGTCACTGTCTCCCTCGGTCGTCTGCCCCCGGGACCGTACGTTGTCCGTCTCCTCACCGCAGCGGGCATACAATCACGTATCTTGCAGGTGTTTTGAAGGAAGGAACGTTACGTGAGACTCACGAGGAGCAGGAACCACTGAACATTTCCCAATCCGCGATCCAAAGGAAATGAAGACTATTGTGATTTTTCGAGCGCCCGCAGTCTCTCCCTCAGCTCCGTGATGATGTCTCCGGCCGGACGGCCGGTATCTCCGGCTCCGCGCTGCATTTCGGCGACGCTGCGTTTCTGCAGCAGATCGAGCTTGCGCTGCAGCACGGTCCCTCTCGTTATTTCCAGTAGAAACCCCGATCTCCCCGATCTCGGCGGAAGCGTTCGAGCGCGGCGAAATCGGGTTCGATGACGAGAACGCCAGATTCCGGGATTGGTGTGTAGAAGGTATCCGGATCGGCATGCGTGGTATCGGCGAAACCGCCGACACCGCTGGTCATCAGTTTCGGGAGGGAGGAGCCATGCGACCAGTCGCTGATGCCGGCGAGCACACCGAATTCATAGGTGCGGCTGATGGCGAGATGGCGCCAGAGGCGGCGGGAATAATCCGGCGCCGGCTTGCGGGTGACAGAGAGTGCCGGAACCAGTACGAGATCCGGAAGCCGCCGCGCCTGCAGGAACAGATCGCTGAACCAGAAATCCGCGCAGATCAGCACCAGCACGTTCACATCGCCGATGCGGAACTCGCCCAGCCGCGTACCGGGATTCACACGCGTGCGCTCGTCGGCGTAGGGACGCAGCTTGTCGTACCATCCCAGTACTTCGCCGTCGGGCGCGATCACCGCGCCTGTGTTTCGCTTCACGTCGCCGCCGATCTCGTGAAAGGATCCGCCCACGACGTGGCATCCGCAGTCCCGCGCCAGCGGCTGCAGGATATCGAGATACGCCTCTTTCGAATCCACGAAATACGCGTGCTCCGGGAGCAGGAGGATGTCCTCGCTCCGGCATCCGCCGGGCACCGCGTCGATCGTACGCCGCACGGTATCGACGCTGTGGTCGTTGTCGAAGGCCTTGAGGGTGGGTTGGGGTAGTATCAGTCGCATTCTGTGAAATCTTTCGTTATCCATGATCTTCATTGCTGTCGGCCAGGCTGAAGTGCAAAGTGCAAAGTGCAGAGTGCACTTCGATCCCGGCAAGTTGTACCAGCGAGCCAGCGGCTCGTGAGTACAATGTCGAGAAATGGGATCGGCGCTCCTGATCAATCGAGTCACTCCGTGCTTTCTGCACTTTGCACTTTGTACTTTGTACTTCTACCCCGACAAATTGTACCGGCGAGCCGGCGGCTCGCAAGTACAGCCCCCTGTATCTGTAATATGTCATCATCTATCCACCAATCACCGTCACGACAATCCGCCGCGCGCCGCCGTGCTCACGATGCTCTCCGAGGTACACGCCCTGCCAGGTGCCGAGCAGGAAGCGACCGTCCTTAACCGGAACGAGGACGCTGCTGCCGAGAAGGGATGCCTTCAGATGGGCGGGCATGTCGTCGGCGCCCTCGGTGGTATGCCGGTAATACGACGCATTCTCCGGTACGGCCCGGCTGAACCAGCTTTCGAAATCCATGCGCACGGTCGGATCCGCGTTCTCGTTGAGCGTCAACGATGCGGAAGTGTGAAGGATGTGAATGTGCGCCAGTCCTGCGCGCACGTTCCGTATCTCCGGCAGCTGTTCGAGGATTTCATCCGTGATGAGATGAAATCCCCGGGGACGGGGACGCAGGGGAAGGATTTTCTGCAGTACGCTCACCCGTATGCCTCCTTTCGATGTGCGATTTTCACGACGGTAATGCTCAGCCGCGCATCTTCAATTTCGTAGAGAATTCTGTATCGTCCTTTGCGAAGCCGGTAACGTTCCTGGTCGGTCAGTTTCTGTGCCTGCTGGGGACGCGGGTCGTCGCGCAGTCCGGCGATGGCTTCCATGATCATCGCGACGTCGCGCTTCGGCAGCCGGCGGAGATCCTTGAGTGCGGATTTCCGGAACACGATTTCATAGCTTGCCATGCTTCTTCAGATCCTTCAGAACCGCCTCGTAGCTGAGTACGGGTTCCGCCGCACGTTCCTCGAACGCCCGGATGTCCTCCTCGTCCTCCGCCAGCGCCTGCCGGACGGCGTCATTGATAATTTCCGAGATACTCTGTCCGGTCTCCAGCGCTTTCAACCGCAGCGCGCGATGAAGGGGGGGATCAAGGTAGATGGTAGTACGTTTGTTCATGAGCGGATCGTGTTGTGATGTTATGATATCATAATGTTTTGATGTTAGAATGTCAATATTCGAGATTCGGGCAGATTACACAGAGAATCAGATCACAGATTTCCGCAGATTCATGCTCAGATTTGCACAGATTGGTTTTTTTAGAGGAAGCAATCCGTGCGAATCTGTGGGAAATCTGCGACAATCTGTGCTCTGATTCTCTGTGTAATCCGCCCGAATCAGCAGATTTTTTTATCCCGCCCGCGAATCGTAATTTGAGAGTCCGCGGTACGCTGTAAGCGCCGCGCACGGGGAAGCAACATATCCCGGGGATCCGCAGACAGTGCATGCACATCAATCCCGATAACCGATCCGCAGGAGGATTCACATGTCCAACGCATATTTCAAGGTACCGGCACCGGTCAACGAACCGATCAGGGCCTATGCTCCGGGCAGTCCCGAAAAAACCGAACTCAAGGCGAAGCTCGCCGAACTCAAAGGCACGGAAATCGATATACCGCTCATCATCGGCGGCGAGGAAATCCGCACCGGCGACACCGCGAAAATGGTCATTCCGCACGAGCACGGACACACGCTCGGCGTGTACCATCGCGCGGGCGAAAAAGAAGTGAACATGGCCGTCGAGGCCGCGCTGGAAGCGCAGAAAACATGGTCGGTCATGCCCTGGGAACAACGCGTGTCGATTTTCCTCAAGGCCGCCGACCTGCTCGCCGGTCCCTGGCGCGCGACGGTGAACGCCGCGACCATGCTCGGACAGTCCAAGACCGTCTACCAGGCTGAAATCGACTCCGCCTGCGAGCTGATCGACTTCTGGCGCTTCAATTCCCACTACATGGCCGAACTGATGAAGGATCAGCCATACTCCCCCGCAGGCATGTGGAACCGCGTGGAGTATCGTCCGCTGGAAGGCTTTGTCTTCGCCGTCACGCCGTTCAACTTCACCTCCATCGCCGGCAACCTGCCGACATCCCCTGCTATCGTGGGCGGCGTTGCGCTGTGGAAACCCGCGTCGAGCGCGGTGTATTCCGCCTACTACCTGATGAAACTGCTCGAGGAAGCCGGACTTCCGAAGGGCGTGATCAACTTCATTCCCGGTTCCGGCGGCAAAGTCGGCAATCCCGTCATGTCCAATCCCAATCTCGCCGGCATTCATTTCACCGGATCCACAGCCGTGTTTCAGGATATGTGGAAAACCATCGGCAACAACATCTCGAAGTACAAGTACTATCCCCGCATCGTGGGCGAGACCGGCGGCAAGGATTTCATTTTCGCGCACAACAGCGCCGACGTCGACGCGCTGGTCGTGGCCGCCATCCGCGGCGCGTTCGAGTACCAGGGACAGAAATGCTCCGCCGCTTCGCGGATGTACATCCCGAAATCCATCTGGCCGGCGTTCAAAGAGAAGTACGTCGCGGAGGTCGCGAAGATCGGGATGGGTGATCCTGCGGACTTCACGCATTTCATGAGCGCCGTCATCGACAAGGCCGCGTTCACAAACATCACCGCCTACATCGATTACGCGAAGAATGCAGCCGACGCCGAAATCATCACCGGCGGGAAGTACGACGACAGCAAGGGATACTTCATCGAGCCGACGACCATCGTCACCACCGACCCGCGCTTCAAGAGCATGGAGGAGGAGATTTTCGGTCCCGTGTTGACGATTTATGTCTACGAGGACGAGAAGTTCGACGAAGCTCTCGACCTCTGCGACACCACGTCGATGTACGCGCTGACCGGCGCTATCTGGGCGCAGGACCGCGCAATCCTCGTCAAGATGTCGGACCGCCTCCGCAACGCCGCGGGCAACTTCTACATCAATGACAAGCCCACGGCGGCGGTGGTCGGACAGCAGCCCTTCGGCGGCGGACGCGCCTCCGGCACCAACGACAAGGCCGGCAGCGCTGTGAACCTGCTGCGCTGGATGTCCGTGCGCACCATGAAGGAAACCTTCGTGCCACCGAAAGACTGGCGGTATCCGTTTATGGGGGAAGAATAGCGGAAAGACACCTGATGCTATCCGGCCGAATCGGAGGAAGGATGGCAAGATGACAAAATGGCAGGATTGCACGATGGCAGGATCGATGATGTCGGTCCTGCCATTGCTTTCCAGCGCAGGATCCGGCGGATCGGAACGTCGAAGCGTCCTTCCCGAACACGTTGCTCCCCGCCGGGACCGAAGGCGTCGAACCAGAACGTTCCCGTACAGCGACCGCTGCTTTCATCGAATGCGGTGATCGTGATTTCCCCCGTATGCGTGTCGTCCGTGTAGCTCTTGTTG
>JAFGKR010000245.1 GCA_016928515.1 Bacteroidota bacterium | reverse complement strand
TCCCGCCGTTCGGCGGGACTTCCGTACAGCTGCTTCTGAGTGTCGCGTACGTGAAACTCCTGCCGTTCGGCGGGACTACCGTACAGCTGCTTCTGAGTGTCGTGTACGTGAAACTCCCGCCGTTCGGCGGGACTTCCGTACAGCTGCTTCTGAGTGTCGCGTGCGTGAAACTCCCGCCGTTCGGCGGGACTTCCGTACAGCTGCTTCTGAGTGTCGCGTACGTGAAACTCCTGCCGTTCGGCGGGACTTCCGTACAGCTGCTTCTGAGTGTCGCGTACGTGAAACTCCCGCCGTTCGGCGGGACTACCGTACAGCTGCTTCTGAGTGTCGCGTGCGTGAAAGTCCCGAAGGGACGCGACATTCGATATTCCCCCACGGGAGTTCGCCGCAGGCGAACGTGAGTGGGGGACACGCGGAAGGCTACTCCCTCCTTTCCCACCTCTTTCTTTGAGTCCCGAAGGGACGAAACAAACAGCATCCCCGGAGGAATCCGGGGATGCATCGCATGAACATCCTCCATCAATGGCAGGATTCATCCGGACGTATGCACTGCAACCGGCAAAGCTTTTTCCGCGTCCTCCTCCCGCGCTTCCTCCTCCGCGCGGGTGAATTTCACGCGCAGAAGAAGGATGATCCCGATGATGAAATACACGGAGATGGAGAGAATGGCGATGCGGTAGCTGCCGGTGAACTGGATGGCCAGACCGAAGAAGAGGGGACTCAGCCAGCTCGTCCCGCGCTCGCTGATTTCATAGATGCCGAAATATTCGGCCTCGCGTCCCGCGGGAATCATGCGCGAGAAGGCCGCGCGGCTCAGCGCCTGGCTGCCGACGAGCACCAGCGCTATCGCTGCCGCCGTCAGGTAGAATTCCAGCTTGGTCTGCAGGAGGCCGAAAGTGTAAAGGGTGATGAGAAGGTAGATGCCAAGCGAGAGGAGGATTGTTCGCTTCGTGCCCAGACTGCGGGCGATGCGTTCGAACAGCCACGCTCCGATGACACCGACGAACTGCACGATGAGGATCACTTCCGCCAGGTCCTGCATCCGCAGCCCGATTTCCTCCTGGCCGAACTGTGTGGACACCGCGGTGATGGTCTGAATGCCGTCGCTGTAGAGGAGGAAGGCAATGAGGAAAAGCAGCGTCTGCGGATACTTGCGCAGCGTGCGCAGCGTGTTCCCCAGTTCGCGAAAGCCTGCGGTGAGGAGCGATCCGTTTCCATTGCGTCGCGATACCTGCCGGTTCACCAGTCGCGAGAGACCGAAGGTGCCGAACAGCAGCCACCACATACCGCAGCTGGCCAGGGCGATGCGCGCGGCGTCGATTTCCGCAAGGCCAAAGGTATCGGAGAAGTTGATGAAGACATACTGCGCAACGAGCAGAATGCCCCCGCCGAGATAGGCGAAACCCCAACCGGCGGAGGAAACACGGTTGCGTTGATCCGGTGGACAGAGGTCCGGCAGGAACGCGTTGTACAGCACGTCTGAGGCGCCGAACGCGAGATTTCCGATGAGAAAAAGAGCCCCACCGAGGAGGTAGTCCTGTGGACCGAGCGCGACCATGGCAATAACGCTGCCGCTTCCCCCGACAAGGCTGAGCGCGAGCAGCGGCTTTTTCATGCGGGTGTAATCCGCAAGCGCGCCGATCAGGGGAAGCAGGCAGATCTGGAGAAACACGGAAATCGAAATCAGGTAGGGATACAGCGCTCCGGGGTGCACCGTCATGCCGAGCGGGTGGATCATGCCGGAACCGTCGGCTGCGGCCGTCGCGAGGGTGGTGATGAACGGTCCGAAAAACACCGTCAACACAGAGGTCGAGAAGGATGCCGCCCCAAAATCATAGGCGTACCATCCGACGACCTCACGGCCGGGACCGGCGTTCCCGCGTTTCCATGATGGGAGAGAAATGTTCATGACAGTAGTCCAATCATTGGAGGACATTGTGCCGAAGGTCTGTCGTGGCGGATGATACATCGGGCGAGATGAATCTCGCCCCTACGGGATGGGATAATACGGGCGAGATGAATCTCGCCCCTACAGATATTTTGCCATCTTGTCATCATGGCATTTTGCCATCAGAAATGCAGTTGCAGCTGTCCGGTCATCAATCTGCCGATACTGGCGCCGCCGATGTACTCGACATGCTCGTGGTTGAGGAGGTTGCGCACCGAGAGGACGAAGTTCGGACGAAGCGGCAGCGGTAGTGGAACGCGCACGCCAAGATCGATCAGTCCGTAGGGATCGATTGTCCCTTCATAGATGCCCGACCGGATGCGGTATCCGTCGACAAAGCGGTAACGCACGTTGCCCTGCACACCGGTGGATGGCTCGGTATACTGCAGTGAGAACGAGGCCTTGTGCTGCGGTACGTTGAGGGACAGTGGCCCCCTGCCCGCGACATCGTCGAAGTACACGGTGCTGATGTAGCTGTAGGTGGCAGCGACGTTCAAGTTGGCGAGAAGTCCCGCACGCAGGGAGAGATCACTTCCCCAGTACTCCACGCGACCTGCGTTGACCGGCGCCATCAGGACTTCGGTCCGATCGCCGGACTGTTCCGGTGTTACGGTTCCGATCGGCACCTGTGCCATTCCTTCAGCGACCAGGGCGGCAAACTGTTGGGCCGCTTCCTCCCCGATCACCGGTGCGGCATTGGCATAGAGATATGCCGCGGTCTGCATGCCGTCGAGGAAGACGTTCGGTGTCACGACGCGTGCCGGGGCGATGAAGTCTTCATATGCGGAGTGGTAGATGTCGAGCCCGAGTTGTATGCGCTTCGTCAGCATACCCTTGTACCCGATTTCCCACGATTCGAGCAGTGTCGGTTTCAGCTTGGCGATGTCCTGCACCGCCGCGGCCTCGACAGCATCAAATCCTTCTGTCTCGATATTCAGCATGGCGAGCGTGCCACGCACGTCCCCGGCTCCGGGCGCGGGAATCATTGCCAGTACCTGACGTGCGTCTTCCGGCAGATCGGGGGAGGCGGAGACGACCTGTACGACGGCATCCCAGTAGGCGGCGGCCTGGGCGGTGGGCAGGCCCATTGACGGATCGGGATTGAATTTCGAATGGAACAGCAGATCGCCGTCCACCCGTTGGAATGCATACCCCGACTTCGGCACACCGACATTGCGCAGGCCGTACATGAGTGGTTCGATGCCGATGCCGAAGATGTCGTCGGTAATGATCATGTCGAGGAAGAGATCGCTGATGACGGGTGTCTGATAGGCGCGGTTGTAGGTCAGACGCAGGCTGTGGTTTCCGGTGGGAGAGAATCGCAGTCCCGCGCGCGGCGAAAAGACCGGATCTTCCAGGACACTGTGATAGTCGACACGGCCGGCGAGAAGAAGACTCAGGTAATCACCGATCAGCCGCGTATCGGATTGCAGATAGGCCCCGAATTCATTGACGTCGTCCTTGTCCTCGTTCCGTCCCATGATCGTTCCATCGGTTTCGGGACGGGTGAGGAACATGTCCACGCCGTAGGTCAGACGTTCCCAACCGGCGGGGGTGCTGCTGTGCTGCACCTCGGCGACGATCTTCCGGGATCTATCGACGATCTTCTGATTTTCCCGCAGCAGCCAGGTATCGCCTGCGTCGTTCATGTTCAGATAGACCTGTGCGAAGAGGTCGCCACTGACGAAACGGCTTTGCACGTGCGAGTAACTGAAGTTCTCCGCGAGCACGGCTCCGTTGTCAGTGAGATCGAGTCCGCGGACCGCTGTACTGTGTCCTGCGTTCACCGTGATGCTGCTGCTGCTTCCCAGCACGTAGTCCAGACGCCCGTCGACGGACCACCGCTCTGCTGTGCGGTCGTCGGGATAGGGCTCGCGCAGGTCGGTGAACTCCCAATCCTCGGCGGTGGTATACCCCGCGGATACGCGGTAACCGAAATCCCCACCGATCGTCCCGGCGTGGCGCAGGGATCCGGACAGCAGCGACTGCGTACCGGCCATCAATGAGACATCCGTACCGCGCGAGGCAAAGGGAGACTTTGTGATGATGTTGGTGACGCCGTTGGTGACGTTGGGTCCGTACAGCGCGGAGCCCGGACCGAGCACCACCTCGATGCGGTCGATGTCGGCATCCTCCACGCTCAGCAGGTACGAAATGTTCGCCCGCAGAGAGGGAAGATTCGTGATGCGGTTATCGACCAGGGTGCGCATCGAGCCGTTGAAGACGTTGTTGAGTCCACGGGCCGCATATTCGCGCTGCATGACTCCTTTCTGCACGACGTCCACACCCTGCACGCCCTCGATATGTTCGATGGGCGTCAGGGCGTTGCGTGCTTCGATGTCGCGGGAGGTGATCACCGCTACGGATGCCGGCGCGTCCAGCACCTTTTCCTTTCGGCGGGAGGCGGTCACGATCACTTCCTCCATGTCGAGAATTTCATCCTCGAGCGCGATGCCGATTTCCAGTGTCTGCGCTGCCGTCACGGTCACGGGACGCGTATCGGTTCGGCAGCCGAGGAAGGAGCTGACGAGCTGATAGGATCCGGGATCGATGCTACGGAAGGTGAACGCGCCATCGCCGTCGCTGTATGCACCGGCCACGAAACTGTTGTCATTGCTGTCGAGCAGCCGGATATGGACGCCGGGAAGAGATTCTCCGCTCACGGCGCTGCTCACGGTGCCTGTCAGTATGCCGTTCTGGGCATGAAGGGGGGACAGAAAGACTGCCAGGAGCAGTACTGTCCAGAGGGTGGATTGTCGTTTCATGGATGCCTCCGTTCGGTGTTTGGTTGGACGTTCTCTGTATGAGATGATGGACGAAAATCCTTGCGATAGACGGCAAAGGTTTTCCAGGGCGAGAGCCCGAAGCGAGTCGCCATGCGCTCCGATGCCGTATTTCCTTCGGTGATCCAGGTGGAGTACATGCGATCGTACCGTTGTCCCAGGGCTGCGGCATGACGGGAGAGCAGCAATCCGGCGGCGGAGTTCTGATAGTCGGGATGCAGACCCATCGCGAAGGTGACGAGACTGCGCGATCGACGAGACAGTTGCCGGGCACGCCAGAGCGTGAGCAGTCGCGGCACATGGGTCGTATAGCGGAAGGCGGGATTGATATCCGGGAAACACAGCAGTGCGCCGACGGGATGGGGACCATCATAGACGAGCGTGAAACATCCGGGCCGCCAGGCGGGGAGGAGGAAGCGTGCGGCGAAGAAATATTCATCCAGTTGTATCGGCTCACGTCCCCAGCTTTCGGCGAAGGCAGCGTCGAAAATGGCCGCAAGATCACCGATGCCCTCCTGCAACTCGCGCAGACCGATTTCGCGGAGGCGGAAGCGAGTCGGGCGTTCCGGCAGCCGTTGTGCGAGCGCCTCCATGTCGCTGCGCAACTGCATGTTGCACCAGGTGCGACCCCGACGTTCGACGACATATCCCGCGGTTTCGAACATGCTTGCGTACCAGGGATGGGAGCAGGCCTCGTGCAGAACGGTGGGCTGATCGAACGCGTCGAGTTGCACACCGGTGACGCCCGAGGTGGTCGGATTGAAGGGGCCGTGCACGGCGGATGCACCGGCACGACGGCAGATCCCCTCCGCGTATCGCAGCAGCAAATCCGCTGCGCGTGCATCATCCGTGCATTCGAAGAATCCGAGCAGTGCGATACGTTCGTCACCGTTGCGGGGGAGCACCACGGAACAGCGTCCGACCGCCTTTCCGTGTCGCAGGACAACAAGCAGATGAGACGTCCGTTTCTGCAGAGCGGGATTTCGGTTGGCATCGAGGAGCCGCCGGACTTCGAAGTCCGGTAACGGAATTGCCGCGGGACGATGGTCATAGAGCAGATGCTGCACCGCAATGAAATGCCGCAATTCCCGATCGCCTGTTACCGTCATGACCTCGTACATCGTCGCCTCCAACGCGCTGCGATTTGTTCTGTTCTGGCGGTAACGTACTCTCCGGCGCTTCCACGCGTGTCACGGATGTGTGGGGGAATTGTCATGAATTTGTCACGGTGGAGGGATATCAGGGTTTGACATCCAGAGGTTTTTTTTGTAGTATTCCCGCGTCTCTGTATCGAACAGTATGTGTTCTCCGAAATGCGGTCGTCCTGAACGGCGTCCATCGATCATCGGCGGAAGAGTTTTCGTCGTGAACGGTGCGCGTAGATCCATACATCACGGGATTACAACCTGACTCACGGAGGAATTCGTCATGCACAACCGAAGGATGTTCCTGACCCCGCTGCTGCTTCTCGTCCTGTTGCTCCTACCCGTCACGGCTGCTATTGCACAGGACAATCCCGTCCTGACGAAGTCATCGACGTTGCTTCAGGAAGAGAAGTACGCCGAAGTCCGCGATCTGCTCGATCTGGAATTGCAGAAGGAGGACCCCATCCCCGACAACGTCCGGGCAACCATGCTGTTTCAGCTCGGTTATGCGTTGACACAGCTCGAAGAGTACCGGGCCAGTATTCAGACCTGGCACAAGATGCTGGAACTCGTCAAGACACATCCAATCGTCTGGGGAAATCTCGGCTGGTCGTACTATCTCGTCGGTGATGTCGACAGCGCCATCATTGCCACCGAGAAGTCGATTCTCTTCAACAGCTCGCAGGCGTGGGTGTGGGGGAACATGGGGTTGTACCGGCTCGCAAAGGGAGACATCCCCAAGATGAAAGAGGCATATGCCAAAGCCGGAGAGCTCGCACAGGAGGAGGATACCTGGAAATCGATCCGCGCGGATCTCGACGTGTACTGCGGTGACGGCAAACGCGAGGGCTGCAAGGAAGCCTACGCATGCATCGACAAGGGTATGCTGATCTCGCTCGAGCGGTGGTATTCGGAGGCCGATGCGGAGAAAGGCAAGGCGCTCGTCCAGGCGCATCACGAAGAGTTCGAGCGTATCTTCGAACTGCTGAGCGAAGCTCCGGAACCGGAGGACGACATTGAACGGGAACTGAAAGCGGCGATGATGGAGCGGTTGGAGAAGGATCTGAAATAGCTGCGCGGGAGCAATTCTCAGGCATTGAAAGCGAGTGCCTCGCTGTTTTCTCAACGCACATGTTGTAGCGATTTTGAGGAAAAATTACTACCATACCGGAAACTATTTTGGAGACCGGTATGAATGTGATTCGTGCCTTTGCCGCCGGGTTTCTGACCCTGGCCGTGCTGCATGTGTGCGTCACCTGCAGCGAAGATGAGAGCGGCACTCAACCGTCACCACAACCCACCGTCAACGTCGAAAAGATTCATGAAGCCGCGCAGCGCATCGAGGATGCGTTTCGCTCCGCCGATCCCGAGGCCGTTCTCGCCGTCATGACCGAACAGGCGCAGGAGCGCTACGCCGGGGAACTCGGTGATGTCATCGATCAGCTGCCCGCTTTCGCGGATGCGATTCGCTCGCGGCAGCTCGTCGGATACGCGGAGTACTATGCCGAGTATTCGTATGCATCGGAAGGACGCTCCCTCACCTTCGCCCTGGCTCTGCAGGACGAAGACGACTGGAAACTCATGCGATTCTAGGAGGGAACAATGACCACACTGAAACGGATTCTTGCCTGGTTGGCAGGCGCCGCCTGCTACGTCGCGATCGCCTTCTCGCTGACGACATACGATAACGCACATATGCACCCCGCGATCAACGACGAGATCGTGGATACCTTCATGAAAAACTGTGTCAATACCATCACGCCGCCGGAGGGCCTGAAGGATTATCTGTTTGTCCTGGACGGCAATCACACGTATACCGGCCCCGCCATCGTCAACTCCGGATATTTCGCGGCAGGGACGTCCAAAGCCGATAAGGCTTGGACACCGAAGCAGTGGATCGCACATGGCGGCTACTCGGCGGACATTCCGGAAGTCCCCGCGGCACTGCGCCATTTCTTCGATCCCCTGGGGATTGACGGTGGGAAGACGTGGCTGACGGATCGTGGAACGTACTGGGAATGGATTGTGAACAACAATGCCTTCAATCCGCGGATCAATGCGCGTGACTGGGCACTGAATCACGTCGACAATCCATGGTCCTTCGACAAGGGCAAAGAGTGGATGCGGAAGGCGCTCGCCGAACCGGACGAGACGACGCGCGACGGCTACATGGCGCGGGCTTGGCGCTGCCTCGGTGAAACACTGCATCTCGTTGCCGACATGGGATGTCCGGTGCACGTGCGGAACGATTCGCATGCGGACGTCGCCGGATGGGAATACCGGCGGGCGCTCGGTGATCCCGATCCCTATGAAGTGATGGTGCAACCCATTTTCGCCTCCAAGTACGCGAACGGTACGCCGGATCCCTCGCTCAAATCCACCTGCCGCTC
>JAFGKR010000244.1 GCA_016928515.1 Bacteroidota bacterium | reverse complement strand
CCGGCGTAATACAGGAAGTTTGACGATGGGTTCCAGTAATCACCCGCCGTCTTGTCGTCCCACCCATAGCTGTACTGGTTGTACTTGCCGATCAGTTCGTAGTACTGCTGGTCACCGTAGGGTGGAAGCTTGTGCGAGAACTGGGGGACGGCCATCTCGGTGGCATGCATCGCCTCCCAGTCCACCCGCTGCCAATCCGGGAGCGAGGGATCGGGATCGATGGCGATGGGGACGGCATTCTCCCCTCCCGGAAAATCCTTCGCGTTGTCGTTCAGCCACTGCGCATACTTGACCACACTCCAGTGCTCGTCGGCATAGGAACGGTAGAAGGCTGTCTGGTCATCGCCCTTGTCGTTCTGCTGAATGTTGAAATACCATGCGGCACCTTCCAGTGCTGCAAACAGGGCAGCGCGCCAGTAGGCGCCGGCATACAACTCCCCACTGCCGGGAATGATGATGGAAAACAGTCCGGCAAGGAAAGGTGACTTCCTGCTGTAGATCGGCTCGCGGGATTCCTGCGGCATCCAGAGCGGCATATTCGCTTCCGCGGTCAATGCGTGGCCGGTGCCGTATCCCCGTATTTCCATGAGGATGGATACCGGGGCGGCAGACGATTCCTGATCCGCGTTCTGCGCATGCAGAAGCGGCACGGTCAACAGAAAACACAGAGCGAACAGACGCATATTTCTCCTTAGAAATGCACTTCTTCCTCCGGAGGCGGGAGGGCCGCAGCCGGCATGCGGGTTTCAAGAT
The DNA here is from genome assembly GCA_016928515.1 of Bacteroidota bacterium. Classification (GTDB taxonomy): domain Bacteria; phylum Bacteroidota; class Ignavibacteria; order SZUA-365; family SZUA-365; genus BM516. Next base: position 2,551 of record JAFGKR010000244.1, on the reverse strand, counting down.
TTTCGAAGCGGGCATAGTCCGCGATCCAGGCAAGATCGATCTCCCCGATTTCTCCGTTGCGTTGCTTGGCGATGATGACCGAGGCCTTGCCCCGCTCCTCCGGCGGAGCGTCCTGATCCTTGCTGCGATGAATGAACATCACCACATCGGCATCCTGCTCGATGGAACCGGATTCGCGCAGATCCGCCAGCATGGGCTTGCCGCCGGTGCGCTGTTCCACGCTGCGGTTCAGCTGAGAGAGCGCGATCACCGGAACACGGAGATCCTTCGCGAGTCCCTTGAGCGAACGGCTGATGGACGCGATTTCCCGTTCACGGCTCTCACGCACCATCGGCGCGGTCATGAGCTGCAGGTAATCGATCATGATCAGCCGCACGCCATGCTCGTGCACCATGCGCCGTGCCTTCGCACGCAGTTCGAGAATGGAAATCCCGGGCGTGTCGTCGATGAGAATGCGCGCCCGTTCGAGTTTCCCGACATACTTGGCCAGTCGGTGAAACTCCTGCTCGCGAATGCGGCCGGTGCGCACCTGTTGCATGTTCACACGCGCTTCGGCACAGAGCAGACGCAATGCGAGCTGATCGCTTGCCATCTCCAGGCTGAAAATCCCCACCGGGATATCGTGGTCGATCGCCGCATTCCGTGCCATGGAGAGCGCAAGCGCCGTCTTGCCCATCGAGGGACGCGCGGCGAGGATGATCAGATCCGTCGGCTGCCATCCGCCGGTTTTGTCGTCGAGCAGATCGTAGCCGGACGGCACACCGGTGACACCGGTATGCTCCTGCGAAATCTTCCAGATGCGGTCCATCAACGGTTTGACGATGGTCCGCACCTCGGTGAAACTCTGCTTGATGTGCTGTTCCGACAGCTTGAAGATTTTTTCTTCCGCTTCGTCGATCAGCTCGAAGGCGTCGCTGCTGTCGAGATAGCAGTCGCTGACGATGCCGGTATTGATCTCGATCAGGTGCCGCTTGATGGCCTTCTCCAGCACGATGCGGCAGTGATGCTCGATATGCGCGGGAGAAATGACCTCGTTGGTCATCTCGGAGAGATAATACATCCCACCTATGGTTTCGAGCTGATCGTTGCGGCGGAGATCCTCTCCGACGGTGATCAGGTCGATCGGTTCCTGCTTTTCGAACAGTCGTGTGATGGAATCGAAAATCGTGCGGTGCGCTTCCTTGTAGAAGGCGTCGCGGGTCAGGAGGGAAAGGACACTCGAGACCGTGGCGTCGGGTTGCAGCAGGATGGCACCGAGCACGGCCATCTCCACGTCCACCGCCTGCGGGGGAACGCGGCCGCCGCTGCGGGGTTGCTCCACGTCCTGCGATGACGTGCGTGATGTGTATGCTGCGTCCTGCATGCCTGTCTATTCCGTGGAAAAATGATCGGGATCGAACAATGTCACATTCTGATGATACGCACAGGAAATCAGGGGAGATCCGCGTTCCGCAGTTCGTCGTACATGCGTCGGAATTTCTGCACGTCCTCCCAGGTCGGACGCTTCCAGTTGGGATTCCGCAGCAGTGCCGCCGGATGGTACGTCACCACCAGCGGAATGCCCTGATACGCATGGACCCCGGCACGGAGCTTCGTAAGCGAATCGTTCGTGCGCAACAGGGTCTGCGCCGCAATGCGGCCGAGGGCAAGCATGATTCTGGGTTTCAGCAGTTCCAGCTGTTTGTGCAGATACGGCTCGCACTGCTCCACCTCGCCCGGAAGCGGATCGCGATTGTTCGGCGGCCGGCATTTGAGAATGTTGCAGATGAAGACATCCTCCCGCGAGAGATCCACCGCTTCGAGGATTTTGGTCAGCAGCTGCCCGGCACGTCCGACAAACGGCTCGCCCTGGCGATCCTCGTCCGCACCGGGAGCTTCGCCGATGAGCACGATATCAGCCTGCGGATCCCCGACACCGAAGACGAATTTCGTCCGCGTTTCGGCAAGAGGACATTTCCGACAGTCGTGTATGAGGTCGTACAGGTGTTCGAGGGTTCGTGCGGTTTTCCAGGCTTCAGTCACTTCTCCGTTTTCCTCTGTGAGTCCCTGTGCAGCGAGTTCCGTCTCCCGTATGACCTCCTCGTCGACATACAGGGTGTCGCCATAGCGCTCACGCTGCTGACGAAGATAGCGGTACAGGTCGGATACGGAACGATCAATTGCCATGAAAAAACATACAACGGAGGATGCAGAGTCGCAACGGAAAGAATCAGCGCCTGTTCTCCAGTGCGCTCAACGCACGGTCGAGGATAAGCTCGGCCAGCTGCGCCTTGCCCATCATCGCGAGTTCCTCGCTTGCGCCGTCGGCGAGCAGCAGGGTCGCGACATTGGTGTCGCCCCCGAATCCGGCACCTTCCACGCGGGGATTATTGAGGACGATCATATCCGCATTCTTTTCCCGCAGTTTGCGCAGCGCATTCTCCCGCTCGTTCTCGGTTTCGAGTGCGAAACCGACAAGCAGCGTGTTCTTCTTTCGACGGCCCAGTTCCGCAAGGATGTCGGGAGTGCGCTCGAGCGTCAGCGTCATACCCTCTCCTTTCAGCGTCTCCTT
>JAFGKR010000243.1 GCA_016928515.1 Bacteroidota bacterium | reverse complement strand
CTCACGAACACATCGGCACCCTCGCCACCCGCGGGGTGACGCCTACGGCTGGTGCACTGTATCCCCCTGCGGGGTTCGACGTAAAAAAAACACCCGACACATCTGCCGGGTGTTTCCTTTTCGAAGAAGCCTTCGCTCTCTTCGTATCTTCGTTGTTCACATGTATCGGAACTGGCCGCGGAATTATTTTCCGCTGCTCTTCATGTTGTGGGCCATCTTGCAGTCGGGACCGCACTCCGCGCCGCAGTCATGCTTGCTCGCATGCTTGGCACCGTCCGGGCAGCAGCCGTCGGTCTTCTTGCTCGCATGCTTCGCATCGCCTTCGCAGCAGCCGTCGGTCTTCTTGCTCGCATGCTTGACCTGTACCTTGTCGCCGCAGCTGCTCGCCTTCGAACCGCACATGGCGGCGGACTTGGAACTGGTGACGCAACCGGACTTCGCTTTGTCGCCGGTTGCGGCCTTGGGTTTCTCCTGGGCAGTCGCGACGGAAAGCGTCAACGTAAGCGCGAACAGTGCGACAAAACTCAGAACCTGCTTCATAGAGACTCCTCTCTGTGTATGTGAATGAGTGGTGGTGTGAATTCGGACAATTTCTATACAGAAGATAGGAGTCGTCTTTCGCTTTTCCAAGGGATTTCGAAGTGACCGTCAGCTCTTGTTTCACGCGTTTTCACCCGGACCAGATAAAGCTCAGCGATCCGTTGCCGGCTTTTTCTGCAGCACGCGGACACATTCGAAACAGAGCACGCCGGTCGCCACCGCGACGTTGAGCGACTGTTTTATTCCAAACATGGGGATCTCCAGCGCGAGGTCGCAGTACGGGAGCACGTTCTCGGAAACGCCGGTGACCTCATTTCCCACAACGACGGCAAGCGGGAACAGATCCGCGCTGATGTCAAAACAGGACCGGCTGCCCGTGGTGTGTTCCAGAGCGGCAATGCTGTACTCCTGCTCGCGAAGACGCGCGAGCACTTCCGTGATATCGTACACATGCTCCCATGGGACGCTTGCATCTGCATCCAGAGCGGTCTTCGAGATTTCCTTCCGTGGCGGGAACGGTGTGAATCCGGTGAGAAAGAGCTTTTCGACCAGCGCCCCGTCACAGGTACGAAATATCGATCCCACGTTGTAGAGACTGCGCACATTGTCCACCACCACGACGAGCGGATGGCGCCGCTTCGCGTCAATATCCTGCAACGACGTGCGTGCGATCTCATCGTGTTGGAGTTTGCGGATGCCGGATGTGTCTGGATTGGTCATGAAAGTCTCCTTGCTCTCGATGCGCAATGACATCTGTGGGTGACGTTGGTTCGCACCGGTTGTGCTCGTTCCGCCGCTCCACGGTGGAACGTCGGTGCCCGACGCTCTGCGTCCGTCGTTATCAACTCATGACTGTGGATCGTCATGACTGTGGATCGGTCGGCGGATACGTTCCCACGCAAAGCGTGGGACCAGGGCATATATACCACAGCATCATCCGATAATGCCTTCATACAGTTCCCTTCCCTCCCTATCCAGGGAGGGAAGGGACAGGGATGGGTGGGTTGACTTCTCCCGAATGATGCGCTTTCGCTGCCTTCGTGGTATCCGATATCCTTCATGTGAATGGCGAACGCGCAGAGTTGAATGTGATCTGCCAATGACATCTGTGCGAATCCCGCCAGGAATGTGCTGCCGGCTGGAACGCCGAACCGATGGCTCTGAGCTCCTGTCAGGTTTGTGCTGGATTCGTCTGGCTCGATGTCGTTCATTGGGTGCAATGACGATCTGTGTCATCTGTGATCTCGGGATGACGGGTTACGAACCACGTCTGGTCCAGAGAAGCAGACGCTCCCTGCCACGGCGCGGCTTGACGGAGGTTGACGGCGTACTTTCGTGCCGGAGATCGAAATACGGAGCCATCTGTCGCTTGAAATCCTCGACATCGATGGAAAACGGGGGTCCTCCCGGCCGTCCATCCACCGGAAAGAGCAACGCCATCACCGTTCCGCCCGGACGCAGAACCTCACACGCCAACGCGACGAATTCCGCATGACGCACAGGATCGATGGCGCAGACACACGTATACTCCACGAGCAGGTCGAACTGCTGCGGATGACTTCGGCTGAGGGTGAACATGTCTTCCTGCAATATCTCGACAGGTAATCCCGCGTGTGCTGCTTCAGTGCGCAGCCATCGCAGGGGATGTTCCGCGAAATCCACGGCTGTCACTTCCCACCCGTATCCGGCAAACAGCAACGCGTCGTATCCACGTCCGCTGCAGGGGAGCAGCACACGGGGTGTACAGCCGAGAGCACTGTAATCCCGGTCCCCGAGAGGCTGAAAATTCATTCCCATCCGGGTAAGCAGGTCGACGAATACGGGTGTGGGTGTCCCCATATCCCAGTTGTCGCGTTCTTCCGCGTATGCGGCATCCCAGTATTCCGGGCGCTGGAGATCATTCATCGCGAAACCACTCCGCCCGCGGTGTGTAGGAGCGCGTCAGTGCCTGTCTCTCGGCGTGACGCCGCAGTGCAAGATCGATCAGACGATCGAGCAGATCGCGGTACGGGATGCCCACGGCCTCGAAGAGTTTCGGATACATGCTGATGGATGTGAAGCCGGGAATGGTGTTGATCTCATTGATGTACAATTCCCCGCTTTCGCGTGCGAGGAGGAAGTCCACGCGTGCCATACCTTCGCAGTCCAGCGCCCGGAACGCCTCCACCGCCAGGCGACGGATGCGCTCCTCCATCCCCTGCGGCAGGTCGGCGGGAATCAGCAGCGACGAGGCGCCGTCGACATACTTCGCATCGTAATCGTAGAATTCGTTGCTCGGCACGACCTCTCCCGGGACGCTCGCGACGGGATCTTCATTCCCGAGCACAGCCACCTCGATTTCCCGGGCTTGCGGCACGGCAATCTCTGCAAGGACCTTCCGGTCGAAACGCGCCGCATGCCGGAGCGCTTCGGCCAGCTCCTCCTGTGTGGCGGCTTTGCTGATCCCGACGCTCGATCCGAGGTTGGGCGGTTTGACAAACACCGGCAGGCCGAGCTGTGCCGCGATGCCCGATGCAATCTGCTCGGCACGGACGGCGATGTCCCGCGAAGAGAAGGACAGGAACGGCACGACGGGAAGTCCGGCCTCGCGATGCAACCGCTTTTGCAGCACCTTGTCCATCGCCACCGCGGAAGCGGCCACGCCTGCGCCGACATACGGGATCTCCGCCAGCTCGAACAGTCCCTGCAGTGTCCCGTCCTCCCCGTTACTGCCATGAATCACCGGGAACGCGAGATCGACATGCGAGGCAATCCAGGCACCGCTGGCCTCTTCGAGAAGGAGGATGCTGCCCGGTTCCGGCGGAAACATGCATCGTCGCGGTGTCCCTGCACCTCTGCGGAGGAAGCGCATGGCGTCATCGCCGGTCCACCAGCGCCCCTCCTTGTCGATGCCGACGGGAACGACGATATAACGGTCGGGGTCGAGCTCCTGCATGACGGACTGTGCGGAGACAAGGGAGACTTCGTGTTCCCCGGAACGTCCCCCGAATATGACGGCAACGGATTTTTTGTTCATCGGTGTCCAACGGTGTGAGATCGCATCACGGAAAAACATACGGAGACCCGTGAGCTTTTGCAACGCGGCGCACGGATGCCGTCGCGCACAGCACGGGATGCATTGTTTTTCGGAGCCATCAGGGCTAAGTTGTTTCCATGCGACCGCGATTGCTCATAGTGTGCTTTCTCCTCTCCGCCACCGCAGCGTTTGCACAGGTGGAAACGGCGGTGCCGCAGGAGGAAATGCCCGCACAGCGGGAGGAAACGGCGGTGCCGCAACTTGAGGCGAAGGACATCGAGAGGGTCGAAGACAGCGTGGAGACGAAGTCCCCGCTCGGCGCAGTGCTGCGTTCGGCAGTCCTGCCGGGCTGGGGCCAGTTCTACAACGAGTCGTACTGGAAAGTCCCGATCGTCCTCGGCATCAGTGGATGGATGATATACGGCATCATATCCGAGCATCAGAACTTTCTCGATTACCGGGATCGGTACGAAGCCACGATCACCGAAGACAATCCCGCGGGAGATCTTCGCCTGAAGCGTTTCCGTGAGTTCTACCGCGACAACCGTGATACCTACGGATGGTGGCTGCTCGTCACCTACCTGCTCCAGATCGCGGATGCCTATGTCGACGCGGCGCTGTTTTCCTTCGACGTCTCGGAGGAATCATCCGTCACCCTCCTCCCCGCGCCCGCCGGCGCAGCGATCCAGTGGAGATTTTGATCCTCGTTGTTCACATTTCTCTTTGTGGCTTTCTGTCCTGGTGCTTCCGAGATATTACACGTCATAATAGAGGCTGAATTCGTAGGGATGCGGGCGGAGAGCGATCTGTTTCGCCTCACGGTTCATCTTGTAGTCGATCCAGGTTTCGATGACGCTCTCGGTGAAGACGCTGCCACGCAGCAGGAAGTCATGATCCCGCTCGAGCGCCAGCAGCGCGTCCTCGAGCGTGGCCGGCGTGTTCGGCACGTCCTTCAGCTCCTCGGGTTTCATGTCGTAGATGTCCTTGTCCAGCGGCTCGCCGGGATCGATGCGGTTGGTGATGCCATCGAGTCCGGCCATGAGCAGCGCACTGAATGCGAGATAGGGATTCGTGGACGGATCCGGCGTGCGGAATTCCACGCGCTTGCTTTTCGGGGATGAGGAGTACATCGGGATGCGTACCGACGCGCTGCGGTTGCGCTGCGAGTAGGCGAGATTCACCGGCGCCTCATACCCCGGCACCAGGCGCTTGTAGCTGTTGGTGGTCGGATTTGTGATTGCGCACAGCGCGGGAGCGTGCTTGAGCAGTCCGCCGATGAAATACAGCGCCGTCTCGCTCAATCCGGCATAGCGGTCGCCGTAAAACAGCGGCTTCCCTTCCTTCCAGAGGCTCATGTGCACATGCATGCCCGATCCGTTGTCGGCGAACACCGGCTTGGGCATGAAGGTCACGGAACGACCGTTGCGGAAGGCCACGTTCTTGATGATGTACTTGAACAGGAGGAGTTCGTCGGAGGCCTGCACCAGCGGCGCGAAACGGAGATCGATCTCCGACTGTCCGCCGGACGCCACCTCGTGATGCTGCGTCTCCACATGCAGGCCGCAATCCATGAGCACGCGTACCATCTCGTTGCGCAGGTCGTTGAAATGATCCGTCGGCGGTACGGGGAAATATCCTTCCTTGTAGCGGGGTTTGTAACCGAGATTGGGGTGTTCCTCACGACCGGAATTCCAGCGTCCCTCGACGGAATCCACCTCATAGAAGGAGTGATTCTCTCCGGAGGAAAAACGGACATCGTCGAAAATGAAAAACTCGGCCTCTGGACCGAAGTACGCCGTATCGGCGATGCCCGTGGAGATCAGGTACTGCTCAGCTTTCTGTGCGATGTTGCGCGGACAGCGCTCGTACTTCTCATGCGTGAGCGGTTCGTAGATGTCGCAGATGAGACTGAGCGTGGGTTCCTTTATGAAGGGATCGATCATGGCAGTGGACGGATCGGGAATGATGACCATATCGCTTTCGTGGATGCTCTTGAATCCCCGGAGACTGGAACCGTCGAAGCCGAATCCCTCCTCGAAGGAGTCTTCGCTCAGCTGGGTGACGGGCACGGAGAAATGCTGCCACTGTCCGGGAAAATCCATGAATTTGAAATCGATCATGGTCACATCGTGCGCCTTGATCCTCTCGAAAACGGCGCGCATGGCGTCTGTTCGCGAATCGCTCATGTGGATACGTCCTCTATAATGAAATGAATGAATCAGGAATTGGAATTGTCAATGTTTCCTTTCGTGTGGACAGCACGACGCTCGTGATCGTGCGTTGAACCTCTTTCCAGGATTGGATCCGGGAAAGAATCCGCTCGAGTGCGGCAGTACTGCCAGTGCGAATCTTGAGCAGATGCGAACCCTCGCCCGTGACGGCGTGACATTCCAGGATCTCGGGATTGGCGTCGACATGTTTGAGAAAGTTCTCGTAATGCCGGGAGGTATCGACGAAGACCTGCACGAATGCCGTCACATCCTTACCGAATTTCGCGGGATCAAGCCGCGCGGTGTATCCCGTAATATATCCGCGATCCTCGAGCTTGCGGAGCCGCTCACTCGCGGCGGGGAGTGACAGCCCCACCAGCTCCGCCAGATCGCTGCGCCGCACCCGGCCGTTCGCCTGCACGGCATTGAGGATCTTGATATCAATATCGTCTAGCATGCGCTGCCTAAATAATCAAAGCAATACATGCTATTTAACTAATAATATTAAGCAGCGCAAGTGTATTGAGGCAAATTTTGTCAGATGACGCGGTGAATCAGAACATTGTCTCCACCCCGACGTGAATCGTTCGCGGGATGGATGGACCGTAGACGTATGCCGGATCACGGGAGGAGCCGACATCGAGATCGTCCTGATAAGCATCGAGGATGTTCTTCACCCCGGCACTCAGCTTCATGTTCAATCCGTTGTTGAGTGGCAGTTTGCAGGTGATTCCGAGATCGATCTGAACGAATTGATCACTGGTCTCGAGCTGCAGGAGAGGTTGCTCCTCTCCTTCCACGATGATTTCGTGTGGGACTTTCGCTCGACCGTAGAACATGCCAAGCAGATAGGCATTGAACACATCTCCCACCGTCCAGGAAATCCGCAGATTCGCGGTGATATCCGGGGTACGAAGAAATTCACGTGTGTCGTAGTCTTCCATCTCCCTGTCAAAGCGGCTCTTTGTGAACGTGACACCGGAGCGGATTTCGAGTTCAGCGACAGGACGCACGCCGAGGTCGGCCTCGACTCCCTGAACCAGCGCTCCGTCACTGTTGATCCTCTCCCAGAGAATGACGTCGTTCTCCGAAGACACGAAGCGTTCGGAGAACGCGTCTGTGAGGCGGGTGGCGAACCCCGTGAGCGAAAGCATTGTGGCGACGTCCCCGAGGTACCCGACATACTCCGCACCGGCCGATACCGACCAGCTGCGTTCTTCTCTCAGCCCCGGCGCGTTCCGCTGAATGTGCTGGCTATTTGCGAGGGCCTGAAGATGGAGATCCTCGTCATATGTCTGTGGAGGTTTGAAGCCGGTTGTGTAGGATGCCCGGAGAACGACGTCCTCCGTCATCTCGAATTTCGCGTTCACCCGTGGGCTGATGATCCAGTTCTCGACTTCGGAGTGTCTGTCCAGTCGGAAGCCCGCGACGAACTCCAACTGCTTGTTTTCCCCGATATGCAGGTTATCCTGAAGAAAGATACCGGTGTTCGTGTAGGTCTTATTGAGGTGGTACAGCGAATTCGCTGCGGTCTGATCTTCGAGATGGTCGCTGGAATACTGCGCGCCCGCGGTCAGCAAATGATTGGACATCGCGTAGTTTGCCTGCACACCACCGATGTGAAGGGGGTTGCGTGTGTTCCCGTAAAACGCGAGCGCGTCGAGACGGTCCTGCGGCGTGTCACCCGCGAGCCCGCCGTAATACGAATTCCGCCGCATCGAAGAAAATGAATAGAACACGCGGTAGTCCAGCGTGCCGCCAAGCCGATGCGACCACCGCGCGGTCCCTCCCGAACGCCAGTGCTCCACCCATTCGGCGATCGCAGCCTCATGTACCGGCCTATCGAGAAGGTTACCGCCACGCCGTTCTTCATGAATATGATGGAACGTCGCGAGCAATTCACCGCTCTCCATCGGATTGTAATACCACTTGAATCCCATGGATTCGCTGCGGAGAAGTCCCAGTTCCGAAAACCCGTCACCGTTATGATCATAGGGATCACGCGTACGGAAGGCTCCGAACACATACGCACCGGATGTTCCCTTCCTGAACACCGTCTCCGCAACGGCGCCGACATTCTGATCCGTCGCGTCGCCGGTCATGGTGTGCTGATACTGGATGCGTACCTGGTTCCTCATCGGACGGCGCGTGATGACATTGATGACACCGGCAATTGCCCCGCCACCGTAGAGCGAAGAACCGCCACCCTTGACGATCTCCAGTTGATCGACCATTTCCTCCGGCAGATGCTCAAGGCCGTAAACACCAGCGAGACTGCTGACGACCGGATCTCCGTCGATGAGAATCTGGGAGTACTTCCCATCCATCCCCAGGATGCGGACCTGTGTGAAATTGCAGTTTTGACAATTGTTTTCGACGCGCACACCGGTGTGAAAAGACAGCGCTTCCGCGAGATTGCACGCATGCTTCTGTTCGATCAACTTGCGCGGAATCACTTCGGTCCGTACGGGCATGTCCTCGACGATATGCGGAGTGGACGTCCCGGTGATCACCACGGCGCCCATTTCGAGAATGGTCGGTTCGAGTACGAAATCCAGGGTGTACTGTTCATTTGCCTGCACCGTGATCTCCTTCTGTTCCCGCCTGTATCCGACCATCGTCGCGACGACACGGATCGTCCCGAGAGGGACCGCATGCATCCGGTATTTCCCATTGCGGTCGGAAGCGACGCCGAAGGAAGTGTGCTCGATGATGACGTTGACGCCAGGGAGAGTTTCGCCGGTCTCCCGGTCCCGTACAGTACCCTGGATTACGCTACCAACGGATGTGGCGCGCCTCCCTCCTGCATTGTTCGATCTCACCCCGTGATGAGACGTGGCACCTCTCGGCGGCACTGCATGTGGTCGCTCATGTGAACGGCTGTGTGTCTGCGCTCCCTTCTGTTCCCGTGTACCCTGCCCGGCCCTGGTGCCATGTCGCTCCTTCGGACCATACGATGCCTTCGCCCCCTGTGCCTTTTTTCTCTCCTGCTGCACCGGCGTTTCCTGCTGCACCGGCGTTTCCTGCTGCACCGGCGTTTCCTGCTGCACCGGCGTTTCCTG
>JAFGKR010000242.1 GCA_016928515.1 Bacteroidota bacterium | reverse complement strand
GCGGAGAGGGAGGGATTCGAACCCTCGATAGCAGTTTCCCACTATGACGGTTTAGCAAACCGTTGGTTTCAGCCACTCACCCACCTCTCCGGGGTTTGCCAAAAGGCTGATATTAAATGTACGACATGCGTCCTGGAAACGCAACAGATTGCAGAACCATACTCCGCGCGCACAGTGTTGGTAGCAGAACACACGACCGTAAAAACTCCGTACAACGGCCTCCTCCTTCCTCCTTCCTCCTTCCTCCTTCCTCCTTCCTCCTTCATTCCCCATCTGTCATTCGCCAATCTTCATTCGCAGCGGTTACCCTCCCAGCCTCCGAAAGGTGCTCCCCGCCGACACATCGATCTCCCCAAACTCCGGCGTGCCAGTATAATACACGCTGGATCCGCCGGAAACGGTGGCGTCGATGCGGCCGGTAAGGTTGATGTAGACCGTACTGCCGCCATCGGCCGCGACACTCACGCTGTCGAGGACGAAATTCCGCAGGTCAAGACGGCTGCCACCCGATGCGATGAGCGAACCGTTGCGGCCCGCACCGCGTAGCAGCACATCGCTTCCGCCGCTGAGCACAAGGGAAACGTCGCCACTGCGCAGCGATCCCTCGAAACGGGAGCCGGCGGAGAGCACCGCCGACGCCGGTTCGTACGAAACGAAACCGTCGCCGATGTCGCAGTTCGCGCCCCCCGACAGCACGACGGAGGAGAAAGTGGGCATGCGCACATCCGCCCGCAGCGCGGAAAAACTGACGCCGCTGCTCGGTTTGATTTCGAGAAGTAGCGTGCTGCCGGAACGGAATACGTCGAGGAAATCCTTCAGATTTTCGTCCGTCGTCACGGCGACGGCCCAGGAAGAATCCTGCATCACCCGTACGTCGAATCCGCGTTCGGCGACGATGCTGCTGAAATCCCTGAAGTCGTAGTTCTTGGTTGCCAGAACGCCGCTGCCTCCCTGATCGTCGTCGCAGGCGATCGTCACGAGGAAAACTCCCAGGAGAAAAATAGCTGCGGGCAGATAGACCTTGTGCGTGTTCATGTTCATCCTTTCTGCTGACTGAAGGAGAATGCCGTCGCTGCATAGCGCTTTGAGACGCCGCGACCCGACGAACCAATACGAAAAACCCGGCTCCCTGGAAAGCCGGGTGAGTGCACTCTTGTGCGAACCGTCGGACGAAAACCCTCTTCCCGCCTCCCGCAGCAGTGATCCGCCAAACGACGACATGCCAACGGCAGGCTCAGCAGATCATCCCGTGCAAAGGAACGGACGTGGATGCCCGCCGCGGCGCGGGAGGGATCAGAGCAGTCCTGCCTTCTGCAACGTGACGAAGGCACCGTTCTTGTTGATGGTCTTGAGCGCGCGGGCGGAGATGCGCACCGTCACGAAACGCTTCTGCTCCGGAATGTAAATCCGCTTCTTCTGCAGATTGGGGAGCTGACGGCGCTTGACGCGGTTGTGCGAGTGGGACACATGGTTGCCCACCAGCGGCTTCTTGCCCGTCACCTGACATTTGCGAGCCATGAATCTATCCTCTGTTTTCCGTTTGCTTACTTGAGTCCTTCACCGACGAACGGCAGAAAGGCCATGTAACGCGCGCGCTTGATGGCCTCCACCACGCGGCGCTGATTCTTCGCGGTCAGCCCTGTCAGACGGCGCGGGAGAATCTTGCCCTGGTCGTTGGTGAACCGCTCAAGGAATTTGGATTCCTTGTAGTCGATATAAATGACATCCTTCCCGCTGAACGGATCCGGACGACGTTTGGCAACATTGGAACGGCGGCGTCCGCCGGTACGTCTGCGCTGCGGTCTCATGCGCTCTGACTCTCCTTCTGCTTGGCTTCCTGCTTTGCTTCGTTGAACTTGGCATAACGGCGATTGAACTTCTCAACGCGCCCGGCCGAGTCGATAATCTTCTGCTTGCCGGTGAAGAACGGGTGGCACTGCGAGCAGATTTCGATCTTCAGTGATTCACGCGTGGAACGCGTCACGAAGGTCGCGCCGCAACTGCACGTGATTTCACACTTGTGATATCGGGGATGCATATTCTCTTTCATCGGAACACCACCTAGAATTTCATGTTCTGCAATTCGCCGGCGTTGGCGACACGCACCATCTTCTCGCGGAATTTCCACGACTGTGTGTCCTCATCAAACACCGACACGATGCATTTGATCGATACGGTGTCGGATTTTTCCTTGCCCTTCGACTTGTCGGCAAATGTCTGTTTCTTCGCCACGGTCGTTCTCCTGATGCGCTGATAACGAAACTCTGCTTCGTTTGAGGCAGAATTAAATGTACGAAAGTTTCCGCCACGAGTCAACAGCTTTTTCGGAGGCGGATGCCGTTCCTTTCCGCCGCACGAGAGAAGTGCGTCGGGAAAGGATTTCCAATGTACGCATCCGCCGGCATCCGTGCAAACAGTAAGTGAATGTTTCTTGAGGAAGGGCGGAAGGATGCGTATTTTCTTCCTTTCGCCTTGTCCCTATGACCAGACGGGAGTTGCCGTGAAATATCGCCTGCTGACCGGACTCACCGCCGGTGCCCTCGCGGCGTTCTGGGCCGCCGTGCACGAACATGTCTTTCCCACACTCGCATGGGGCACCGCGCCGCTGCTGCTGGGAATTATCCCCTTCGCTGCAGGACTGCTCTCCGGCCGTCCCCTCCTGCTCGACAAGCCCCCCGCGGGATGGCGCCGCTTCGCCCCTCCGGCCGTCGCGCTCGCCACCCCGCCACTGCTGTTCCTGGCGTATCAACTGACGGCGGCCTTCGCCTTCATCGGAGGCGACGGCGGAATCCTCACGCTGCTGTTCACCGCGGTGGTGTACGCGATTGGCGCAGGACTCCCGCTCGATGCACTGACGGCTGCTGAAGCCGCATCACCCCGGGGTGCGTCGCAGGGCGACCGCCTGCCCTGGCTGCTGCTCGGTGCGGGATTCGGCTTCCTCGGCGTGAGTATTCTGCAGGACGGCCTTGACCTTCGCATTCTCTGGATCGTCCAGGCGGCGGCGGCAGTTCCGCTGCTGTTGCGCCTTCCGCAGGAGAGGGCGCCCAATGATGCAGAAATTACATCACAGGAACGGCGGCTGCGGCTTCCCTCTCCCTGGGATGCCGTGCGATACGCCGCACCACTGCTCCTCGCCTTCCTGCTCCCGTTTCTCTTCCAGGCCATGGCGGAAATTCCGGCGTTCTCTGATGGACTGCGTTCCCGCATGCCCGCTGCAGTACTACTCGCCCTCGGACTCGGCTGGAAGGCGGGACTCCTGACCGCTCGCCGCGGACAGGGTCTCGCCGTCGGCATACTCTTTTTTGTCATCACCGGTGCACTGCTCCTGAACATGGCGGGAGCGTGGATCAACGACTGGTTCCCTGACATATACATCGCGTATTACCAGAGCGGAGACGCCACCTTCCAGGCACAGATGTTCGCGGTGCATCTGCTCGGGGCCCTTTTCTTTGCCGCTGCCGGCGCGGCGCATGTCCGAAGGGCAGAGGATACCCCGCTGCCCGTGAGCATTCTCATCATTCAGTTTACCGCGGGATATCTCGCTGCGATCTTCCTGCCGAATGCACTGTATTTCACCTGGCTGCTGCTCGGCGCCGGCATCCTCGTCGCCCTGCTGTCGCTGTACCTGCTCCTCCGCATCGCCGCACGAAACACGGCCACGGGCATCCTCGGTGCGTTGTGGCTGGCACAGCTGCTGCTCATTGCCGACATCGGCGATCCGGGATTCCGGAATTTCTTCAATCCAACGTCCTTCCAGGTTGTCGCAGAGGAATACACGCCTGCAGGTCGCATGACGCTGCTGCAGTCGCGCGATTACGACGATCGCTTTCATGCCGTCTTCTGGAATCAGCAGTCAGCGCTCACGCAGTCCTCCCGCGCCGTGCGCAGCGATCTGCTCCGTATGGGACACCTCCCCATGCTCATGGGAAAGACACAGGCGCGCGTGCTGATGCTGGGACTGGGATCTTCCCTCGCTCTCGAAGCCGTCGCGATGCACAATCCTTCTTCCATCGTCTGTATCGAGCCGTCCGAAACCATGCTGCGGCTTTCGCAGGCGACAGCGAAGACGGCGCGACCGCGTCCCTGGCTGCGCGACGTAAGCTTTTACAACGAGCGCGTCGAAGCGTATCTCGCACGCAGCGACGAAACAGCCGACGTGATCGTCTCGGCCGAGCCGCTGGCCGAAGCCGGGACCGCGCCGATACTGCTGACAACGGAATGGTTCACCGCGATTGCGAATCACCTCGCGCCGGACGGCATATTCGCGCAATGGCTGCCCGTCGCGCATCTGGATCTCAACGCAATGCGTCCGGTCTTTGCCGCCGTGCTGACCGTGTTTCCGCATGCGGAAATCTGGATCACTTCTCCGGATCCGGAAAACGCCATGGTCGGCATCTTCGCATCGAAATCGCCTTTCACTCCCGACCGGCCATCGCGCAGCAGGCTGGAATCCCTCCTCTCCTCCTCGCAGAAAACGCGCGATCATCTCCGCCGCATCAAGCTGGGGTCATGGCCGTCGCTGCTCTCCGCCTACGGCGGGGATGCAGCAGTTCTGAGAAAACTGGCACAGAACGCGGCGCCGTACGGCAGCTTCGATCATATCCCCCGTCGCGGCATCGACGCGCTGCAGGAAACGCTGCTGGATGTCAACACGCTGCTTACCGAACGCAGCGCTCCGCGGCGTTTCACGGCGGATCTCAGCGACAGTCTGCGTGCCGTGACGGCGGCGTTGTTCGATCAACGTCCGCTGGTCATGCGCGCGAAGACCGCGGCGCTCGTGGGGGACGACAGTTCCGCCGTGCGCCTGCTGACGGAAATCGTCGAAAGCACACCCGCCAACGAGGAGGCCTCACGCGCGCTGGGCGATATACTGCTACGGCAGGCTGCAGGATATGTGGGCGGTGAACAGTATGGTCCCGCCCTGCAGCTCATCACGCAAGCGCTGACGCTCATGCCCGTCAACACGTATCTGCTGCGTCTGCTCATGATTTCCGCCTTCCACGTGGGCGACCGGGAGGCGAGCGGCCTCGCCATCGACGGCATCCGGCGGCTCGATCCTTCCCATGCGGGCTTCCGCGACAACCAGGCGACCATCCGCGCCCAGCAGGGAGCGACAGACGACGCCTTGCTGCTCTATGAAAACGCCATCACGCTGGACCAGACCAACGAGGAGTTCTACTGCAACATGGCGTCTTTCCACTACAGCCAGGGCCGCATCTGGGAGGCGATCCGCGTGCTGGACCAGGCAACGAAACGCGCGTACTATCCCGCGAAGCCATATTATCTGAAAGGGCTTTTCTATGCAGAGCAGGGACGCATCGCGCTCGCGCTCGAAGCATACGAATCCTACCTGCGCGTCGCATCCCCACTCGATCCCCATCGCGCGGAGGTGCCGCGCCGCATCGATGAACTGATTGAATTCCGTGAGAAACAGCCATGAGCGAATTTCTTCCCCTCGACATGCTCGCATTCGCCCCGCATCCCGACGACGCGGAGCTGTACTGCGGCGGCACGCTGCTGCTGCTCAAACGTGCAGGACGCCGGACCGGTATTATCGATCTGACACGCGGCGAGCTGAGCACGCGCGGCAATCCCGACACGCGCGCCCGTGAAACCGCCGAAGCGACGCGGATACTGCAACTCGATTATCGCGGCAACCTCAGCCTGCCTGACGGTGATATCGCCAATACGTGGGAGAACCGCATCACCGTTGCGAGGGAAATCCGCCGCCTGCGTCCCCGTGCGGTGTTCCTGCCGTATTTCCGTGACCGCCATCCGGACCATGAACACACATCCGTGCTGGTGCGCGAGGCACTGTTCGCCGCCGGACTTCGGAAAATCGAAACAACGGACGAAGACGGATTGCCACAGGAAGCGTATCGTCCTCCACGCGCCTATTATTACATGCTGACCTACGAATTCGAACCCGGATTCACGGTGGACATCAGCGCGGTGCAGGAGGAGAAGCTCGCAGCCATCCGAGCGTACGCATCACAGTTCAACGTCAGAACGTCGGATGCCGAACCGGAGACCTACATCAGCCGTCCCGAATTCCTCGAATCCCTCAATGGGCGCTCCCGCCGTCTCGGCTTCTACGTCGGTGGTGAATATGGGGAGGGGTTCATTCCGCTCCAGATGATGCGGATGGAGCCGGAAGATATGCTTGGAAATGGCAAAATGGCAAAATAGCACGTCGGCTGGATTGCTGGCTGGAGATGCCCACAATCTTGCCATCTTGCCATC
>JAFGKR010000241.1 GCA_016928515.1 Bacteroidota bacterium | reverse complement strand
CTTCAGGATCGCAGCACGCGTCCGAACTTCAGTCTGCGTCCCACCTTCTACAGGTTTTACGTCACCGTCGCGTACCAGCTGTTCTGATCCGTCATGCGTATCCTTTGTCTCACCGTGCTGCTGCTGGCCGCCTGCGCGGGCGGAGCGTTTCTTCTCTCGATCGCACCGGTACACCGGTCCTCCCCGGAGACCGGATACGACAGGCCGGAGGAGGCTGCGCATTTTTTTCTTGCGCAACGTGCATGGCCGAGCGGTATTCCCCGAGGAGCGTATGCGCGCGCAGCGGAACGGGTGCGGCACATGGAGCATGCGGGCCTGCGAAAGGCGGAGCGTGGCTGGCGCTGGCTGAATCTCGGTCCGGTCAACATCGCCGGCCGCATACGGGCCATGGCTGTGGATCCGCAGGACGCCGCGATCATCTACGCCGGCAGCGCGGGCGGCGGCGTGTGGAAGACCACGAGCAGCGGCCGCAGCTGGCGGCAGCTCGACGATCTGCTTCCCAATCTGCGCATCGGAGCGATCGACGTGGATCCGTTCGACCGTAATCACATTCTCGCCGGTTGCGGTGAGGGCTACGTCGCATGGCAGGGATACGCAGCCTTCGGGCACGGCATCTATCGTTCCACGGATGCCGGGGAGAGCTGGGAACTGCTTCCCTCCACTGATCGACAGGAATTCTGGTATGTATACGATGTGGATTTCGATCCGTACGCGGAAGGCGTGATCCTCGCTTCCACCCAGCAGGGGGTATTTCGCAGCAGTGACGGAGGAATGAACTGGCTCCGCGTTCTCTCCGATACACAGCCGCCGTTTTCCGCCATGGTCGATCACAGTGCGACACAGGCGGGTGTCGTCTACGCCGCGCGTGAGGGATCCGGCATCCTGCGATCCACCGACCACGGCACGACCTGGCGCAATCTCGGACACGTTGCACCGCCGCCGTACACGCGCATTTTCATTGCGACGGCCCCGTCGAACGGCGATATCCTCTACGCCGCATTCACCGACCGTGACGCGCGTCAATGTGCCGGACTGTATCGCAGCGACGACGGCGGCGAGAACTGGCGTGCGCTCGAAATCCCGCGCAGCATGGTGTCGGGCGAGACGTACATGGGTGGACAGGGGCGCTTCAACAGCGTTCTCGCCGTCCATCCCGCAAATCCCGACATCGTCTGGGCGGGGGGGATCGATCTGCATCGCAGCACCGACGGGGGGGTGACCTGGCGGCAGATGACGAACTGGTATCCCTTCAAGACTCTCGCATACGTGCATGCCGATCAGCATGCGCTGATCTTCAATCCTGCCGATCCGAATGAAATGCTCGCCGGCAGCGACGGCGGCATGTTCCGTTCGCTGAACGGCGGGGAAGATTTTGAGGAGATGTCCGGCGGTATGGTGACGGTGCAGTTCCACAGCGGGACACCGCATCCGCGATCGGACATGGTCATCGGTGGCACCATCGACAACGGGACGCTGCGCACGACCGACGGTGATCGCTGGGCGGATGTCATCGGCGGTGATGGCGGGTACACCGCGATCGATCCCGACGAACCGCGTCTGGTATACGGAGAACTGTATTATCTGCATTTCCTCAAATCCACCAATTTCGGACGGAATTTCTATCTCGCGATGAACGGCATCCCGCGTGCATCGGATTTCGGGACTTCCGATCCCGTCGCGTTCATCGCGCCGTTCGAAATGGCGCCGTGGAATCCGAAGGTGCTTTTCGCCGGCTCGAACCGTGTCTACCGCACGACGAACGGCGCGGAAAGCTGGACGCGCATTTCCGACAATCTTTCGGGCGACAACAGCAGCTTTCTGACCGCCATCGGGCTTTCCGCCGCCGATCCGCAGGTTATCTGGACGGGAAGTTCCCGGGGATGGATTCATGTGAGCACCGACGGCGGCATGAGCTGGCGCCGTGCGGACAGCGGCCTGCCCGCATTTTATGTCACGGACGTTGCCGTTCACGCCGGTGATGCCGGTGATGTTGTCGTCACCTACAGTGGATTCGGACAGAGCCATGTCTTCCGCAGCACCGATCTGGGCGCCACCTGGCAGGATCTTTCCGGCACCGGTGACGGCGCGCTGCCCGACATCCCGGTGAACACGGTGTTTCGCCATCCCGAGCGCGATGCGGAACTCTACGTCGGTACGGACGTCGGACTATTTGTCAGCAGCGACTCGGGTGCAACCTGGGAAGTGGACAACGAAGGTATCGGCAATGTCATCATCGCGGACATCAAGATGCGACCGGATGGTGTGCTCTTTGTCGCTACACACGGCCGCGGGATGTACCGCTCCAGCCGCTCGATTCTTTCCGACGCTCCCGTGCTTCCGGTCACCGCGGTACTGGCACAGAATTACCCCAATCCCTTTACCGCATCGACGGGATACGAAACCGTCATTCCCTACACGCTCGTGGAGGAGGGAAACGTGACGCTGCGGCTGTTTGACATGGCCGGACGCCTTCTGCGTGAGCGGAATTTCGGATTGCAGACGGCAGGGGATTACCATTATCCACTCGATGGACGCGGTCTTGCGGGGGGAGCGTACGTTGTGAGGTTGTTTGTGAACGGCAGGCTCGCCGGGGAGAGGAAGATGGTGAGGGGTTGAGTATGACGAATGACGAAGTAAGGATGAAGGATGAAGGATGAAGGATGAAGGATGAGCCGGTCTTTCGGAATATGCTGGCGGCTGCGGCTGTCGCACTGATCGTTTTGCTCGCGGGCTGCGATACGACGGAGCCCTGCGTCTGCACGGAGGTGTTTGCGACGGCCGGCTTTTCTGTCGTGAATGCTCAGCGGTTGCCGGTGGAGGGGATCGACATCACCGTGCGCATGCAACGGACGGGTGAGTATCTGGACATCGATCAGGGGTACACGCAGAACGGGTACTACGTCATCGCGCATGACGGTGTGAAGGACAAGCTGCTCAGCGACGGGGATGTGCTCGAGGTCAGCGGCATGAAGGATACGCTGCGCTTCGAGGAAGTTTTCGTGGTCGGTGTGCCGGGACGCTGCCGCTGCCATGTGGAAAAGATATCCGGTCCCGACACGCTGTACCTGAACTGGTGACGAGACTGTCCTATACGTCCTCGAGAGGCCGTCGCCCCGATCCTGTCGAATAGATCTCTCGCATGATGCGTGCGGCGACATGGGGGCGGTAGTGGGAGAGTTCGTAATAATTCCGGTAGTCTTCGGTGATGTCGTTCACGCCCGAATAGTCTGCCACCGCCGCGTCACCGAACACGCGGCGAAGCGTCGCAACGTCAGTCGGATGCAGGGCTCTTTGATTATACATCGGGCTGATCACGATGCGAACCGTTGTGCCGTGGGAAGCGAAAATGTTCCGTATCTCTCTGAGCAGCCGGATATGCGCTGCTCCAAGACAGCCGGGAGAGATACCGGGATTGCGCTGCGAACGGGAAAATGTCCGCAGCTTTTCTTCGTCGTAATATCGTCCCTCTTCAATCGCTGTTTCGAATTGCGGATAGCTGATCTCGTTCGTCTGCGGCGTGTAATGCATCGGTTCGGCGTTCAGGATGTTGTGGTCGCGCATGTAATCGCGGAACTGGCCTGTCAGGGTGAAATCGTAATAGGCGAGGAGGAAATGGGGATCCAGATAGGCCAGGAGGAATTCGCCGTGGAAGGCGGGCAGGTTGCGGTATTTCACCAAACGCGGCGGAGTGACGATCAGATGTCCCTGACGTGCTTGCTCCTTTGCGAGGAGGGAGTAATCGACCACCAGCAGCGCGTGTGCAATGTGTACGTGATGCTCATCGAGGAAACGCACCTTGCGGTGCAGGCTGTAAAGCGACTCGTCGGAACCGTCGAAATGGAAGCAGGACGCGCCGGCGTGCAGATGCGGCTTCCAGTCGCGCACCTGCCAGAACAGCGAGCGGGAATTCCCGAAGATGAACGAATCGTACCGCTCCCGTGGATGCTGGTGCACAAAGGTTTCCGTACTCACATAGCCGCGGTTGAGGACGACGTAGTCCGGTTTTCCCGAGGTGTAATACATCTTGTAGTCGTAGAGAACCTTGAAGGGATCGAGCACGAAATACAGGACAAGCACTGCGAACAGCGGAGAGAAGAACAGGAGGATTCGACGCAGGTAGCGGCGCATGGCGACAGGGGTATGATTAAAACTGGAAATAGATGAAGGATTGCGGTTCCCCTCCGGAGAACAGAATCAGGAGGGTGACGGCATAATAGATTCCCCAGCGCAGCGAGACCGGAAAAGCGAATCCCTCAAGCTGCAGGGCATGCTGCCTGTCGCGCTGCACCCACTCGATGGCCATGAACAGCACGGCGATCAGCGGATACCAGCCGAATGCGAGATCCGGCGGAGAAAAAAGCGTTGAGGAAAACATCCCGCCGAGATAGCGTAGGGCATCGGACACACTCGGTGCACGGAAGAATATCCACGCGAGACAGGTGAGAAGGAAGGTTGTCGCAACCTGCACACTCTCCCGGAGCGTCGGCAGCAACCGTCCCTCAGCGACGGTATCCGTATGGGTGCGATTGCGACGTCGCAGCAGCAAGGGCAGGAAATACACCGCATTCAGTGCTCCCCAGACCAGGAAGGTCCAGTTCGCGCCGTGCCAGAAGCCGCTGACGAGAAAGATGATCAGGACATTGCGGATCTGCATCCATCGTCCGCCTCGGCTGCCACCGAGCGGGATATACACATAGTCTCGAAACCAGGTCGACAGGGAAATATGCCATCGCCGCCAGAATTCCGCGATGTCGCGGGAAAAATAGGGGAAGGCGAAATTCCGCATAAGGTCGAAACCGAACAGCCTCGCCGTTCCGATGGCGATGTCGGAATACCCGGAGAAATCGCCGTAGATCTGCAGCGCGAAGAATATCGTTCCGAGCAGCAGCGTGCTTCCGCCCATTTCGGGATAGGTATTGAAGATCGTATCAGCATACCCCGCGGCGTTGTCGGCGATGACGATTTTCTTGAACAGTCCCCAGAGAATCTGCCGTGAGCCGTCTACCGCCCGGTGATAGTCGAAACGACGCTGGCGGTGGAATTGCGGCAGAAGATTCGCGGCACGTTCGATCGGACCGGCCACCAGCTGCGGGAAAAACGCAACGAAAGCGAAGAAGGGGAGAATGTCCTGCGTCGCCGGGATGCGGCGGCGATAGACGTCGATCGAATAACTCAGCG
>JAFGKR010000240.1 GCA_016928515.1 Bacteroidota bacterium | reverse complement strand
CCCGTGCCTTCACCGGTCGGAACGCCCTTGCCGAGACCGGAACGGCCGTCACCCTCATCCGCATCTCCGCCGCCCGCATTGCCTCCGCTGCGCGCGAGGTCGCGATTCGGATCCCCCGTGCCTTCACCGGTCGGAACGCCCTTACCGAGACCGGAACGGCCGTCACCCTCACCTGCATCTCCGCCGCCCGCATCTCCGCCGCTGCGCGCGAGATCGCGATTCGGATCACCCGTGCCTTCACCCGTCGGAAGTCCCTTGCCTCGACCCGGCCAGTTGCCGGCTGCGGTGTTTGGTCCTGCGTCTCGCTGGGCAATCGGATCATCCTCCCATCCGATACCGTCGGGACAACCGTCCGTATCTTTGATACTATTATAGATTTCCGGTACAAGCGGACACTGATCGACGTTGTCGTAAATGCCGTCGCCGTCGGTGTCGCGGTCGAGAGGATTGGTTTTGGATACGACGATCTCATAATCATCAGTCAGCCCGTCGCCGTCGGTATCGACGGAATTGGGATTGGTGCGGTGGTAGGCGATCTCCTCGTAGTCGCTCAGTTCATCACCGTCCGAGTCCTCTCTTTCGGGATTGGTGCGATACGTCGACACTTCGTTGTAGTCGAAAACACCGTCCTGGTCCGTATCGGGTCGCAGCGGATTGGTATGATGCACGCGCGCCTCGGCGTAGTCCGTCAGGCCGTCGTAATCGGTGTCGACACGCGTCGGATCGGTGCCGATGCGAACTTCGTCACCGTCGGAGAGTCCGTCGCCGTCGGTGTCGGACATCAGGGGATTCGTCCCGCTGCGGTATGCCTCTTCAAAATCGTTGAGTCCGTCACCGTCAGTGTCGACGCTGTACGGGAGAGTTCGGAAGACCGTCACTTCCTCGTAGTCACCGAGACCGTCTCCATCGCTGTCGATACGCAGGGGATCGGACTGGAAATGTTCCTGTTCCTCGAAATCCGACAACCCGTCGCCGTCGGAATCCGGTTCGTACATATCGCTTCCGAGCCGTTCCTCGAACGTGTTGGGTAGAAGATCCCCGTCATAATCGTTCTCACGGAAGAGAAAGACTTTCAGACCCACCGTCGCGATGAAAAGGTTGTCGTTGACCTCCGTTGGCTGATACGGCCGACGCCCGCCGTCTTTGATGTATTCGATGGTCAGAATTTTTTCATCATAGGCGTCAAGATCACCCTTGAAGTTCATCTGGTAGCGGAATTCGGCGCTCACGGCGACCTGGGGACTGACAAAAATGTCGAGTCCCACCCCGAACGGAACGGAAATCGTTCCCGGCAGATCCGCCTTCGGACGCACGGTCACGACATCCCCGCCGTGATCCTCCGCGTCATAGACGGTGATGCCCGCACCAACAAGCAGATACAGGTCGAAGATCGACAGCTGCAGTGGCGAGTATTCGAGCATCAGGTGAAAGGAGGTATACTCGGTATAGCGCTCCCCTTCAAGAGGGCCAAACTGGTAATCATACAACTCTGCATCCACGAGGGAATGTTCGCGCAGGTAAGACATTCTCCCGTGATCCACACTCAGTCCGGCGGAAAGGAAAGTCCGCACGGTATACATTCCGCTCAGGGAAATCTGCCGTGAGTCGTCACGCGGAGAGAACTGTCCGAGGTAGCGGTTGAAACCGCCGCCGAAACGGAACGCCAAAAGTCCCTGGGAGTACCGCGTGCGGTATTCCTCATCGAGCATACCCATATCCTGTGCTCTCAACGGTAGCACTCCGCAGAGCAGCAGCAGAATAGAAATGATGTTGATTGAGGAAAATCCCCTCCGGGTATGTCGCATCGAAGTGAACCGCGCGTCGGTCGATAATGAATGATATCTGTATAATGTACTCAACCGAGGAATAGAATGCTATGCTGATTCGTGGTATCCCTGCATCACCGTCTGCGAGGAGGTTACGCCTTCTTCTCTCCTGCCGAATCGTCCTACGCCGGAGATCCCTCCCGCTCCCGCTTAATGGGGATGCCGATTCCGTTCTCCCCGGACCGTCCGCAGAGCATACTGCAGCACGGCATGGGCGATGGCAACGTTCAGCGACTCCGCCGTCGAGCCGTGGATCGTTATCGTGGACGGGATGCGGCTGCGGATATCCGCCGACAGTCCGTGGGCTTCATTGCCGAGAACAGGAAGCAGCCCGACGTTCCCTGCGTAGACGTCGGGCGGGTCCCCACCCTCCGCGACGGTGGCGACAAGCTGTCGACCGGCGCGTCGCGCTTCGCCTTCCAGCCAGTCGAAGTCGGGATACACACCGATACGCAGACGCAACGATGATCCCATGCTCCCGCGCACGACTTTGGGATTGAAGGGATCGACGCTGTCGGCGGAGAGCAGCAATGCGGAACCGCCGAACCATTCGGTCGTGCGAATCATGGTGCCGAGATTGCCGGGATCGGCGATGCCGTGGAGTGCGAACAAAGGACGATCCATCGCTGCGATGTCCAGCGCCTCCTGCGGCCGGGTGGATGGAAGGGCGAGCACCGCGGCCACGCCCTGCGGATGCCGTGTGTCGCTGATTTTCGCCATGAGGCGCGCGGATGCGCGGAGCACGGGCACACCCCGTTGGGTGCTCAGGCGCAACAGTTCGTCCGCTCGTTCGAATCGGCTGTCGGCGAGAATGACCAGGTCCGGCAACGGACCGCCGCGGAGGATGTCCGCCACAAGCCGCTCGCCTTCGAGGACCATCCGTCCCTCCTCCTCCCGGTACTTTTTGAGCCGGAGGCGGGCAATATCCTTCGCCTGCTGCTGTGTCAGCGCATCTTGCATGGCGTCAGTTATTCTTCGCTCCCTCGTTGATCCAGGTGCGGATCCCGCCGAGCTGATTTTCGTTGATGAGGATGGGCACCTCGATCGGATGCGGGAGACGGCCGTCGATTTTCTGCATGAGCAAGCTGCTCTCCGCATCGAAGGGGATGACCACCCCGGGACGTTCGGTCAGGGCCACGTAGGATGTCAGGCTCAGATTCCCCGCCCGCGTCTGATCCTCATGGCAACCGTAGTTCGCGCAGCGCAGGTTGAAATACGGCTGCACATGGGCTGCGTAGCTGATGTCTTCCTCGGGGAAGACAACGTCATCTCCCGGACCGAGTCCGTCGTCGTCGCATGAGGGCGCGGCTGCCGGCAACACGACGACAAGCAACAGGCCGAGAAGCATCAGGGATTTTCTCATTTGCGTTCTCCGATCAGAGTGATGCGTGCTTCAATACGGGAATCGATGCGCTGCTGTTTCCGGACGTATTCGATGAGCACATCCCGGTCGACATGGGCGGGATACACGGGCTGCACCGTGACCTCCTTCTCCGGCAGTCCGAAGACATCGTGCAGGTGACCGCCGACGTAATTGTTGGTCGCCACGGAATATGTTTTCACGGGATCGACAGGCATGCCATTGATCTCCGCCCGCAGCGCATCTTCCTCCGGGACAGTATAATCGTACGTGTAGCGGAGCCCGCTCACCTGGCAGAACTCTCCGGTGACCAGGGCCTGGTACCGTATCATGCCGAGCAATTCCGCACCGGTGACGGTGAAGGTGACGAATTCGTTGCCGAAAGGACTGACCTCCCAGATGTCACGCAGTGTGATCGGTCCGGCCGGGAGATCCTTCCGTATGCCTCCCGAATTCTGAAAGGCCACGTCCGCCTTCGCGAAATCGCGCATGACGTCCGTCATCCAGTTCCCGACATTGCTCTCGGCGCCGGAGCTCCGTTTCCAGTCATGGACGAGTTCTCCGATCACTTCACCGAAGCCGGAATCCACAACGGCCTCCAGTGCCGCGACCCTGGCGGCCACGACGGGATCGGGCGTAACCCCGTCCACGCGTGTCGGGAGCAGCTCGCCGAAGGAATTGAGCACGGTACCTTTCCCGGCATCCACGGTAAGCGCGAGGCGTCCGAGCCAGCGTCCACTGGACCCTGCCTGCACGATGACGCTGCCGTTGACGCGTTTCGGGACGAACAACGCGGAATGCGAATGGCCGCCGACAATGACGTCGATGCCTTCCACCGCTTCGGCGAGGAGGGAATCCTGGTCGAAGCCCATGTGACTGAGCACGATCACGAAACGGATACCGTGATTCCGTTCCAATTCGTTCATGGTGTTGCGCACCGCCATGGCGGGAGGCAGCACATCGAGATCGCGTACGTTTTCACGGAGGGTGAGCGTCGAAAGATCGGGCGGCGCCAATCCGATGACGCCGATTGCAAGTCCGTCACGATGCAGGATGCGATAGCGAGGTACGAAAGGCGCGCCGCGACTTTTATCCCACAGATTTGCCGACACGATCGGAAAGGTGACGGTCGGCAGCAGGGTACGGAGGTTTTCCGTCCCGTAATCGAACTCATGATTGCCGAGCGTCATGACGTCGGGCTGCATCAGCTCGAGCAGCTCGAATTGTGAGCGGCCTTTCGTAATGGAGGATATGGGCGTCCCCTGAAAGTCGTCTCCTGCGTGCAGGAGAAGGGGATTCGGCACCGTTGCGCGCTCACGTTCGATCATGGCCTTCAGCACTGCGGATCCGCCGACCGGTACGCGCTCGGATTTCCCGTTTTCCGTCCGCACCGACAGCGTCGTCGGTGTGTTCTGCGCATGGAAGTCGTTGTAATGCAGTATGGTGAGATCGACGGTTTCCTGCGCCGTCGCAGGGACGGCCAGAAGAAGCAGAATGAGGATGTATCGCATCGTTCCAGACATAGTGGTGTTACGTCATACTTCGCAGACTGTCATCCCGGGTGTATCGTCAGCCTCATGCGCCTGAGGCCCATCCGGCTGACGGCTGTATCGAGGGACCGGAGATCCATCTGCAGTTTACGAAAGAACAAAGAAAAAACCCGGCGGATGCCGGGTCGGATCTGTAGCGCGTACGGGAATCGAACCCGTGTTTCAGCCTTGAGAGGGCCGTGTCCTAACCGCTAGACGAACGCGCCAGCGTGTAGTCTACAAATATAGGGCTGCGTCGTGCGTGATGCAAGAGTTCATTCACATGAGCATGCCAGCGAGCCTGTGCGTGCTTTCTCGAACGCTTCGCGTCCTTCGGAGAAGGCGAACCAGGCAATGCCGGCATTCGTCATTGACGAATGCGCCGGTTTCTCCTCCCTTCCCCGATTTCATTCGTCGTGTGGAAATACTATCTTTCCGGATAACAGCAAGGTGGGATTCATGCCGATCATCGAAGCCGAAGGCATTACGAAAATATTCAGCCCCCGCAGGAAAAGTGCGGTGGTGACCGCACTATCGGAGCTGTCGCTCGACGTGCGCGAGGGAGAGATTTTCGGACTCCTCGGTCCGAACGGCGCGGGCAAGACAACATTCATCAAAGTATTGCTGCAGATAGTCTTCCCCACGGCCGGGACCGCCCGCATGCTCGGGGCACCCATCGGCCATCCCGGCACGAAAGCCCGTGTCGGATACCTGCCCGAGAATCACCGCTATCCCGATTTCCTCACGGGCGCCCAGGTTCTGCGCTACTTCGGGAAGCTCAGCGGTGTGGAGTCCGCCACGCTACAGCAGCGTGTGGACGACCGCCTCCGGCTTGTGGGAATGCAGGACTGGCATAAAACCAAAATCCGCAAATACTCCAAGGGCATGATGCAGCGCATCGGACTCGCGCAGGCGCTGATTAACGATCCGCAGCTGGTGATTCTCGATGAACCGACCGACGGCGTGGATCCGCTGGGACGCAAGGAAATCCGCGATCTGCTCATGCGCCTCCGGGATCAGGGAAAAACCGTGTTCCTCAATTCCCACCTGCTGTCCGAAGTGGAGTTGATCTGCGACAGGGTCGCCATCCTGAACAAAGGCAGCTTGATCCGCATGGGATCCGTGAAGGAACTCACCATGCAGGAAAACGTCTACCACGTGCAGATCGACGGCAGTGTCCCGCAGGAGCTCTGGATGCAGTGGGAGGCGACGCGCGTGGGCGTGCAGCAGGACGGAGCGACGCTCGTTCTCTCGCTCGGTGATCTCCGCGATCTCAATGCCGTCATCGATCAGTTGCGTTCGCACGGCATCCTTATCACCGGCATCTCACAAAAGCGGCAGAGTCTCGAAGACATGTTCATCGACGTCATTTCGCGGGAGGGGAACGCATGAAACTCCTTGCCATCATCGAGCACACGCTCCGCGAAGGACTGGCCCGCAAAACCATCATCGGTTTTTTCGTCATCTCCTCGTTTTTCCTCGTCGTGGCAGTGCTGACCGCGATTTTCATTCCGTCGACGCTCGAACTGGGCAACCCGCAGACCGGCCAGGAGACCATCGACCTGATGAACAATCAGGAGGTCATCCGACAGGTACAGGCCTTGCTCGCCGGATTCATCAATTTCGCGGCGCTGCTGCTGTCCATTTTCGCCACAGCCAGCATCATCCCCAACACGCTTGAGAAAGGCAGCATAGACCTCCTGCTCTCAAAACCGGTCTCCCGCAACGAGATCCTGTTCGGAAAGTTCATCGGCAGTCTGCTCATCGTCATCCTCAATGTCGGGTACTACATCATCGGCATGTGGCTGATTTTCGGTGTGCGTACCGGCTTCTGGAACACCGGCTTCCTCGCGGTGACACTGTCGATCACGTTCACCTTTCTCGTGCTGTATGCTCCGATGATGGTCATCGGTATCTCCTCCCGGAGCTCCGCACTGACCATCATCATTCTGTACGTGTTCCTCTTTCTCATCAGTCCCATCCTCGAAACTCGGGAGATCATCGCCCAGGTTGCCTCCAACGATACGGTGAAGCATATCCTGGACGTGCTCTACTACCCTCTTCCCAAACCCGATGCACTCGGCCTGGTTTCTCGCAGTCTTGTCATGGGGGAAACATTCGACTGGATGCCGATCTGGACCAGTGCCCTGTTCGCTCTCGCGATGTATGTGCTGGCCGTTTTCCTCTTCCGGAAGAAGGATTTCTGACCTCCACAAGAAAAAAATGCCTAAATCGATACGAATCAGGCATTTTATACTTGCGTCAAGTCCATTCGACGGTTATTTTAGGTCAAAATTCTGTCCCCATTCAGCCATGCATCCGTTTCTGCTTCTCTGCGAGACTGTAGTCAGTCCGTGTTCCCGCGATCCGCTGGTGGATCCCGGTGGTCGCTGATGTCTTGGCATATGTATCACCCGGCTTTTCAAGGAGGCACTATGGAACAGGGCGTCGTGAAGTGGTTCAACAACGCGAAAGGTTTCGGCTTCATCAAACCCGATGAAGGCGGAGACGTGTTCGTCCACTACAAGTCCATTGAAGGTGAAGGTTACAAAAAATTGAAAGGTGGTGAAATCGTCGAGTACGAAGCCCAGCTCGGCCCGAAGGGCATGCAGGCGACAATCGTCCGGCGACTTCACGAAGACGAACCCGTCGAAATCCATGTTTCCTGATCGTTTTCTCACTTTATCCATCGCCTCGCCTGATTCCATTGTTTGAATCCGGAGGCCGTCCACCAGCTCCAGCGGCCACGTACGGTCATGCTTCCCCGCCTCAGGCGGATGAAGCATGACCGTTTTCTCTCACATCCCCCGTCGGGCATCTGAAGCGCATATGCGGCTGAAGCGCGGAAGAGTGACGACGGCGAACGCTGTCCTGCCGGATTCGCTCCACGACAGGAAAGCATAACCGATACGGTTCCTCCATACTTTTTCGACTCCCTCGTTTTATTATCCTCATTTTTCCCGTAGATTCACGGAAGAAGCCGTCATTCACACGATGCAGCGCCATGTTTTCCACGCTGGCAAACAAGCTTTCCCTCTTCCGCATGCTGCTGTCACCGGTGTTTTTCCTCATGATCATCTCCGAGGATGCACTGATGCAGCAGCTCTCGATCGCCGTCTTCCTCATTGCGGCGATGACTGACTGGTATGACGGCGAGATCGCGCGCCGCAGCGGAACGGTGACCAACATTGGAAAATTCCTCGATCCGCTGGCGGACAAATTCCTCACATCCGCCGCGTTCATCGCGTTTGCCGTTCTGGAACTCGTTCCGTGGTGGATGGTGATCGTCATTGTGTTACGCGATCTCATCATCACGGTGCTGCGCTCGCTTGCCGAAAGCCGAAACGTGCATATCATCACGTCAAAGGCGGCGCAGACCAAGACCTTCATCCAGATGACGGTGCTCTATTATCTGCTGCTCCTCGTCGTGGGGCAGGATGTGCTGTGGATTCGCGAACTGCTCGGCGGAGCGATCGACGCTCTTCTGCATCCGACCGTGACCTATCTGCTCATGTTGGTGGTGACACTCCTGACCGTCACCACCGGCATCCAGTACGTCATCGACAATCGCCGCTTCGTAACGGGATTGTTTGGAAAACGGAAACAGCTGGCGGGATGAGCATGTACACCCGCCTTCAGACGATCGGCTCTTCCGCACTGACCGGGTATTATCACGTGCTGGGGACTGTCGCGTTTTTCGGACATGCGCCGTTCGCATCCGGAACCGTCGGTTCCGCGGTGGCGCTTGCCGCCTACTGGTTCCTGCCGTTCACCGGCAACGGCACCCTGGTCCTGCTTGTCGCGCTGTCGTTTCTCTTCCTCGGCATCCCCGCCGCCGCTTCACTCGAGCGACGCTACGGCGACGATCCCTCGGTCGTCGTGCTGGATGAAGCCGTCGGCATGTGGATTGCGCTGGCCTACCTTCCGAAAATCTGGTACATCACCATCGGCGCGTTTCTGCTTTTCCGGCTCTTCGACATCGTCAAACCGCAGCCAGCCCGATATTTCGACAACATGCACGGGGGTGGCGGCATCATGATGGACGATGTCATCGCCGCCGTCTACGCCAACCTCATCATGCAGATCATCATCGTAATCCTTTGACCCGCCTCGGGGAGCCCGCATGCGACGGGATACGTTCCCCTGACCCGGCTCGGGGACCCCGTGCGTGACCGAATGCATGGCTCTGACCCGGCTCGGGGAGCCCGCGTGCGACGGAAAAGGATGTCCCGAAATCAGCCGCGCGCTGCCGCGGAATACCCCTCGAAAGGACATGGGGATTCGTGATTTCCTTTCTATATTATAGAGATATGATCGAAACAGGAAAGGTATTTCGATGAGACGGTTGATCGTATTGCTCTTGCTGCTGGGATTCGCTGCAGCACCGATGTTCGCTCAGGAGGAGGATGAATATCGTCCCAACCGGCGACAGCGCGGTGGCGGCATCGTGGGCGGCGGCGGCGGGATCACACCCACCTGGTATTTCCTCAATACACAGAATCTCAACAACGCCCTGGCGGAGAAGGGATTTCCGCTGCTCCCGGAAGACGGTCTTTTCTTGTTTGGCGGACATGGGTATGCGTACATCATGCTGATCCCGAATCTTCGCATCGGCGGCATGGGCTTCGGTGGCTCGCTGGAGGAACGCCGGGACAATCTCGGTTTGTACCAGTCCACCCGTCTGGATGTCGGCGCCGGCGGTGTGACACTCGAATATGTCTTTCCCTTCGGCCGTTTTCACGTTGCTGTCGGCGGCATGATCGGCGGCGGCTCCTACACGCTCACCATGACACAGGCGGAAAACAGCGCGAAGAGCTGGGGAGGATTGTTTCCGACCACCCTCGAATCCAACCCACAGTCCCGTCACGAGATGAACCGCAGCTTCCTGACCTGGCAGCCGGCGCTCACGCTGGAGTATGAAATCCATCCCTTCATCATTCTCGGACTGACCGGCGGATGGTATGGCAGCAGCGGCGGCGAATGGCGCCTCGACGACCAATTCGATCTCGAGGAGATGCCGGATTTCGATTTCGACGGCGGCTTCGTGCGCTTCGGCCTCACCTTCGGTCTCTTTCTCGGAGAAAACTGAGGGATGACGGTCCGTTCATACGCCAAAATCAATCTCGGACTGCGCATTCTCGGAAAGCGTCCGGACGGTTTTCACACTCTCCAGACCATTTTCCACCGCGTGAATCTGTATGACACAATCCGCCTCGAACGCACCGACGGTGGCGTCACACTGGAGAGCAACCGCAGCGACATTCCCCGCGACCGATCGAATCTCTGCGTGCGTGCCGCCGAGATGTTGCTGCGCGGAAGCAGCGGAGAGGGCGTTCACATCGATCTGCAGAAGCGCATCCCCGCGGGTGCGGGATTGGGCGGCGGCAGTTCCAATGCCGCGTCCGTGCTGCGTGCCCTCCCGCGTCTCCTGGGAATGGACATCCCCGAAGAA
Source organism: Bacteroidota bacterium (assembly GCA_016928515.1). Lineage (GTDB taxonomy): Bacteria > Bacteroidota > Ignavibacteria > SZUA-365 > SZUA-365 > BM516. The sequence continues at coordinate 4,451 of JAFGKR010000240.1, read as the reverse complement.
GAAGTGCAGGAAATCGCGGCGATGCTGGGTTCCGATGTCCCCTTTTTCCTTCACGACGGCAGCGCCAAGGCCGGCGGCCGGGGAGAAATCCTCGAATACTTCCCCTATTCCTGTCCCTGGTGGATCGTTCTGGTCATCCCTGACGTGCATGTTTCGACGGCATGGGCGTATGCGCGGCTGCGGCTACGGCTACGCGCTCAACCGGAGCTTCCGGATCTGCGGACAGCACTGCTTCGTGCCGAAGATCATGCAGATGCGCTGAACCTCGTCATGCACAACGATTTCGAGGGCCCCGTGCTCGAGGCGTTTCCGGTGATCGGACAGATCAAGGAGCGCCTGCGTGAAGGCGGTGCGCGCGGCGTGCTCATGAGCGGAAGCGGTTCGGCGGTTTTCGGACTCTTCGACGACGAACAAGCGGCACTGCGCAGTGAATCCGACTTCCCCGCACATTATGTCACTGCGCTGACGGCGCCGGGTTTTTCCCCCGATCATTTGCTCCGGGATGCGTAACTTTCACCCTGGCTGCGGTGTTGATATGAAAACAAGACAGACCATGAGTCCCATGACAAGATTCCCCTCCTTCCTCCTCGTTCTCTTTTCGGCTACCCTTCTGATTGCATGTTCAGAGGATGAGCCGTCCTCCATGACGCATTATTTCAATCCCCTCTGGACGCCTGACGGCAATACCGTTGTCGCCGGATATCTTCAGGGGCCGGAGGGACCCATCGATCCTCCGGCGGGCAACACCGATCCTCCGGGCACGCTTGCGGTCATGGATATGGCAACGCGCAGCGAACGCATCATCACGCTGCCCGCCGTCTCCACGGTACACGAACTCTATGCGTTCGATCCCTCGGGAAAAGCCCTGGCCTTCATCGAATCCGACGCCATCTATTTCTATGACCTCACCGGCAGTCTGCTGCTGCGCCACCAATCTGCGGAAGGAGGAATTCCGGTAGTGATGGATTTCGGAAATTCCGGAAATTCAATGCTGTGGATCGGATCGACTCCGGAGGGCTATACGGTGAATACGATACAGTACGATCCGGGTACCTGGAGCGTCGAGAATCAGCTGACGATGATGACATTGCAGAAAGACGCGAGTGTGGAAGCCCTGCGCCACACGTCGCAGCGCTCCTTCGCCATCCGTTTCGACAACGGCAGAATCGTGGAATACGATTTCAACGGAACGGTTCTCAACACGTTCACGAGCATTCCCTTCGAGACGGTGAATCCCTGGCACAAACGCCTGATGTATTTCTCCAGGAACGGTGAACGCGCGATTTACATCCGTGACGGGGAAGGACTCAAACGTCTCGATCTCGTAAGTGGACTGCCGCGTCTGCTCGTCAAGGGAGAAGTCATTGACATGGATATTTCCGCTACACGCAGTTCGATGGTGTACGAAACCACAACGGGTGACGTATGGATCGCCACGGTGGAAGGATCTCCGCTGACACGCATTGCGCCGCAGAACCTGATGCCGCGCATCTCCCCGGCCGACAACGGTATCGCCATGGTCGAGCGCGTTGACCGCTACACCGATTCGCTGCACGTCCTGCGACTGCGATGATCGGGTTGCGTTGCTCCCGTCACCCTGATCTGCCTGCAGTGGACGAAGGATGACGGTCCACGCAGCGATGACGGTCCACGCAGCGCTGTCTTGTGTCGTCCTTCTTCGGCGATTCAGCTTCGTCTGCTTCCGTCGGATCAGCATCACACCGTGAATCACTCCGATTCGTCGAAGGCAGGGGATTGTCGACGAAACTGAATCCGGTCAAGCCATTCCAGCATCTCCACCCGCTCCATTTCCGTTCGCGACATTTCGAGCGCCGCCCGAAACAGCTGCGCGGCGTCTTCATTCTTTCCACTGCGATAGGCGATCCTGCCCGCCAGTTCGCGCAGGCTTCTGTGCATGCGTTTGACGGGGACGCGACGGATAACGGGAAGCGCTTCCGACCGCCCCGTGCTGTCCACGGCGACATGGAGAAGCCATTCCTCTATCAACACCGGATGCGTGCTGTCCTTCCCGAGACGCTGACGCAGTGCCTCCGCGCGGTGCATTCGCAGGGAATCCTCGTTTTCTTCTCGCAGCAATGCCCCGAGCAGCACACTGCGAAGAAGAGAATCATCGGGGAAGCTCTGCAGCGCGCGCTGCATGCGTGCGGCGAGACCGGTCGGCCAACCGGGGGTCTGTTCGCGCAGCAGGAGGGTGAATGCACGACCAGCCGCGAGCGAATCTCCATGGGCCCAGGCTGCAGCGCCCAGCCAGAGCTGCAGGGGCCAGACGCTGTAGGCGCGGCTGCTGTCACGCAGATACCGTGTGCACACCTGGCGTACCGAATCCATGCGGCCCTGTTGGAACAGCGCGGAAACGATACCGAAGACCGCACGGGCGTTCGGTGCGAGGCGTTCGGTTTCCCGGTACAGCCGCTCCGCCAGCCGTCCGTCACGTCGCTCCAGCGCAGCTGCGGCTTCACGGCTGCGTTCGGTGACAACGCGGGGACACTCCGCGGAAAACAGCGATGGCCGCCGGAAGGCGTAGGCCGTTGCGATGCTGTCGGGCAGCTGACGCGGGACCGAATGCAGAAATGCACGCCAGCGACGATCCAGTTCCTCATACGAAAGTCCGGTTACGCCTTCCACGTCGTCCGCTGCGTACGCCCGGCGCACGACCGCCATCCCGAGCGTGTCGATCATCCATCGTGTGAAAGAACCTGCCGAGACGTAACTGACCGACGAGCTTTTGGTGACGAAACCCGCCGTGCCAATACAGGCACGCACAGAGGGGAGAATCTCCTGCGCCATCATCGCTGCGGCATGCTGATGCAACGTGCGATTGCCCCAGGACCATTCGACCGCCATGGCCAATCCCTCTGTCAATCCCAGCACACGGACAAACGGTGCGCGGTTTACATACGGTCCGAACGCTCCGGCTACGACATGGACAATCTCGTGCTTGAGCGCCGCATTCCAGTTCGTGTACGTGATGTGTATTTCCCGCCTCCACGGTCGAGCCAATTCCGAGCTTTCCGTGCCCAGCAGACGCTTTTTCGTTTTGCTGTCAGGATACAGATACGCTGTCAGCGTCCCTTCCCACCGGACGCCCAGCTCGGCACAGACGCGTTCGAGCTGAAACCGATGTTCTTCCGCGATGAGGCGGATTTCCTCCTGTGACACGACCGAGGAATCATGGATGATGGTTACCGCTCCCTGCCGGTGCGTGCTGCCGAGTTCCCGCTCCAGATGCGCGTAACTGGTGGAGAACCCCAGGTCGTCGCTGAACAGCAGAGCAGCGGTCGCGACGGCGACGGAGACGGTGAACACCAAGGAGGATCGACGGATGCAGGACCGTGAGGGAATGTGTTTTCGCCGTGTTGAGATGACCGCGGTTGCGGAGAGCAGCATGCCGGTGTAGGCAAGCGTGGAGAGGCGATACAGCACGAGCGTCAGGAAGGGCGGCTGCGTCTGATCCCACGACAAGCCGAGGAACATGCCGAACACATGATTGTACGCATAGATCTGCGGCCGGGTAAAAATCTGCACAACGGGCTGGATGAGGAGCAGGAGCAGCACGAGATAATATGCCCAGCCGGCGCGACCGCCGAAAAGGAGGCGCAGAAACAGAACGAGCGCCGTTGAGAACAGTATCGTCGCAAAGGGAATGAGCAACCAGTACAGCACACCATCCAACAATGCACAGTTCCGGACGAAGGCGGCGTTCCCCACCAAGACGGCCACGGGGATGAACAGCAGCATGGCCCCTGCGGCTGACAGCCGCAACCAGCTGTGCACGGCACTTCCCCGCTTCCCCGCTTCTTCTCTTCCCCCTCCATCGCGTGTAACGATCAGTGACAGCATCCCCCCCACCCACGCGGCGAGCAGCCCGAACGCCAGCGCCGACTCATATCCCAGGGTATCGAGCAACCGTATGTGCGTCATCACCATGGCGAGGAGACCATACACACCGGCGAGCGTCACGGCGCCGGGACGCCCGAGGATGTGCAGCACGGAAGGGGCGACAGAGATATCGTATGTGGATGCACGGGATGTCACGGCAGTCGCACTCCGGGCGGTGTGGCGATCGAGTAGCGGACCGTACGCAGGCGGATGGAAAAATTCTCCGGCATCAGATCCTCGGCCCGCCGGGAGACGCCCCGCATGATTTCATCATGTTCGATCAGCAGGAGAACACGGAGGGAGTCTGCGTACCCTGAAGCGCGCGCACGGATGGCATCGGCCCCGAGTGCATGCGGCTCGAGGCGCTCGTAGCGCAGGTAGTCCTCCTCCACCCAGCCGATGTCCGCGCCCCCGAAATAGAATGTCAACTGCGGATTGTCGCCGCTGCCGATGAGCAGTATCCGCTCGGCGTCCGATGCGCGGGCGATGGCGGCGCAGTGTTCAGCCCCGTCACGGTGCTTGCCGGGATCGACGAGCCAGATATCCCACAT
>JAFGKR010000239.1 GCA_016928515.1 Bacteroidota bacterium | reverse complement strand
GTCAGTGCGGTGCCGTAGGCCACTTCGACCTTGGTGATGGTGCCGTCTTCGTTGCTGTCCTCCACTGTGCAGGAGACAGCGACGTCGTCGGAGGATGTCGGGATGGCAATATCCCGCGTGAGATCGGTGATCACCGGTGGATGCTCCGCGGTGCCGATGCCCTGGATGTCGTCCTCGCCGCGCGGTTCGAGTTTGTAGTAGCTGAAGGCAAAGTACATGACTCCGGTGGCGGATTGAATCGTCGTTCCCGGACCGAGATAGATCTTGCCCGTCTCGGTCGGGTCGTTGGTATATGTATCGCTCCAGGTTCCGATGTCGTCGATGCGCATCTCGCCGGTACCGTCGTCGACGAGGATTTCGCCGTAGTTTCCGGTAGGGGCATCCGCGTTGTCACTGGTGACCTCGAGATTTTCGAAGACCACGAGCATGCCCTCCCACTGCTCGGCATCCGGATCGCCGTTCGTCACTGTGAGATTCTCGAAGGTGCCGGTGCTGAGAAGTTTCGCGGCGGGCAATTCGACTGTTCCGTGGTCCGTATCCAGTGTCGCATCGAGAAGTGAGGTCACATTGAAATACTCTCCGACGGTTCCGGTTATGGTTACATCCTGTCCTGTCACCAGGTTGCGCACGCTTTCGTCGCCACGGATCTGTAAGCCACTCCACGGTGCGGTATCGTCTTGGATATACACCATGCCGAGATCCGTCGAACCGCCGATGACAGTGCCGCGAACGGTCACTTCGCCGCCGATTGCGCCGGAGTTGCCGTTCTTGTATGGTGTGTACTGGAGGTCACGAATTCGCGTCACACCGTCGCGGACGATGAAGAAGGGCTTGCCCTGGACGATGTCGCCCGGGAAGACCACCGTTTCATTGTCATTGTCTGTTGCTTCGATGTAATACCAGATGATGGCACCGTCGGACTGGGCGGGAATCATGCCCGTCGCTTCGGTGCTGATCTCGTCATAGGTCATGGTGATGCGGTCGAGTTCCGTATCTGTCCCACCCTCGTTTTTTCCGTATACCAGGGTGACGTCGGTGATACTCCCGTCTTCGTTGCTGTCATCGACCTTGCAGGTTACGGTGACGTCATCGCTGGAGGTCGGCAGTGCCAGATCCCGTGCGAGTTCCGTTACGACCGGTGGGAAGGAACCAAGCTCAATGTCACCGGGATAAATCGGTGCGATGACAATACCCTGGCCGCTGCTTGTGATGATGCCGCGAATGGCGCTGATCGTCGTTCCGGGCGCCGGCGGTGCCCAGTTGGGATCGATGCCCTGTGATCCTGCGCGATGATAGACGCTTTGATCGTAAACGCCGATGCTGTTTCCATCCCCGTCCTCTATCGTCCAGGTGTAGCGGAGTGTAGAGCTGTTCTGTGATACCGACCCCACTTTGGCGCCTTCGATCACAACGTACGCGCCTTCCCACTGCTGTGCCATGGGGATGTCGTCCTGGGGACCACCGTTAACGAGGTCGGAAATCTCGATGCTGGTCGGTGCCGGACGCACGCCGAGATCATCGATCACTTCTACCTGTACGTCGGCATTCCATCCGCTGCCAACACCAATTTCAAACTGCGTAGTGGAATAATACTGGGTGACGACACCGGTGACACGGACGACGAAAGCCGTGTCCACGGCCGTGATGAGAATAGCATCTGCGGCGAGTGAATCGGAGGCACGAACGTTGAGTCCGCTCCAGGGACCGCCGTTGGGGTCGGAAATGTACATGGTGAATCCATTCCCGAGCGCGAACAGCGGCGTGCCGCCCGGACTGACACGGGGTGCGGCGATCACAACACCCTCGACGGTGACGGTATCACCGACATGCGGGGAATTCTGATTGCCCGCTGTGAGCGTGTCGGGATGGACCTCCTGGATCTCCTGAATGGTCAGCGTATCCGATTGAATTTGTGCTTCCGCTGTCCCGAATACGAGACCGAGAAACACGAGAACTCCGAAAAATGGTAGGAACCGTTTCATGCAGGACACTCCTGTGCTGGTTACTTGATGATGACGAACTTTCCTTTATCGATATCTCCGGAATCGAGGTTTTCCACGGTGAAGAGATACAACCCGGTCGCGGTAGCCTGATCGTTGTCCGTGATCAGATCCCAGGCATGTTCTCCGCCCGAGAACTCCGGTGTGCCGTCGGAGAAGCTGGAAAACCAGTCGATGTCACTTCCGTTGTCGCTGCCCGCTTCGTGCCGCATCGTGCGGACGAGATCCCCGGCCATGGTGTACACGCGGATCTCTGCGCGCTTTGGCAGATTCGCGAAGTAGAGCTTCCGCTCTCGCTCTCCGCTGCCGTCCCAGACGGCGTTCGCGTAATAGGGATTGGGATAGACGAAAGGCTCCCGGTCAACGGCATCCTGCGGGGTCGTCCCTGGAATGACACGCGTCGCATTCTGCAGACGGCTGCTCTCCAGACTCTGGACGTTATTGACAGGGTCGCCGGAATCGAAGGCCGTCACGGTGTACACGTACTGCCAGCCATTGAGCTGATGCGGGATTTCGAGTCGATACCGGTACTCGGTCGGATCCCCTTCGAATTTCACCGGTGCAGGGAGGCGCACGGCACCGAAGCCGGTGTTGTAAAACAATGTGTTGTCGGTGCGGTCGTACTCGCCGATCTGGACGAAGGATGTCGAGAGCACACGCGTCGGATCGAGATCACTCCCGGCATTGGTACGGTAGACGCGATACCCCTCGAAATCCTGCCGGCCCGAGATCGGATCGACGGATGCCTCTGCGCGGTCATCCCAGAGCAGGGTGACGGACTGGTTCCCGGGGATTGCCTTGAATCGGGGTGCCGTCGGCGGGGCGGGGAGGACGTATCGTGTCAGCAAGCCGTCTCCATTGAGATCCTCGCCCGGGTCCAGCTGGTTATTCCGGTTTTTATCTTCTCCGTCATAGGCCTGCTGTGCGAACTGCAGGCCGCGGTACAGATTCGAGCGCGAAACAGGCGTATCGTCCGCCGTGGGATCATTCCCGAATTTTTTTGCTGTGATGACGGCAAATACGATGTTGACGCTCTCACCGTCTTCGATGGAACGGAACGGCCCCGTACTCAGCAGGACGGAGCGGTTCGAGGCCGCCTTGAGATTCGAGTATTCCGTACGCGGAAGGCCGCTCGCCATTTTCTCATAGCGTTGACGATCGTTCTCCGGACTGAAATAAATCGGATCCGTCGTGTTGCGAAATTGCCAGGAATTGAACACCACTTTCGCACCGAGAGAATCAGTGCCGTCGGGACGTATTCCGAAGCGCTGGATCGGTTTCGTCCCCAGAACGGCAAGACCGATATAGCTGTCAGTGAAACCGGGATCGCCGTTGACATCAAACTCGTAGCAGAGCCGCAGGGAATCCACATATCCATTTCCGCCGCGGTTAAAAAAAGCGGAACCGCGTGGAGGAGTCAGGTTTGTGTTGCGCACCACCATGTCAATCCACAGACCGGTGTACACGCTATCGAGCCGGCCGCCACTGTGGTTCGTGATCGTGTAATTGAAAATCACGAAGTTTTCCGCGAAGGAAAAATTCCATGCGTAGGTCTCCATGCGCACGCTCACCTTGAGTGGATGCTCATGGTCGGGTATCGTCGTCGTTGTTCCAGGAATGACGCGGTTGGAGTCGGTGAATTCCGCGACAAAGTCTTGATGACTGACGGCATCCGGACTGAAGAAGCGTGAATCCGCGAGTGTGGACCGCTCTCCCGTGCGCACTCCGACAGCGTTTGTGTATTCGAAGCCCGCTGCGACATCACGTACCGAACTGACATCCACAGCAGCGGTGGAAACATGGGGGCCGCCGGTTTCCGTGTAAGCGCCGATCCAGAGTCCGCCTTCGAAGATATGTTCGATGCCGGATCCTGCAGGATATTCACAGTTGGGTTGGAACGGCCACTTGTTGAAGCCGTGACCGATGGTCCCGAAATTGGATATGGTGAGACGAATGCTGCCCACGTTCGTGAACTTGCTCTCGTCGTCGTCAAGTGATTTGCGCAGGGAGGAAGGTCCTGCTCCTTGATGCTGCGCAAGCGCAACCTGTCCCGCGATCAGCAGGAGAACGGTAATGAGTCTCAAGACAACTGACGTCGTTGTGAGAAAGAGGTTCGTACGTAGAGAGGATGAGAGAAATGCCACACTCACTGTTTCATCCTTCCTTGAAAGTAGAAAGGGGACCAGTGAAATGCAAGATACATCATGCGGCATCAGACGAAACGGAGTAATCCGTTTTGAATCAATCGATTAGTGCGGCACTGCTGAAGCAGCTTCACGCGGCCCCGGATGAGTTCATCCCCCAGGTCATCGCGACTCATCCGGGGGCGGCGGCGGCATGGGACGCCGGGGAGGATTGAGACGGAGCTGGTCGAGCAGGACCTCAACCGCTTTCTCCAGCGAAGGATCGCGACCCTTGGCCACTTCATCGGGACGGTCGATGACCTCGATGTCCGGTGACACACCCTCGTTCTCGATGGCCCACTGACCGTCGGAATCGAAGAAACGAAACGTCGGGATGTTCAGTGAGCCGCCATCCACGAAGGAGGGTTGTCCGGACAGACCGATCAATCCTCCCCAGGTGCGGGTACCGATCAGGGTGCCGAGCCCGCGCATGCGGAAATAATACGGGAAAGCATCCCCACCGGAAGAAGAATAGCCGTTGATGAGGCACACTTTGGGGCCCTCATGAAAGACGTCCGGTGCGCTGAAAGGTTCGATGCCGCGCCGTGCCCAGTAATTGAGTGGTTCACGATCGAGCAGTTCGATCATATTGTATGGGATGAAACCGCCGCCGTTGTACCGGTCGTCGAGGATGAGCGCATCCTTGTTTGCCTGGGGATAGAACCAGCGGAACAGTTCACGGTTTCCTTCCTGTGCGGTATTCGGGATCCAGATGTATCCGATGCGTCCGCCGGAGATGCTGTCCACGAACGCACGATTGCGTGTCACCCAGTCGAGAAAACGAAGCTGCGTTTCCGATTTTACCGGCTTCACCGTCACTTCGCGAGCTCCGTCGCGCTTCGGACGCGCGTTGATGAGCAGGGTGACGTGTTTCCCGAATGTGTTTTCGAGAAAGCGGGAAGGATTGTCGTCCGTGCCGACCTCCCGGCCGTCGATGGCGATGAGATAGTCCCCTGTATGGACATTCTTCCCATGCTCCGCGAGCGGTGAACGGAAGGCCTCGTGCCAGTTTTCTCCCGTGAAAATCTTTGCGATGCGATAATACGGACTGCCGTCGTCTTCGAACTCGCAGCCGAGCAATCCGCCTTCAACGCGCTCCGGTCGGGGTTCGTCGCCCGCGCTGACGTACGTATGTCCCGCATTCAGCTCGCTGATCATCTCACCGAGCAGGAAATCCAGGTCGTTGCGCCGTTCCACGAAGGGAAGCAGCGCCTCGTATTTGTCACGCATGGCGAGCCAGTCGATCCCATGCATGTTCGGATCATAAAACCAGTCGCGCATCAGGCGCCAGCCGTCAGCAAAGATCTGCTTCCATTCTTCCTTCCGGTCGATTTTCATTTCGAGATGCGCGAGGTCCAGCTTGCCGTCTCCACTCTTCTGTCCTGACTTCGCAGGAATGATGTACCAGTCCTTGCCGCTTCGGTACAGCACGGAAGAGCCGTCATGGGAGAGGTCGTAACCGCCCACGCCGGAGAGCACTTCCTGTTCCTTCTGCTCTGCGATGTCGTAGCGGTAGAGAGCGGGGGGACCATCATCCCGGCGGACATAGAACACCGAACCATCGGCGGTTTCCAGTCCGCCGTACTCTCCGGCTTTGCCGGGAAGCGCCGTGACGCGATCCGCAAATCCCTCTGCGTCGATGCTCACGGTCGGAGTCGTCCTGGGTTCGCTATCCGACGCGGGAGTTTCGTTTGTCTTTGCCGCGGCATTTTCTTCGTCGCTTCGGAACGGCTGGAAGGGAGGAGCGTCTGTGCGCAGTGCTCCGGCATACACGCGGGTGGCATTCGCATACACGTAACGGAACTCGAAGCTGCTGAAGGTGAGATCGAAATCGCGTGTGGAGAAAAAGACGATGAAGTTGCCGTCTTTGGTGAAACAGGGATTGAAATCGTTCGAGTATCCGGAGCTCAGCAGCACGTTTTCACCACTGTCGAGCGAGGAAACCCATATTCCGTTCAGATCGGAAGGTGCGGCGTCCGTATATACGATCCAGCGGCTGTCGGGCGACCATCGGTAATGGGTGATCGCCGCGCGGCGTCCCTTCGCGATATTCGTGACGGTACCGGACGCCACGTCGATCCATTGCAGGCCATGCTCCACGTCCGCGAAGGCGATTGCTCTGCCGTCGGGCGACCAGATGGGAGGAAACAGCCATGTGCGATTCCCGAAAGTCAGCTGCTGCGGTTCGCCGCTTCCGTCCGAGGGACGCAGCCAGAGTTCGTATTCGCCGGTGGCATCGCTGAGATAGGCGATGGTGCTGCCATCCGGTGACCAGGCGGGTGAATGCTCGCGCACACCCTGTGACATGGTGATATTGCGGATTTCTCCGTGCTTCGCAGGGACGGTGAACAGATCGCCCCGGGCATCGAACAGCGCCCGCTTTCCCGTGGGAGAAATCGCGGAGGACTGAATGTTGCCCGCGACGTTTTGAAACACCGGTAGGCTTTGTCTCCCGTCGCTGTGTACCGTGACGGCCAGCATGCGCGTGCTTTCGTCGGAGGGATCGAACACCCACAGTCGTCCGCCGCACTCGTAGACGATGCGCTTCGGTCCGCTGCTCGGCCACAGCACGTCGTAATCCGTGTGCTGCGTAACCTTGCGGACGCTGCGCGTCTCCGTGTCCATCGCATACAGATTCAACGTATGTTCGCGGTCTGAAGTGAAGTACACGGTGTTGCCGAGCCACATGGGCTGATTGTCCGTCATCGCGTGATCGGTCAGCCGCTCCGCGCTGATATTGCGGAGATCGAAGATCCAGATATCCTGTGCTCGTCCCCCGCGGGTGCGCTTCCATGTGCGCCACTCGCGCGAAATAGGCGTGTAGGCCATCTTCGAACCGTCGGGGGAATAGCTCCCCGTGCCGCCTTCGGGGATGGGGAGGGGCGTCTCGAGTCCCCCGTCGGCGCTGATCGTGTAAAACCGCCCCATGCGCTCGCTCCACGGGAGACGGTTCGCACGGAAGAGAATGCGTTGACCGTCGGGTGTCCAACCGAGCACCTGGTTGTCATATCCACCGCGGGGAGGAAGCGTGCCCACGTCGTTGTGGAAGGTCAATTGGCGGGGCTTTCCGCCCTCGCTCGGCATGACGAATACCTGCCGTGTCCCGCTGTATTCCGCGGTGAAGGCGATCCAGTTACCGTCCGGGGAAAATTTCGGGAACAGCTCCAATCCCTCATGCGCCGTCAGTTGCCGCGCCGTACCACCTTCTGCGGACACCGTGTAGATGTCGCCTGCATAGACGAAGGCGATGCGGTTCTGATGGATGTCGGGGAAACGCAGCAGGCGCGTGTCCTCTGTCTGTGATTCCCGTGTGCCGATGGATTGTGCGTTGAGGAGAACGGGAAGGAGCAGGGCGAGGGTGAGAGCAGCTTTCATCATGATACAGTTGCGCGTTATGGATGGATTCCGATGGATCGTTGTCAATGCAAGTCGGAGAAAAATGAAATGTAGGGAAATAGGGGAAATGAGGGAAATAGGGGAAATGAGGGAAATGGGGGAAATGAGGGAAATGGGGGAAATGAGGGAAATAGGGGAAATGAGGGAAATAGGGGAATTGAGGGAAATGAGGGAAATGAGGGAAACAGGGACAACTTCAAATCACGGTGGCTTTGTGTATATTTGGACTGAACAACAACCGTCGGATACCATGCAGACCTTTGAACTACTGACCATGATCGCCTTCCTCACGATGTATATGGGAAGCGCGCTGCGCGCCATCGTTGCACCGGGTGCGTACCGTGAGGCGGAGATCGCATTCTACAACACAGGCAAACCAGGGATTTTCGAGATATTCAGTTTTTCCCTGACGTCTCTCGCTCTCGGGACGCTCGTGGCTCATTTCGTGCTTGAAACCGCGCATGTCGGACAGATCGTCTTGTACGCGATGGTGATTCTTTTCGAATTGATCCTCCCGTTTCATTTCATGCCCTTCTACCGTGACCGCATGGTCCGTACGCTGAAAAACAAAACGGACGCGGATTACCGCAGCTCCGGTTACAAGCGTCTCGCCATCGGCGCGGTTATTATTCTTCTGCCGCTGATTTACTCGTAACGCTCTGTGCTCATACCGTCAGCGCGCTTCGGACCGAAGCGTCTGGCTTGGCGTGTTCTCACCCGGCGTGCCGGCGCCGCGGGGAGAACATCCAGGCGAGGAAAAAGAGAATCGTGGCGATGAGGACGATCCCTGCACCCGAAGGGATGTCGATATAGTAGGAGATGAACAGTCCCGCAAGAGCAGACCCGATGCCGAACAGCACCGACAGCAACATCATGCGCCGGAAATTCACCGTCAGCTGGTACGCCGCTGCCGCGGGAGTGACAATCAGTGCCGACACCAGCACCACGCCTACCGATTTCACGCTGAGCACCACGGTGATCGCAATCAGAACAAGCAGGAGGTACTGCAGTTTCCGTACAGGGAGGCCAATCACCGCGGCAACCTCCCGGTCAAAGCTCAATGCGAGAAATTCCTTGAACAGAAGCACGACGATACCCAGCACGAGAGTGGACATGCCCGCACTCACCCACAGATCCGTCGCGGTCAGCGCCAGGATGTTGCCGAATAGATAGCTGAAGACGTCGATATAGCGGTCGTCCATCAGCCCGATCAGCAGCACCCCCAACGCCATCGTGGCGGCGAAGAAAATCCCGACGGACGTGTCGTGCTTCAGCTGTGTTTTCTCGCTGACCGCACCGATGCTCAGCGCAACGAGTGTCGAGAACAGCAGGGCCGTCCACAGCGGATCGATGCCCAGCAGCAGGCCGAAGCCGACGCCCGCGAACGTCGAATGGGAGATCCCCGCTCCGATGAACGACAGACCGTTGAGAACGACATACACGCCGATTACCGCGCAGATCCCCCCGATGAGGACCGCCTCGATCAGCGCGCGTTGCATGAATGTATAGTCGAGTATTTCCAAAACCTTGTGCTCAGGGCTGAGCTGATGTGTAACTGATGCGGGCGAAGTGCAAAGAGCAAAGTGTAAGGCGCAGAAGGCTCGGAGTGCTTGGCACGTTGCACTTTGTCGTTTGAGCTTCCGGGGAAACGCAGATCACATAGTTGTAATGCAAGGATTTAATCATTCCCTCCGTGCCTGACGACCATATGCGGTACGTCGCCGTGTCCGAAAAGGACGGCACCGCAACCGTACATTTTTTCGAGGGATTCGTTGCTGAGCACGTCCTTCGGTCGTCCGTGTGCGACGAGTGTGCGGTTGAGACAGGCGATGGAATCCACATACTGGCTCACGACACCGACGTCGTGCGTGACGAGGATGAGTGTCATCGAGTCTCCGCCGTGCAGCTCGGAGATCCAGCCGTAGAGTCCCTCGGCGGAACCGACGTCGAGCGCGGCCGTGGGTTCGTCGAGGATGAGCAGGGTGGGCTTCACCACCAGCGCGCGGGCAATGAGCACCCGCTGTCGCTGTCCGCCGGAAAGCGCGCTGATCTGCCGGTCGGCGAATCCTTCCATATCCACCTTCGCCAGCGCCTCCAGCGCCCGCTGCCGGTGCGTGCGCGTCACACGTTTGAACATGCCGATCTCCCCGTACAGGCCCATCGCGACGACGTCGATGACCTGCAGGGGAAAGGAGAAATCCAGCTCGGCGTACTGCGGCACGTATCCGATCCGGGCACGCAGAGAGCCGAGATCCTGCGGATCACGTCCGAGTGTGCGCACGGTACCGCGATAGGGACGCAACAAGCCGAGCGCCGTCTTGACGAGCGTGCTTTTCCCGGAACCGTTCGGTCCGATAATACCCCAGAAACTGCCCTCGGGAATGGTGAAGCTGACCTGCTCCAGCGCGGGAAGCCGGTCGTAGCGCACGGAGACGTCACGGAATTCAATCGCAGCCGCGGTGGATGTCGCCGTCACCTCTTTCTTCGGGGAATTCGTATCCGCTGTGGATATCGCGTTCATCCCGCTGTCGTGGTTCATCCCGCTGTCGTGGTTCATCCCGCTGTCGTGGTTCATCCCGCTGTCGTGGTTCATCGCAGTACC